>JADDQX010000039.1:4149-13048 GCA_016781115.1 Actinomycetota bacterium | reverse complement strand
CGGCCCTCAGCGTCGGTGACGCGCCCTGATGCCGCCTCCTCCCTCTAGGCGCACCGCAGGAACCACCGGTAGGTCGACCGCTCGGCGGTCGGCCTCTTCTGCAGGGGGAGGCAAACGCCGCTCGCGATCGCGGTCGCCGAGGCGCCTCGTGGTGATGTTCTTCGTCTTCACTCTCGCCTTCATGGGCATGGCTTCGCGCTTGTTCGTCCTCCAGATCGTCGAGGGGCCGGAGTACGCGAAGCTGGCGGTGGCTCAGAGGGACCGCGTGATCGAGTTCCCCGCGCGGCGCGGCGCGATCCTCGACCGCGTGGGCGAGCCACTTGCGATCTCCGTCGACCTGCACACCGTCTGGACGGACCCACAGCACGTGAGCGACCCGGCGGGCGAGGCGGCGAGGCTCGCGCCCGTCCTCGACCTCGATGCCCGCGAGCTGGAGCAGAAGCTTGCCTGCGACTGCCGCTTCCAGTACCTCGCGAGGCAGGTGGGCCCGAAGGTGGCGCAAAGGGTCAAGAACCTCGATCTGCCCGGCATCTATATGGAGGCGGAGCCGAAGAGGTACTACCCCGGACGGCGTCTCGCCTCGCACGTTCTGGGCTTCGTCGACATCGACGGCCGCGGTCTCGAGGGCATAGAGGCGCAGTACGAGGCGATCCTCGACGGCACGCCGGGCTCGATGACGCTCGAGCAGGACCCGGCCGGACGCCCGCTGCCACAGGCCGAGTTCGAATACGAGAGGCCGCGGCCGGGACGCTCACTGCTGCTCACCATCGACAAGGAGCTCCAGTACTTCACGCAGGCGACCTTGGCCGAAGCGACCCAGACCTTCAGCGCGGACGCCGGCACCGCCATCGTGATGAGGCCGCAGACCGGCGAGATCCTCGCGCTCGCCAACGTGCCCGACTTCGACCCGAACAACCCGGGCGGCTTCAGCGAGATCGACCGCCGCAACCGCGCCGTGACGGATGTCTACGAGCCCGGCTCTGCGTACAAGATCGTCGCCACCTCGGGCGCGCTCCAAGAGAAGGTCGTGACTCCCAGGACGCAGTTCGTCGTTCCTGACTCGTACGCATATTCGGACCGGGTCTTTCACGACTCTCATCCGCATCCGACGGAGAAGATGACGGTCGCCGAGATCATCCACGAGTCATCCAACATCGGGACGATCCAGATCGGGCTCGAGTTGGGCGGCAAGGAGCTCGACGGCTACGTGCGGAGGTTCGGCTTCGGGAGCAAGACCGGGTTGGACTTCCCCGGCGAGTCGCCTGGGATCGTTCTGGACCGGAGCGACTGGAGCGGGCCGACGATCGCGACCATCCCGATCGGCCAGGGGATCGCGGTTACGCCGCTTCAGATGGCGGCCGCCTACTCGACGATCGCCAACGAGGGCACGTGGGTGGAGCCGAAGCTGCTCGCCGCGACGATGACCGGCGGCGGTCGCTTGGAACCTTCGCCACCTCCGGCAACGCGCCGGGTGGTGTCGCGCTCCACCGCGAAGAAGGTGACGGAGATCCTCACCGGTGTGACCGAGAAAGGAACGGGGATCGAGGCGCAGATACCCGGATACGCCGTGGCGGGCAAGACCGGGACGGCGCAGAAGCCACTGGAGACCGGCGGCTACGGGAACTCCTACACCGGATCGTTCGCGGGCTTCGCGCCGGCGAACCGGCCCGCGATCGTCGTGATCGTCGTGCTCGACGAGCCGAGCCCCATCTGGGGAGGTTCGACGGCGGCCCCTACGTTCAAGACCATCACGCAGTTCGCACTTCGCCACCTCGGCGTCGCGCCCACCGGCAACGCCGAGAGAGCCGCCCGCGAGATCCAAGCGGAACAGGCGGGCGACGCTCAGACCTACGACTAGCATCGCTGTGATGGATCAGACGCAGGCCGTGCACACCCTGGCGTCCCTGGCCCCCTTCTCCGGTGACCTCCTGGTGGAGGTTCTGGGCGCGGGCGAGGAACGCATCGCGGGGGTCTCCTACGACTCCAGGAGCGTCGCGCCCGGAGACCTGTTCTTCTGCGTGCCTGGAGCGACCACCGACGGGCACCGCTTCGCGGCCGCGGCCGTCGGTCAGGGCGCCGCCGCGCTGTGCGTGCAACAGCGCCAACCGCTGGAGGTGCCGCAGTTGGTGGTGAGCGACGTCCGCCGCGCGATGGGCCGGATAGCTGCAGGCTTCTTCGGCTCGCCGGCGCAGCGCCTGCGGATCCTCGGCGTCACGGGGACCAACGGGAAGACGACGACGGCGTTCCTGCTCGAGTCGATCCTGCGAGCCGCCGGGAACACGACCGGGCTGATCGGGACGATCGAGACGCGGGTGGGTGACCGCGTGAAGTCGGGCGTGCGCACCACCCCCGAATCGTTGGACCTGCAGAGGCTCTTCGCCGAGATGGTGGCGAACGGCGTCACCCACGTTGCGATGGAAGTGACTTCGCACGCGCTGGTGCTCCACCGGGTGGAAGGTGTCGTCTTCGAAGCCGCGGGCTTCACCAACCTGTCGCAGGACCATCTGGATTTCCATGCGCACATGGAGGACTACTTTCAGGCGAAACGTTCGTTGTTCGTTCCCGAGCGGTGCGAGCGCGGCGCCGTCAACATCGACGACGACCACGGTCGGCGGCTCATCTCGGCGGCAGAGGTTCCGACCATCGGCTTCGGTATGTCGACCGATGCAGAGGTCAGGGCGGAGGGGGTCGAGTTCGAACCCACCGGCAGCCGGTTCAAGGTCCAGACCCCCCTCGGCGGCATCGATGTGAAGACGCGGTTGATCGGCGGGTTCAACGTCTCGAACTGTCTGGCAGCGACCGCGGTCGCGCTTCAGGCGGGCCTCGAGCCCGCGGCGATCGAGGAAGGCCTTCGGTCGCTGTCTGGCGTTCCGGGGCGGTTCGAGGCGATCGACTCCGGACAGCCCTTCGCGGTGGTCGTGGACTACGGGCACACCCCCGATTCGTTGGACAACGTGCTGCGAGCCGCGCGTGGAGTGACGCGTGACGGCCGCGTCATCTGCGTCTTCGGTTGCGGCGGAGACAGGGATCGGGGCAAGCGGCCGCTGATGGGAGCCGTGGCCGCGCAGCTAGCCGACGTCGTCGTGGTGACGTCCGACAACCCGCGCAGCGAGGACCCTCACGCCATCATCGACCAGGTGGTCGAGGGAGTCATCGCTCACCCACCGCAAGGCCCCGCTGTCGTGACGGTGGACCGCGTGGAAGCGATCGCGGCCTCGCTGCAGGCGGCGCGCCCGGGCGACGTCGTCGTGATCGCGGGCAAAGGCCATGAGACGGGGCAGCAGTTCGCCGATCGAACGATCCCCTTCGACGATCGCGAGGTGGCGCGCCGCGCGCTGAGCGACCTGGGGTGGGCCGCCCGGTGACGAACATCCTCGTGGCGGGCGCCGTCGGTCTTCTTCTCACGCTGTTCGGCACCCCCTGGGCGATCAAGCAGTTCCGCCGTCGCGGGTGGGGCCAGTTGATCCGCGAGGAAGGTCCCAAGGCTCACTACGAGAAGCGGGGGACCCCGACCATGGGGGGCCTCGTGATCCTCGCCGGGACGGTCGTCGGCTACGTGCTCGGCCACTTCGGGATCAGCGGCAACGCGCCCTTCCGCGACAGCGGCATCCTCGCCATGGGCACGATCGTCGCGCTCGGCTTCCTGGGCTTCCTCGACGACATCATCAAGATCAAGAAGTCGCGGTCGTTGGGGCTCCACAAGAGGGCGAAGTTCCTGGGCCAGTTGATCATCGCGGGCGTCTTTGGGTTCTGCGCGGTCTACTTCGTGCACATCGGAACCGATCTCTCGTTCTTCCGTTCAACGAAGCTCGATCTCGGCATCTTCTTCTTCGTGTGGGTCTTCTTGATGATCGCGGCGGCCTCGAACGGGGTGAACCTCACCGACGGCCTCGACGGCCTCGCCGTGGGGTCCGCGGCCCAGGTGCTGGGCGCCTTCGTCGTGATCGGGTTCTGGCAGTTCCGCCACCCGGGCTTCTACGACCTCGTCGCGACGGGGTCGGATCCTTTCGATCTCGCGATCGTCGCGGCCGCTCTGTTCGGCTCGTGTGCGGGGTTCCTGTGGTGGAACACCGCGCCGGCCAAGGTCTTCATGGGTGACACAGGGTCGTTGATGCTCGGTGGCGCGATGGCCGTTCTGGCCATCCTCTTGAACACCCAGCTGCTCTTGATGCTGTTGGGTGGGCTCTACGCGGTGGAGACGCTGTCGGTCATCTTCCAGGTCGCCGTATTCAAGCGCACCGGCAAACGGATGTTCCTCATGGCGCCCGTGCATCATCATTTCGAGCTCGCGGGGTGGCCGGAGTTCACCGTCATCGTCCGCTTCTGGGTGTTGTCCGGGCTGTCGGTTGCGTTCGGCGTCGGCCTCTTCTATGCCGACTTCATCTCCAAGGGGGGCGCTCTCTGAGCCGCGCCGAGCTGAGCGGGAAGCGCGTGCTCGTCGTCGGCCTCGGCGTGAGCGGGTTCAGCGCCGCGAAGGCGCTGCTGGATCTGCACGCGAAGGTGCGCGTGACCGAGGGGAGCGACGGAGAGCTGCTCGCGCAGAGGGCGGGATACCTGCAGCGCTTGGGGGCCGAGGTAGAGGTCGGCGGTCACGACCTCGATCGTCTCGACGCGGATCTCGCCGTGATCAGCCCCGGCATCCCTCCGACGGCCGCGATCGCGAATGCGATCCGGAGTGAAGGGCTCGAGCTGTGGAGCGAGGTGGAGCTCGCGTACCGCCTGGCGGACTGCGACTTCCTTGCGGTCAGTGGGACCAACGGCAAGACGACCACGACGTCGCTGCTCGCGGCGGTGTTGGAGGAGGCGGGGGTGCCGACGGCGGCTGCCGGCAACATCGGGTACCCGCTCATAGATGCGATCGCGGCCGTGCCGGCCAACGGCGCTATCGCGCTGGAGGTCTCGAGCTTCCAGCTAGAGGCGACGCATCGCTTCAGGCCGCGCGTCGCGGTGTTGTTGAACGTCGCCGAGGATCACACCGATTGGCACGGTTCGTTCGAGGCCTATCGCTCGGCGAAGGCGCGCCTCGTCGCCAACCAGACCAGCACCGACGTCTTCCTTCCGAACGCGGCCGACCAACATGCGATGGACATAGCGCGTGCAGCAACGGCCCGGATCGCGCCGTTCTCGGCGGAGTTGGTGCCGGAGGGAGGGATCGGCGTCGACGGCCGCGACGTCGTATGGCGTGGGGGCCGCGTGATGTCTGCCGACGACGTCTCTCTTCCGGGGGTGACGGGGCTGGAGGACGCGGTCGCGGCCGCCGGCGCGGCCCTCGAATATGGCGTCGATCCCCGCGCCGTTGCTCGCGCGGTGCCCGCGTTCCGGCCTCTCGGGCACCGGCTGGAGGTGGTCGCCACCAGCGGAGGTGTCACCTACATAGATGACTCCAAGGCGACCAACCCGCACGCGACGCTCGCGGCGCTTCGTGGCATGCGCGATGTCGTTCTCATCGCGGGTGGACGGAGCAAGGGCATCGACCTCGGCCCCCTTGCTCAGGCAGCCCCCTCGCTGATCGCGGTGGTGGCGTTGGGAGAGGCCAAGAGGGAGGTGGAGCGCGTCTTCGAAGGACTCGTGCCGGTGGAGGTCGTGGACACCATGAGCGAGGCCGTGACCGCCGCCGCACGCAGATCTGTTGCCGGAGGATCCGTCTTGCTGTCGCCGGGTTGTGCGAGCCTGGACATGTACGCGGGCTATGCCGCGCGCGGCGAGGACTTCGCGCGCAGCGTCGCCGAGCTCTTGAGGGATCCGGAGAGGGGAGCAGATGGCAACACGTAGCGGCACGCTCGGGGTTGCAGTCGGCGCCACCAGCCGCCTTGCCGCTACCAAGCGCGGCGAGCCCGCAGCGCTGCTCATCGTCGCGACGGGCGCCCTCGTGCTACTCGGGCTGATCATGATCCTGTCGGCCAGCTCGGTCTCTTCGTTCGCCACCTACGGCTCCTCGTTCCTGTTCTTCAACAAGCAGCTGTTGTGGGCCGCGATCGGGCTCGCCGGCTTCGTCTTCTTCTCTCGCACCGACTATCGCCGCTTGAAGAACAAGGGCTACGCGCTCCTCCCGTTCGTCGGGCTGTTGCTGGTCGCCGTGTTGATCCCGGGCGTCGGCATCGTGGCCGGCGGGAGCGCCCGTTGGATCGGCGCGGGGCCGCTCGCCTTCCAGCCGTCGGAGCTCGCGAAGCTGGCGCTCATCCTGTTCCTCGCCGATGTGTTCTCGCGCAAAGAGGAGTCCACGCTCCAGGACCTCTCGCACACGCTGTTGCCCTTCACGCCGGTGCTCGGCCTCCTCGTGCTTCTCGTCATGATGCAACCGGACATGGGCACGACGCTCGTTCTGAGCGCCATCGGGCTGGGGATGCTGTTCATGGCGGGGGCTCCGCACCGGTACCTCTTTCCCATGGGGCTCGTGGGTGTAGGTGGCGCCGCGGCCTTGGCGCTCAGCGCGGAGTATCGCCGGGAGCGAGTCCTCGCCTTCATGGACCCGTGGGCGGATCCTCTGAACACCGGCTACCACACGATCCAGTCGTTGATCGCGCTGGGATCCGGCGGCTGGCTCGGGGTCGGTCTCGGCGCGAGCCGGCAGAAATGGTCTTACATCCCGAACGCGCACACCGACTTCATCTTCGCGATCCTGGGCGAGGAGATGGGGCTGCTCGGCACCCTCACCGTCCTCGGCCTGTTCGGCTTCATCACCTATCTCGGCGTTCGCATAGCGCGCTCTGCTCGCGATCGCTTCGGGATGTTCGTCGCGACCGGGATCACGATCTGGATCGGTGTCCAGGCGCTGATCAACATCGGCGCCGTCACCGCGACGATGCCGATCACCGGCGTCCCACTGCCCCTGGTCTCGTTCGGCGGATCGTCTCTCGTGGTGTCCCTCGTGGCGATGGGCATCCTCACGAACATCGCGCGGCAGGGCAAGAGATCCACCAGGTCGCGCAAGCCCGCGGAGCCGGCGAACGCTTGAGGATCGTGATCGCCGGAGGAGGGACGGCGGGCCACGTCAACCCGGCGATCGCCCTCGCTCGCGCGATGTCCGATGACGATGTGTCCTTCATCGGCACCGCGTCCGGCGCGGAAGCCTCTCTCGTGCCCGCCGCGGGGTTCCCTCTAGAGAAGATCGCGGTGGTCGGCTTCGACAGAGCGAAGCCGTGGCTCCTCCCGCGCACCGGCGCCCGCGCTGCAGGAGCGGTTGTGGGAGCTCGTCGGTTGCTCGAGCGCGCGCGTCCGGACGTGCTCGTCGGGATGGGCGGTTACGTGAGCCTGCCCGCCGTGCTGGCCGCGCGCAGTTTGAACGCCCCCGTAGTGCTGCACGAGCAGAACATCGTGTTCGGACTCGCGCACAAGGTCAGCAAGCCGTTCGCAGCGAAGATCGCGGTGTCCTTCGAGGACACCCTCGAAGCCGCCGGCGCGAAGGGCGTCTATGTCGGGAACCCGGTCGCTCCGGAGTTCGCGACCTTCTCCAAGGAAGCGCTGAGAGAGCGTGCCCTGGAGCGGTTCGGTCTCGATCCTGCACGCCGGACCCTGCTGGTGTTCGGAGGCAGCCAAGGGGCGAAGCGGATCAACGAGTCCGCCCACGGCCTCCTCGATGCGTGGGCGGAACGAGGCGACGTGCAGGTGCTGCACGTCGCCGGCCGTCTGGCCTATGCGCAACTGAAGCAAGGCGCCTCTCGCGGCTCGTCGAGCCGATTGCTCTACGAGCTCGTCGAGTTCGTCGAAGACATGCCGCTTGCCTACGCGGCCGCCGACCTCGCCCTGTGTCGCGGCGGCGCGACGACGCTCGCGGAGCTGGCCGTCGTGGGGCTGCCCGCGATCGTCGTGCCTTATCCCTACCACCGGGACCGGCAACAAGAGCGCCAAGCGCGGGTCGCGGAGCGTGCGGGGGCCGCGCTAGTGCTCGACGATTCCGCTACCACCACGGCTTCCGTCGCGCAGATCGCCGCCGCTTTGCTGCTGGATGACGCGAAGCTCAAGGAGATGAGTCAGAGCTTCCTCGCGCTCGGTCGCCCAGATGCCGCGCAGCGCCTCGCCCATGTGGTTCGAGAGGTGGCTTAGGTGACGCTTCTGTCCGGGGGCCGCGTGCACTTCATCGGGATCGGCGGCGCCGGGATGTCGGCGATAGCGAAGGTGCTCATCGAGCGGGGAGCGTCGGTGTCCGGTTCGGACCTGAAGCGCTCGCGCGCCGCCACCGTGCTCGAGGCGATGGGCGCGGAGGTTCAGGTCGGTCACGATGCGCGTCTCGTGGCCGATGCGGCGGTCGTGGTGATGTCGTCTGCGATCCGGGAGTCGAACCCCGAGCTCGCTGCTGCGCGAGCCGCTGGGATCCCTATCCTGTCGCGCGGCCAGGCCCTGGCATCGATCCTGGAAGAGCGGCGCTCGATAGTGGTGGCGGGCACGCACGGGAAGACGACGACGACCTCCATGATCGTCTCGGTGCTCCGAGCGGCAGAGGTCGACCCCACGTATCTGGTGGGGGGCGGCCTGAACGACTCGGGCACGAACGCGCGTGCGGGTGAGAGCGACCTCGCGGTCGCGGAATCAGACGAGAGCGACGGCTCGTTCCTGCTCCTCGCTGCTTACATCGCGGTGGTGACGAACGTCGAGGAAGACCATGTGGACCACTGGTCTTCGCTGGACGAGTTGCGGAGCGCCTTCGATCGGTTCATGGCAGCGACGCACTCGGAGGGGACCATCGTGGTGCCGGTCGAGGACGCCGAACTCTGCGCCTCTGCGCGTTCCACGGGCCGGCGCGTTGTCACGTTCGGCGACGATGGAGATGTCCGCGCGATCAACGTCACGCCGGTCGGGACCGGCACGAGGTTCGATCTCGAATACGAGGGCGCGAGCGTCCCGGTCAACCTCCAGGTTCCCGGCCGCCACAACGTTTCGAACGCGCTCGCAGCCGCCGCGG
>JADDQX010000039.1:2298-4133 GCA_016781115.1 Actinomycetota bacterium | reverse complement strand
CGTCGCTCTCGAGCGCGCGGCGGAGGGGCTCGGCCGCTACAGCGGCGTCGAGCGGAGGTTCCACCTGCGCGGTCACGTGAACGGGGTCACGATCATCGACGACTACGCGCATCATCCGACCGAGGTGAAGGCGACGCTGGCAGCAGCCCGGTCCGGGCCGTGGGACCGGATCGTGGCCGTGTTCCAGCCGCACCGGTATTCGAGGACGGCCGCGTTCGCGGGCGCGTTCGGAGGGTCGTTCGCCGAAGCCGACAGGATCGTCTTGACCGACGTCTACGGAGCGGGCGAGGCGCCGGTGCCGGGGGTGAGCGGCAAGCTCATCGCGGACGCGGTGTGCGCGACCTTCCCGGGGCGCCCGGTTGCCTACCTGCCGCATCGAGCGGAACTCGTCGCTTATCTAGAACAGACGCTGCGGGAGGGAGACGCGCTGTTCACCCTCGGCGCCGGCGACGTGACCTCGGTGGCCGACGAGCTGCTGGCGCGGCTGGGAGAGACCGGGTGAACCTGCGAACGGTGGGGGAGCGACTGCGGGAGCTGGCGGACGGCGAGGTCGCACTAGAGCGGTCGCTCGCCCCGCTGACGACGTACAGGGTCGGCGGGAGCGCCGCGGTCGTGTTCGAGCCGGCGTCCGCACAGGATCTGCTGCATCTCCCTACCGCATGCATCTCTGCCGGCGTCGATCCGGCAGAGGTTCCCGTTCTGCCGTTGGGACGCGGCTCCAACACAGTGTTCTCCGACCGGGGGTTCGACGGGATCGTCATCCGCATGGGGCCATCGCTGTCGTGGATCAGGGGAGGTCAGGACGACTCGACGCGGGTCGCTGCGGGCGCGGCCACCTCGCTTCCGTTCCTCGCCAACTGGGCGGCGCGGAGGTCGTTGTCGGGGCTCGAGTTCACCGTCGGGATACCCGGCTCGGTCGGTGGCGGCGTTCGGATGAACGCCGGCGCGCACGGAGGAGCGGTAGCCGACACGTTGACCTCGGTCGAGGTGTTCGACATCGCCGCCGGTGCCTTCATCGGCATCCCAGCGCGAGAGCTCGCGCTCGACTACCGCCGCTCCGCGCTCAGCGAAAAGCAGGTCGTGGTCGCGGCCGCGTTCGAGTTGCTTCCAGATGAAGGACACGCGGTACGGGCTCGCATGGAGAGCTACCGGAAGCATCGGGCGGAGACGCAGCCCGGTGCATTGCAGAACGCGGGAAGCACCTTCAAGAACCCTCCCGGCGATGCCGCGGGGCGTCTTGTCGAGGCAGCCGGGCTGAAGGGGCACCGGGTAGGGGCCGCGCAGGTGTCGGATCTGCACGCCAACTTCTTCATCGCGTCGCCCGGAGCGACAGCTCAGGACGTGTTCGATCTCGTTCAGGACGTGAGGAGACGGGTGCTCGACCGCTTCGGGGTCGAGCTGGAACCGGAGGTGAGGTTCGTGGGCCCTTTTGACAGCCCCGTCGCCAGCGTGGGGGCCGCGCGATGACCACGGCAGAGCGGGTGCGGACGGACCCTCGGATCTCACGGCGACGCCGCGCGATCGAGCGGACGCGGCGCCGCCGCGGGCTCATCACCCTCGGTGTCGTGGTCGCCATCGCCGCCGCGGTGTGGGTGGCTTTCTGGTCGCCCTTGCTGGCGGTCGACGACGTCGTAGTCGTGGGTGGCAAGCACGTGTCGGCCGACGACGTGGCGCTGGTCGCGGAGCTCGACCAATCCGACAACCTGTTGCTGGCCTCCCCGGCCGAGATCGAGGCTCAGGTCGAACGGCTCCCGTGGGTCGACAGCGCCCGCGTCGACCGGAAGCTCCCGGGGACGGTGCGCGTGAAGGTGGTGGAGCGCGTCCCGGCCGTGGTG
>JADDQX010000039.1:0-2229 GCA_016781115.1 Actinomycetota bacterium | reverse complement strand
CGCGAGCTCCCCGTGCTGGCGGGCGCCCGGGTGTCGGAGCTGGAGGAGGGGAGCGCCGTTGAGGAGGCGGAGGTTCGAGACGCGCTCGCGGCACTGAACTCTTTGTCCGCTCGGATCCGGCGCCAGGTCCAGGCCGTGGTCGCGCCTACTACCGAGCGGATCACCCTGTCGCTGGAAGACGGGACCCAGGTGCGATTCGGAGCGGCCGAGGCGCTGCGCGCGAAGAACGAGGTGTTGGGGACGTTGCTGGCCGACCTGCGCCTCACGGGTGCGGGCGGGGGCTATATCGACATCCGGGTGCCGACCAGCCCCGCGGTCTCCGCGGCAGCTCAGCCCGACGCGGCTGCGCCCGCGGTTGCGCCCGTCACCACCCCAACTCCGTAGGTCTTCGGCCGCTCGCCGCGGAGCGCGAAAAGCCGTAGCGGGTGAACCTTGACTCCCCCCGCGCTCGTCGCTATATTCCTCGACCATCACTACAGGTTGACATAACTATAAGCCTGAAGTAGAGACTGAGCAATCGATCTACCCGCTGACCTGGGCAGATACCGCGGCGATCCTTCCCCCGTCGCGGTCTTGCGTTCCGGTTTCCAGGGTGGGAAGGAGGTCTAGTGGCCACGGGACCACAGAACTACCTAGCGGTCATCAAGGTCGTCGGAATCGGCGGCGGCGGTGTGAACGCGGTGAACCGGATGATCGAGGTCGGCTTGAAGGGCGTCGAGTTCATCGCCATCAACACCGACGCTCAGGCGCTGCTGATGTCTGATGCTGACGTCAAGCTCGACATCGGCCGCGACCTCACCCGCGGCCTCGGCGCCGGGGCGGATCCCGAGGTCGGCCGCAAGGCCGCGGAGGAGCACCGCGGCGAGATCGAGGAGGTCCTGAAGGGCGCCGACATGGTGTTCATCACCGCGGGCAAGGGAGGCGGGACCGGCACCGGCGGGGCCCCGATCGTCGCGGAGATCGCCAAGTCGATCGGCGCGCTCACCATCGGCGTCGTGACGCGGCCGTTCGGGTTCGAGGGCAGGCAGCGTGCGTTGAAAGCCGACACCGGAATCACGTCGCTCAAAGAGAAGGTAGACACGCTGATCGTCATCCCGAACGATCGGCTCCTCGACGTCGGCGACGCGACCACGTCGGTGCTGGAAGCCTTCCGCATGGCCGACGAGGTGCTCCTTCAGGGGGTTCAGGGCATCACCGACCTGATCACCACGCCGGGCCTGATCAACTTGGACTTCGCCGACGTGAAAGCGGTCATGACCGACGCGGGATCGTCCCTCATGGGCATCGGACAAGCGCGTGGCGACCATCGTGCGGCCGATGCGGCCAAGGCCGCCATCTCCTCGCCGCTGCTGGAGGCTTCGATCGAGGGCGCGCGCGGCGTCCTCTTGAACATCGCGGGCGGATCCGACCTCGGGCTGTTCGAGGTGAACGAGGCCGCAACGATCATCTCGCAGGCCGCCCATCCCGACGCGAACATCATCTTCGGAGCCGTCGTGGACGACACGTTGGGTGACGAGGTGCGGGTGACGGTGATCGCCGCCGGGTTCGATCGCTGGGGCCAGCGCGAGGCCGAAGACCTGGTCAAGCCGGACGAAGAGATCTTCTCGGTAACGAGCGACGACGACGAGCCTGCGTTCCTAGGAAGCAAGCAGCGCGAGGAGCGACTGGTCTTCGACGCGGACCCCGACCTCGACATCCCCGCCTTCATGCGCAACGAATAAGCCTCACCGAGCAACTTCCCCGGAGAGCGGGACCGACCTCGCGGTCCCGCTCTTCTTCTTCCTTTTGATAGACAGACGCGATGAGCTCGGATCGTCCTTCGCTAACGCATGTGCATCGGGCGGGGCTTCGCCTGCTCGTGGACGACGAGGCGGGGCGTTACGGCGTGGCGGTCAGCTTCACGGATCGCGAGGGCGGTTGCAGCTCTCAGCCGTATGACTCGCTGAACCTCGCCGCGACGGTCGGCGACGATCCGCGGCACGTGGCGCGCAATCGCGACGCGGTTGCGCGCAGCGCCGGGTTCGATCTGGAGTCGCTCCGGCTGGCGCGCCAGGTTCACGGCGCCGACGTACTTCGGATCGGTCGAGCCCATCGCGTGGTTGCAGGTGAGGCAGATGTCCTGGTCACATCCGAGCCCGGAGTGACCGTGGGGATCCTCACCGCCGACTGCACACCGGTTGTGATCGCGGGTCCGGGCGTCGTGGCGGTTGCGCACGCGGGGTGGCGCGG
>JADDQX010000159.1 GCA_016781115.1 Actinomycetota bacterium | reverse complement strand
CTCTCGCTTCGACGCTATGTAGGCGAGGCTCGCCTGGAGCTCGGTCACATCTACGTCGGGGGCGGCGATCATCATGGTGCTTCCGACGAGTTCAATCTCGACCTCGTCATCGACATCGAGTAGATCCAGGACCTCTTTCGGCAAGATGACCCCCCAGGAGTTCCCGATGCGTGTGAGCCGCTTCCTCATCGCCCTAGTATAAACATCGTTAGAACAGAACGAGAGGGCTCACCGGCTTCGGGAACTGACGGTCTGTAGCTTCGTCAGAGGTGTTTACGTCGTGCCTTCGTCTTCATCACGCGAATCGCCGGCAGGCAGCGCCGATTGGTCCGCTCGGCCAACAGCCTTCGAAGCTGCGGTTCCGTCACTTCGAGCGTCATGTTCAGGTTTCTCGACGTGCACTGTGATCCGAGGCGGTGGACCCGTCGCCATCGGCCGCTGATCGCGCCCCCGTTTCCAGAGCTCGTGGACGACGGTCCCGGTGAATATGACGAGACCACCGGCCACTACGAAGAAACCGGCGAGGTAGTAAAGCGTCATCGCCGAGGTCCACAGCCAGGTCACCAGCTGGACCAGATGCGAGAAGATCCACTCGATCAGCGTCATAGCTATTCCGAACTCTCTGAGCCGGCGGGGCCGACTACGTTCGACGAACGGCGGCCGAACTCGTTCTCAACCTCCAGTGGAGTTGGACCTTTTTCGGTCACCCGCCCCTTTTCGAGCAGGCTCTGCAGTGCTTCGCGAGCGGCTCTCCTGGAGCAAGGCGCCACCCGCTGCTGGTACCGCTCGATCGCGTGAGCGCTGATACGCGCGTCGATCCCCATCTCCCCTCCTTCTCGTCGTGCTTTCTCAGAGTAAGGAGAGGGTGTGTCAGGTTTTCGGGCGCCCCCCGTCGCTCCAGCCTCGCTCGCGTTTCAGGCGCTCAACAGCCTCCGGGTTCCCGAACGTGAGGATCACCCAGTCGATGAGGTTGCCCACGGCCCGGTAGATGACGAGCATGACGGGGACCGCGAGAAGGATCGCTCCCACCATGGCGATCACCAGCATCTCGATCATGCAGCAAGGCTATGCACAAGGTGTGTCAGTTTCTCCGACGACGGTCGCGAAGAGGAACCGCGAGATGTCGGCTTAATTGTCACAGGTGGTTCCTAAGCTCTCTCCGAGTCTCTAGGAAGGAGCCCGATGAGCCCATCTGATTCGCCTATGGAGTTC
Source organism: Actinomycetota bacterium (assembly GCA_016781115.1). Classification (GTDB taxonomy): domain Bacteria; phylum Actinomycetota; class CADDZG01; order CADDZG01; family WHSQ01; genus MB1-2. Next base: position 4,522 of record JADDQX010000159.1, on the reverse strand, counting down.
GACTTCCGGGTCCCTCCCGAAGTCGAGGCAGGTGTTTACGCAAATCTTCTAGCGGTGTGGCATACCGCCTACGAGTTCACCCTCGACTTCGCCGTCGCGGAGCGAGCGCAGCCGAGCGAGACGGGGGTCAAGGTGCCGTGCCTGGTGGTGTCTCGCGTCAAGATTCCCGTAACATTGATCTTTGAGGTCCTGAAGGCGCTGAATGCCAACATGACGCAGTACGAGGCCATGTACGGAGAGGTCCATGCTCCGGAGGCGCGGAACGATGAGGAAGATGGATAGAACGAACATCACTTTCACGGGCACCCGATATCACCTGTCTGATGCTCCGGCCGATGCTCGCATCTCATATCGCCCGACCGAGCCCGCTGGATCCATCTACCGTCTTCCGATGGTTCAGCCGGCTACGGAGGAAGAGCGCCGTCAACTAAGGCGCGGCCGACGGGCCTAGGCCCCCAGACGTCACACGTTTTGGCTATCCTCAGCGGTGAGCGAGGTGGTCACATATGCATGATTTGCCGGTTGACGAGATACTGGCTATAGCCGCAGATTTCGGCGCGCGCGACATCCGGATATTCGGGTCCCGATCCAGGGGAGATGCGCGGCCCGATAGCGACCTCGACCTGTTGATGAGCTTTCCGCGCGGAACGACACTTTTTGACATAGCCGGACTACGCCTTGCACTCGAGGATCTGCTGGGCATAAGAGTGGAGATCCTGACGGAGAGAAGTCTTCATCCCCTTCTCAAGAACCGCATCTTGGCGGAGGCGCGTCCACTCATTGCAGCCTAGAGACGAGCGTCAATTCCTATCGGATATCGGCCACGCGATTGATCGCATCACCAGATACACGGCCGGCGGTGAAGATGACTTTCACGCTAACGAGATGGTTCAAGATGCCGTCATCCGCCAACTCGAAGTCATTGGGGAAGCTGCAACTCATGTCTCTGAGACCACACGAGCTAAGGCTCCTGAGATCCCGTGGCGAGAGGTGGTCGCTACTAGGAACCTCCTCATCCATGCTTATGCGACCATCGATCTTGAGGTTGTATGGGACACCGTGAGAGATCTCGGGAAGTGCGAGACGCGATCACGCGTCTGTCTTCATAGGGGAAGCTTCCCAGCCCTAGGAGCGCAGCTCGTCGCGCACCTTCATCAAGATCTTCCCTAGCTCGTTGCGGCCTTCTCCCCGACAGATTCCCCAGAACCTGTCGCCCCAGTTGTTTCCCTCGACGAGCTCAGCGTCTCCGGTCGCCAGCAGCCGTTGCGCAAGGTCGTTGTCGGAGAGGCGACACTCGATCGGCCTCCTCGTTACCGCAACGGGTCGCACACGTACGCGGCCGTCTTCGAGGGAGATCGCTATTTCCTAGCGTCGAGAGCTCAGCAGAAGACCTAGGCCGCTCCGACCGTGCGCGCGTAAGTCGGCACGGGAGCTAACTTGGGTGGAGGTCACCTAGTCACCCGGAGGTCTCCCCTGTATCGGAAGGCGCTGGTCGCTCTTTGCGCGTTGTCTACTGCACTCGTCGGCTGCTCGGCAACGGCGAGGCTCGAGCCGCGCGATCGTGCCCGACGCCCTGCGGCTGAAGCTGAAGCCCGCGGCACTCATCGCCACTCCGGCTCGCAAGACCGGCCTGCTGCTCGCTTGCAGGGCCCGTCGCGTCACAACGTCGAGCTGGTCAGTCACCTCCCACTCGGGGACCTACCGAACGGGATCGGCGACGTGGGCGCCCTCGCGGGACACGCCTACCTTGCAGCCTGGCGACCCACCTGCCCCAACGCAGGCGTGCACGTGGTCGACATCCGCCGGCCCCGCGCTCCGAAGAAGGTCGCGTTCATAGAGGTCGGCGGCAACAGCTACGTCGGCGAAGGCATCAGCTTGATCCACCTCGACACACCGCACTTCCGGGGTGACGTTTTGACGGTCTCCCTCGAGCCGTGTCGGCCGGACGAGGCCTTCAACGGCGGCATCTCCGCGTTCGACGTGACCGACCCGGCCAATCCGAAGCCACTGTTCGAAGGCTTCGGTGACTTCGACCAACATCCCGAGCTTGGGGCGAATGCGAGCCACAGCCTCTTCTCGTGGGACGCGGGCGACCGTGCCTTCTCGATCATCACCGACAACGAAGAGCGCGACAACGTCGACGTGATCGAGATCACCGACCCGAGCGACCCGAAGTTGCTGGGCGAATTCGGCCTCGACGACTGGCCCGACGCTGAGCGCCGGCTCGCCTTTGGCGGCACGACCTACCACCACGACCTCTGGGTGAAGAAGATCGACGGGCGCTGGACTGCGCTGCTGTCTTACTGGGACGCCGGCTACATCGCCCTCGACGTGAGCGATCCCGCGAAGCCGCGTTATCTAGGAGACACCGAGTGGCCGCGACGCGATCCCGTCACCGGTGTCGCCCCTCCCGAAGGCAACGCGCACCAGGGGACGTGGGACTCAGATAACGAGCTCATCCTGGGAGCGGACGAGGACTTCGGGGCCTTCAGAACTCAGCTGCGTATCGGCGATTCCGAGGCTCCTGCTCAGGAGTTCGACTGGGCTCGGCCGGTCGGCAAGACCTACGACTATCGCCTCGGTGGACGCGTTTTATTCGGCGGCCTCGGCTGCAGCGGAAGCCTCCCGCCGCCGCGGGCTACGCGGGCGGGCGACGAGAAGATCGTCGTGATCGAGCGCGGCGAGTGCTTCTTTTCGACCAAGGTGCGCCTCGCGCAGGAGGCCGGCTACGACGCGGTTGTGATCCCGAACTCTCACGAGGGGGCCGCCGGAGATGATCAGCCGAACGCCACGCTGTGTGGGGCCGCAGCAGAGAGCTTCGAGGTCACGATCAACGCGATCTGCACGACGCACGCCGCGCTCCACGAGCTATTCGGACTCGAGGTCTCATACGGCGAGGGGGCCGAACCCAAGATCGGACAGCGCGGGGTTCGGATAGAGGTGGCGTCGGTCTTCGACGGCTACGGCTATCTGAACCTCTACGACGCCGACACTTTGGAGTGGCGAGACGCCTACGCGATCCCACAGGCAGACGACGCCGGCCGCGCGCGGCGAGGAGGCGGTCATCTTTCGATCCACGAGATAAAGACCGACCCGCGCCGCGGCATCGATCTCGGCTACATCTCCTACTACGCAGGCGGGTTCCGCGTCGTCTCGTTCGAGCGAAGCGGGATCGTCGAGCGCGGCCATTTCATCGCTCGTGGCGGCAACGACTTCTGGGGCGTGTTCCCCGTTGCCCGAGGCGCTCGGAGGCCCCTCGTCCTGGTGTCGGATCGAGACAGCGGGCTGTGGATGTTCCGCTATACGGGGGACGCCCGCTAGCGAGAGACTCAGCCCGCTTCGTCGTCGACGAGCACGCGCTCCATCCAGGAGAAGGGATCTTTGATCTCCTCCAGGTTCGGAAGGTTGTCTGCTGCCGTCCAGAGCTCGTTCAGAGCGCTGATGCCTTTGAGCTTGACAACGGCCGCGCAGAAGGTTCGACCTCCGGCTTCCAGCACGCGATCCCGTTCGATCCCCAGCACTCCGGCGAGCATGGACTTGCCTTCGGTGGGCGCGGCGCGTAGTCGCTCCATGCGTTCGTCGATGCGCGTGGCTATACGCTCGCCTCCTATCGGTGCGTCGTGGTCGTGCATGAGAGGCGGGTGCCTCTGGCGGCGATATGGCACCGCATTCGGATTGAGATGGCGCGTGCGCCGATAATTGAACTCAGAGCGCTGATTTCAAGTTGAGCGCTAGTAGTTGAATCAAAGGGCGCACGATCGCCCGACGAACTCCAAGGTCTAGTACCCGGGTCGACAATTGAATTGCTGTGGCGAGTGTCTAGTCACCTTGAAATCACACGTTGAAGATTCAAGTTTCGACGGTGTAAACTTGAATCTATGGACATCGCGCAATTCGAGAAATCGCCTCTAGGCGTCCTGGTCCCTATTTCAGGGACCCATGAGGGTAGGCATTTTGATCATTTCGCTTTTCGACCGCATCCGCTGCCTTCCCAAATCGATCTCGATGCCACGACTTGGGCGGCACTTGCAGAGGCAATGCATGCCCTGGGTCGCCTCGATAGCGCCGGGAAACGGCTTCCGAACCCTCGCTTGGTGGCCCGTCCCGCGATTCGACGAGAGGCCGTGAGTACGTCGGCCTTGGAAGGTACATACACGACCCTGCCACAGGTTTTCGAGTCCGAGCTATTGGAGGATGAACCGAAATCGCGAGACGTTGACGAGGTATTGCGCTTCGTTAGGACCGCAGAGCTCGGATTCGAGTTGATCCGTGAGAGACCGATTTCTCAGAGCTTGATCAAGACGCTTCACGCTCGGTTGATAGATGGAGATCCGCGCTGCCCAGATGACGAAAAGGGTGACTTCCGAAAGAGGCAGAACTTCATCGGGCCTCGTCGCGCCGGAATAGTCAATTCTTTCTTTGTCCCACCTCCCCCAGGCGACCCGGTTCAAGACGCCATGGACGACTGGGTCAGATGGGTGCGTGAGGCGGATCTGCCGGTGCTGGTTCGAAGCGCTGTAGG
>JADDQX010000158.1 GCA_016781115.1 Actinomycetota bacterium | reverse complement strand
GCCTGTAGACGTTGGCATAGCCGCGGAATAGGTCGCGGGTAAAGACGACGCCGGTAAGAGAGCCGTCCGGATTGGCGTTGACGAACAGTCGCCGTGCGACCCGCCAGCGGCGCGACGTCAGCCGCAGCTCGAGAGAATCGCCCTCGAAGGTCCAGTCGTCGGCGCTCTCGATGTCATGGACTATCACGTAACCGCCGAACCCCCCGCCAAAGTCCGCCCCGCCTTCGACAGCCCTGTGACCGTGAGAACCAGCGAGCAGATCAACCGATCCACTCCCGCCGCCCTCAGAATCCTCGACACGACGGTCATCCGACGATGCGGGGGAAATCGTGCTGAGAACAATCGCTCCCGCGAACAACGACAGCAAAACGCGCTTCATCACCAACTCCTTCTGCTTCTTCACACGTTCCAACGAAATAATCCTCATCCCAGTCGGTCCTTCACAAGCTTGGCGAGGCGTGACCCTCGAGGGGTCCAGGTGAGTCATCCCGGTCGAGGGCTGTTTCTTCGTGCGGCCAAGCCGCTGTGACCAGGGATACGACAATGAGCAATGCAAGCAGAAGCGGGGTAACGCTTTGACGTGTTTCACCTGCGGCCCCCGGTTGTGGATCTGCGTCACCGTCTTATTGGAACGGGCGGAGTGCCGGGAAGTTGCCTGGCCAGCGCGGCGGATGGAGCTGGCGCTCGTTCGAGTGGCTTGGGCCTTCGGCTGCGTCCTCGGCCGACGCAAAGCAGATCGCGTGAGAGTTCTTTCACGACAGGTGTCTCCGATTTTCGGAGGCACCTACTCGCGTGCTGTGACTGGTCTAGCTGCTCCCTTGGACGTTAAGCCGGTGTACCTGCTCAGGATGTAGATAGATCGCCCCGGTTTCTCGGTAGTAGATCTCTAGTACCCCTTCGTCTATCAAATGGCGAACTTCGCCAGGTTGCACTTGAAGCTCCGACGCCGCTTCAGCAACCGTCATCACGCGACGCGCTGCTCGGGTCCCGATGATGATCGACCCCGCCAGGGTAGTGGCGCCGACGAGAAGGGGAATCAGTCTTGTAACGCTCGGCTCGGTGGCGCGAGCCTGGATCGCTACACACTCACGTATCGCATCCGTCGACACATCGGGTCGGACACACGGCTCCGCGGGAGAAGTGGGCCAGCTCGCCCATGTCATTCCCAACGAGACGATCGCCACCGAGAGGAAGCCGAGGGCCATCCCTAAGCGACGTGTATTGAACCGGATGGGCACCTGTTCAGATTAGCCCGCCGACGTCTCCTGTCTGGGCAAGATCTCGGCCCCTGCGGCGGTCGCCGGATCGGTCACCGTCAGCTCGACGCCCCGTGTTCTACGTCGTAGATAAGCAGGAAGGGCTCGGCACCTTTGGGCCGGCACCTCGTCGGGATCTTCTCGCCGACGAGTTGCTGCGCGTGCCCCCAGTCCGAGGCGTACCCGCCGCCGCCGTGGATCGCGTCTCCGACCCTCGCCACCGGCTGACCCGCGGGATCGAGCAACTGCCGGTCCACGTACGAGTACCCCTCTTCCCACAGAGCCAGCGCATGGCTGGTTCCCGTGCGTAGGAACAGGCATCCGCGCCGCGCCACCAGCGTCCCACCGACGAGGGCGGTGGGGCGAGAATCGCTGGACCAGGTCGGAAAGAAGATCGCCGCGTCGTTGACGCTTGGGCTGTGGATGGCTCCCGCGGGTTCGGATGCAGGCGGCGCCGCCTGGTTACACGCGGCCAGCGTCATCAGAACCGATGCCAACGCGATCGTCGACCGACGCACCAGTCTCACCTCCTCGCCTAGCGTTGCCTCAGTTTGACCGAGCGCGGCCGCGCTGGCTAGCGCGCCGACGCGGACGTGCGGCGTCCGACCCGCCCCCGCAACTCCAGCTCTCGTTGTCCCGCCCGCCCCCACGTCGACGGCCGCTTTCCGTATAGCGCACGGCGCGGCGGGGTTAAGGCGGCTCCGGTACCGCTTCGCTCCTTATCCTCGCCGCCGGCTAAAGCCGGTCCCCTTGGACCCCTCCGCTGATGTCGCGCGCTCCGAGCGACGAAAGCCGTCGACCATAAGGAGGCCGCAATGGCAGTGCTCGAGAAAGAAGCCGTCCGGCTCGCGGAGTCGCTCGACGATTACGAGCACGTCTCAGTCACGGCTGTCGGAGGCAGCGACCAGAGCTACTGGGTCGTCGTCAGGGACAACCGCTTCAACCTCGAAGTACGAGATCGCGTCGCACTGCGACTACTGGAATTTCATCGGGGCGCTGGTCGACCATCGCCAGTGCCTCTCGCTGAGGCCGCGGAAGGAGGTGGCCTGATGGGGGAGTCAGGAGCGCTGGGTGATGGCTTTCTGCCGGCGGATGAGAGCTCGGGCACCGATATAGATGGCGCTGGCCGGGAAGAACACGACAAATGCGAGGATGTGAACGAGCTCAACCTCGTTCTCTGATGTGCGTCTAGCCACCTGAGCAGCGTACTGCCCGTCGACTCGCCAGCTCACCGAGGCCGCACCTATGCGAAGTCCTCAGGTTGTTGGCGAGCGGCAACCCACTTTCGTAGGCGCCTTCGGGTTTGCGGTAGAGCAGGTCTCCGCAGATCGGCGAGGACGGATGAGAGGTCGTGGAATGTCGTGCGATCGTTTGCCATGGGTCTCATGGCTCGGCAGGGATACGGACGGCAGCGAGGCCGTAGATGACCGCAGGGACAAGGACGAACAAGCCGGGTCCCGTGAGTGAGACAAGTCCAACGAGCACGCCCATCACCGCCGCGACTACAAGTGCCCCCGACGAGCGTGTGCGGGTGCCGACAGCGGCGAAGACAAGCGGCACCAGGATCAAGCCAAGTGGAATGAGGCAGTCGGTCCAATCGTGAGCCAGGTCACCGTCGTCGAAGGCGCACACGCCTACGAGGGCCGCGAAGAGGAGACCGTGCAGAGTCAGTCCTACATACGGAAGTGGCGTCATGGCATCCATTATCTAGACCTGAACGCGGGGAATCGGGACCCTCTTTAGCAGGGCGCCCAATCCGGATCGCTGGAGTAGGAGTAGCGCTCGAGCGCGAACCTGTCAGTCCGCTTGCTGTGAACGCCTGCGATGGAGAGGCCCCGGAGTGATCCAAAGACGGTCCTCTTGCCGTCCGGGGACCAATCCGGGCCCTCGTGGCAGCAGATCGGCGTGATAGCTCGGCCCTCTTGCGGTCTTGCGATCGGAGCGACCACGATGGCTCCCTGCTCGTCAGCCTTGCGGGCGTATGCGATGCGATCTGCGACCGGGGACCACGCCACCTCCTCGATCCGGGCAGCTGGGCCCGTGTCCAGCACCACTGACTTCCCTGATGTGTCGGTGCGCCAGAGCTGAGTTATGCCCCGTAACGTGGTGGTGTAGAGGATGTGACGCCCGTCCGGCGACCAGCTTTGTGGTGAGAGATCGCCCTGTTCGTGCTCAGCTAGAACCCGGCGGCCAGTGCCATCTGGTCTCACGAGAACCAGCGACGCTCGTCCGCCATCGCGTACCGAATACATGATCCACTCCCCGGCGGGGGACCACACGGGGTTCGAGCCGCGCCCAGTACACGATGACGACCGTCGAGATCGACAGCAACGATCGAATCCGAACCCAGGTCCCTGACCGCGATCTGAGTCTCGTCAGGCGACCACGACAAAGCGAAGTCGACGTTCAGTCCCCGAGTCAACCGCCGGCGTCCGGAGCCATCGGCACGAACGACAAAGAGCTCCTCCCGCAGTCCCGACCTGCGAGCCTTCCCGGTGAAAGCGACGAAGTGCGCCGCTGGGGACCACGCCGCGGACGAGAAGTCTGTGGTCGTGAACGTTGTGATCGCTGTCACTCGAGGCGGCTTTGCGTCGAGCAGGGCGATGTCGACCGTGTTGTTAGGAACCTCTCTATACCCCAAGAACAAGATCGAACCGCAGCCAGCGGCCCGGTTGGGCCGTAACGGACGGCCATACAGAGGTTCCGACCATGCGATGGGTGGAGGCTTGGGAGTATCACCCTTCTGTGGGTCCGATCCTGCTTGACAGCTACCTGCCACGAGGAGCCCGACCGTTGTGGCCAGACAGAGCGCGGCCTTGGTTCGCAACGACCGGTCGAACATGAGGCTCACGCTACCCAGACGCACCAGTTTTCTCGGACGCTGCATCCGGCTTGTAGCCGACCTTCCACAGCCTCCCGGTCGACGGCTGCGCTTTCACCTAATGGGGTCGCAAGACCTCGTGGGAGGGTGACCTCTCAGCCAGCCGGAGGGTGAGCACCGACTTTCTCCGAGGCTCCAAGCCTTAGTGCTAGATCGTGCCCCTCCGGTCGGCGAGGAGAGATGAGGGCTCGTGGGATGTCGTGCCATCGAGAGCACTGATCCATTAGGACACCGCCTATCTCCTCGAGGCTGATGCTGCTGCCGAGCTGAGAGGAGGAGATGGTAGACGCCGTCGCGATCCTGGCGATCGCACCGAGCCCGGAGCTGGGTCGACGACTCTCCCGCACAAGATCGCCGCGGCGCTCAGGAGAGGCGGACGCCAGAAGAACATCAGTCGAAGACCGAGAAAATCCAGACCGCGCTTCGCTCCCAGCAGCTCCAAGCGCCGGCCACTGTCACTGCCGCCTATGGGACCGTGACCGCGTCGCTTGTGAGGATGATCTCAGGTCTGAACGAGCAGATCGCGGAGCTGGAGAAGGAGCTCGAGTCGTCTTTTGAAGATCACCCGGAGGCCAAGATCCTGCGCATTCTTCCCGGACTCGGCACGGTCCTCGGCGCCCGGGTGCTCGCTGAGTTCGGCGACGACCGAACCCGCTACGTCGATGCTAAAGCCAGGCGCAACTACGCGGGCACGTCGCCAATCACGAAGGCATCGGGAACCCGACGCGTCGTGTTGGCCCGCTTTGCCCGCAACGAGCGGTTGTTCAACGCCTGCTACCTATGGGCGTTCGCCTCCCTCACTGCATCCCCGGGAGCTCGCGCCTACTTCGACCGGCAACTGGTCCGAGGAAAGACCCACAACCAGGCACTGCGAGCTCTAGCGAACCGTCTCGTAGCGATTCTCCACGGCCGCCTTCGGCACGCGCAGATCTACGACGAATCAACCGCATGGCGAGTTGAGGTGCGAGTGGCCGCTTGAGGAGTGACACAACGATGCCGTTCTGTCGTCACACACCAGCGAGACTATTTAGATTTCGCGGAGTCCCTCTGCGACCTTCTTCAATTCCGCAAGAGAAACCCCGACCTCGTTCAGCGAGAACCAGGCGCATTGATCCTCCGGGTCGGCGTTGCTGGGATAGGTGATGAAGACTATGAACTCGTTCCCACCAGGGTTGATGGGCCCGAAAGCTGCCGTGTCCTCGCCAAGAACATGGATCGTCGGGGCGTCGTCCCCCTGGGCCAATTCGACGAAGAGGGTGCCGGGGCGCCGTACTTCGATCGCGCGCCCATTGCTGCCCCTGAAATGAAAGATGACCTGCTCCTCCCCATCGCGCGGCCGACCCCTAGGCGCAGGTCCCGGGACGAGCTTGTGCTCGAAGCCGCCTGGAAGATAGGTCGCATCGAAGGGGATCTCCTCGCTGCAGGTTTGGTCCTCTCCGGATGATTTTTCCTCTGAGGACGCCGTTCCGACCGACGCGGGCGAACGCGACGGCTCTGATCGTCGGGCGACCTGGTCTGAACCACATGCGCCGACAACAAGAACTGCCACTGTTAGACCCAACGCACGGCCTCTTCTCATAACCGGTTCGACACTCTA
>JADDQX010000038.1 GCA_016781115.1 Actinomycetota bacterium | reverse complement strand
CTGCCACCGAGAGGTCGCTTCCGGCGAGGCGAGACCCGTGCACGAGGTCGGCTCCGGCTCGCAGCTTTCCGAGCGGCGTCAGCAGGTCCGTCCGCAAGAGCTCCGGCAGCGAAGCCGGAAATCCCAGCACGGTTCCGGCCGGGAAACGGTGGAGACGGTCGCGCTGATAGGTCCAAGCTCCGAAATCGGCGGGTGAGACCAGCTCTTCAGCGAGCCCGATGTCGCGGCAGAGGCGCAGAGGCCGGTCGTCGCGCGGGAGGAACGAGTCGGCGCTGAGCTCGATCCGCGCGTCGCCCAGCGCGATCGTGTCGATCTTTCCGCCGACGCCGCCGAGCGCCTCCAGAAGCGTCACCTCCACCCCCGGCCGCGCTGAGGCTCGGAAGGCTGCGACCAGACCGGTGATCCCGCCGCCGATGACGACGAGGTGCATCAGTGCGCCGCGGCGAGGCAGCGGCGCACGGCGGCCGCGACCGCGTCCAGGAACGCGGGATCGTCATTGGGCGAAGGCGTGCGCACGAGAACCATGCCCGTTCGTTCCGCAGCCGCTCGAGCTTCGATGTCGATGTCGTACAGCACCTCGAGATGATCCGCGACGAAGCCGCAGGGGCAGACGACGATCGCTTCGGTGCCCGCTGCAGCTTCGGCCGCGACGACGTCCAGGATGTCTGGCCCCAGCCATTCGTCGGTGGTTCGGCCGGCGCTTTGCCAGGCGATGCGCCATCTGTTGATCGAGGCCGTACGCGCGACCGCCTCGGCCGTCTCCACCAGTTGGTCCGGGTAGGGGTCGTTCTTCTGGAGGACGCGGCGGGGCAGGCTGTGGGCGGTGAAGACCACGAGAGCGTCCCGTTGAAGCTCGGGTGGAAGCGCCGCCACGACCTCTGTGACCCGCTCGGCCAGCCACTTGACGTAGCCGGGCTCCAGGTGCCAGCTGTCCACCATCGTGAGCCTGCCACTCCAGCCGGCCGCGGCCGCGGCCGCCCGCGCTCTGAGCTCGTAGTCGCCGACGCTCATGGCAGAGAAGTGCGGCGCCAGAACGAGCCCGATCGCGTTCTCCACCCCATCGCGCTGCAGCTCGGCAACGGCGTCACGGATGAACGGCGGCGAGTGTTTCTGCCCTACGTAGACCGGCGTTCCACCGAGGCGCGCCGAGATGCCTGCCGCCTGCGCCCGCGTGATCTCGAGGAGCGGCGATCTCCCGCCGATGGCGCGGTAGCGATCGGTCAGCTCCTCGAGCAGCTCGGGAGGGGGTGGCTGCCCGCGCCGGATGTCGGTGTAATAACGCTCCACGTCGTCCAGGTCGAGCGGCGTGCCGTACGCCATCACCAACACCGCGTCGCGGCTCACACCGGCACCTTCCACGAGTGCACGAGTTCGACGAGCGCGGCGAGCACACCCGGATCCGTCTCCGGCAGCACGCCGTGGCCGAGGTTGAAGATGTGCCCGCGGCCCCCACCGCGTTCCAGCACATCGGTCGCCTCCCGCGCCAGCACCTCCCACGGAGCCAGGCATAGCGCCGGATCGAGGTTCCCCTGAACCGGCATCGCTTGCGGGATCCGCCGGCGCGCCTCGTCCAACGGCACCCGCCAGTCGACACCCATCACGTCTGCGCCCGTTCGGCTCATGTGCGCGAGTAGCTCGCCGGTGACGATCCCGAAGTGGATCGTTGGCACTTGTAGGTCCCGCAGCCCGTCGAAGACCTTCTTCACCCACGGCATCACGTGGCGCTCGTATGTGGCGGGCGCGACATGCCCGACCCAGCTGTCGAACAGCTGGAGCGCCTGCGCACCCGCCTCGACCTGAGCCCTCAGATAGAGGAGCACGCTTTGGGACAGGACCTCCATCAGCGCGTCCCATGCGCGCGGCTCCCCCAACATCATCGCCTTCGTCCGCGTGTGGTTCTTGGACGAGCCTCCTTCGATCAGGTAGCTCGCCAAGGTGAAGGGCGCCCCTGCGAACCCGATGAGCGGCACCCGCAACTCCTTGCGGAGCAGCTTGATCGCTTCCAAGACGTAGTCGACATCGGGGTCGGGCTGCAACACCCGGAGTGAGGAGACCTGATCCTCCGCGCGGATGGGGTGCTCGATCACCGGCCCCACCCCCGCCTCGATCTCCAGGGAGATCCCCATGCCCTGCAACGGCACGACGATGTCGGAGAAGAGGATCGCCGCGTCGACGCCGAGACGGCGGACCGGTTGAAGCGTCACCTCCACCGCCAGATCCGGCTGCCGGCAGAGCTCGAGGATCGTGTACCGGTCCTTGAGCGCACGGTATTCGGGCAGGCTTCGTCCCGCCTGGCGCATGAACCAGACCGGAACGGCGTCTACAGCCTCGCCGCGGCAGGCGTGCAGGAACCGGTGACTCGCTTCATCGGGAGCGATCGGTCGACCTTTCTTCGGCGGCTACTGGGCGCCTTCGCCCGAGATAGCGGGGGCCTTGAGACCGAGGGAGGCGAGCTCCAGCCTCGCCAGCGGTTCGTAGTCGCCATTCTGCAATGCCGCCGCTGGATCCGAGCACACCCGTTTCAGCTCGTAGAGGGGCTGACGGCTGACCGCGCGCAACGCAAAGAGGTGGAGGTCGTCGGCGTCGATCCTCAGGCTCTGTGCCGCAGAGGCCTCACGGATCCAGCGCAGGCGGTCGGGCAGGTACTTGTACAAGACGTAGGAGATCGGGATGAGCGCGAGCAGGGTGCCGAGCCACAACGCAAGGGTGTGCACCGCGTCTTGCTGGGCCTGTCCCGCTCGCTGCAGCACCGCACCCGCCTCGCTCGCGGCTCCGAACGGGGCTTCGAGCGACGGTCCCACCAGAGGGACCTCTGCCACCTTCGAACCGATCTCCAGCAATGTGCCGGCGAACCCCTCGCCCGCGCGTTCGATGGTCCTGCCGCCCTCGGCCAGGCGGTCCACCAGCGCGTGGACGTGCATCCCGATGCGAACCCAGGCGTAGCTCCACGCGACTAGAGCGAGATCCTGAAGGATCTGGCGATTCCGGAAGTGCGCCACCTCGGCGTAGACCTTCACGCTCGCTTTCTATCGCGGGAGCCGTCCGTGCGTGACCTGAGAAGATGCACGACCGTGGGAAAGCTCTTTGGAACCGACGGGATCAGAGGCGTAGCCAACAAGGACCTGACGCCCGACCTGTTGCTCGCGGTCGGCCGGGCTGCCGGCACGGTGATAGCGGAGGGCGGACCGGTCGTCGTCGGACGCGACACGAGGCTGTCGGGGCCGATGCTGGAGGCAGCTCTGGTGGCCGGGCTTTGCTCTTCGGGCGCCGAGGCGCTCCTGGCGGGCATCATCCCGACCCCGGCGGTCGCCTTCCTCACCACGGCGACGAAGTCACGAGCCGGCGCGGTGATCTCTGCATCGCACAATCCCGTGCCCGACAACGGGATCAAGTTCTTCTCGGATCTCGGGCACAAGGTCGGCGAAGAGGTCGAAGACGCGATCGAGCGAGCGCTGGCGGAGGTGCCCGCTTCGTTGCCGGTCGGCAGCGACATCGGAACGGCGTCGCCTCTGGAGGGCGCGGTGGAGGGATATCTAGAGCATCTCCTTGGCTCGGTTGACGAACAGCTGTCCGGGCTGCGGATCGTCTTGGATTGCGCATTCGGCGCGGCGTACGAGGTGGCACCGCGCGCGTTCAAGGAAGCCGGTGCGACCGTGTCGGTGCTCAATGCCGATCCCGATGGAGCGCGCATAAACGTGAACTGCGGGTCGACCGATCTGAGTCACGTCGCGCGGGAGGTGCTGGCGAACGGCGCAGACATCGGGTTCGCCTTCGACGGCGATGCGGACCGGGTGCTTGCGGTCGACGAAGAGGGCGCGAAGGTGGACGGCGACCGGATCCTCGCGTTGTCCGCCCTGCGGTTGAAGGAGAAGGGGGAGCTCCCGCACAACCTAGTCGTCGGCACCGTCATGTCGAACCTCGGCTTCCGCCGGGCGCTCGCCGAACGCGGGATCGATGTTGCGACCGCGCCGGTCGGTGACAAGCACGTCGTTCAAGAGATGCGCGACACGGGCGCGGTTCTGGGGGGCGAACAATCCGGTCACGTCGTCTTCGCCCAGCACAGCACGACCGGCGACGGGATCCTGACTGCGCTTCAAGTGGCGGCCGCGGTGGCGGGTTCGGATTACAAGCTGTCCGGCCTAGCGCACGTGTTCGAGCCTTTCCCTCAGGTCCTGATCAACGTCCCGGTGAGGTCGCGCGATGGCCTCGAAGGCGCGGGCGAGTTGTGGCAGCAGGTCGCAGAAGCTGAAGAACGCCTCGGCGACGACGGCCGCGTGCTTCTCCGGGCGTCCGGGACCGAGCAGCTGATACGGGTCATGGTCGAAGCCGCGGACGGAGCGGTCGCCCGCGCCACGGCAGAGGCCCTCGCCGCAGCGGTCGAAAGGCAGCTCGGATAGCGGGACGCGCCGCTGTCGCGTGGGTATCCTTGACGGCGAGAGGAGCAGCACCAGTTCGGATCTAGCGCCAGGGCTCATCGTTGGAGGCGGTGAGTCGACGAGGTAGGGGATCTCGGAGGACCGGCGGCAAGCGCGCCGGTTCCACTCGGCGGGTGACCCTCGGCCGGCCACGGTCGTGACGGTGCCGACAAACCCCGGGAGTGATCCCGGGTCACAAACCGGCATCGGCGTGGCCCTCTCTGATACTGCTGAAAGCGCGCCCTCGACGCGCGCCTGCATAAAGAGAGGTGACGCCGATGTGCGGCATCGTTGGCTACGTAGGTGATCGCTCCGCGCTCCCGATCTTGATCGAGGGCATGGAGCGCTTGGAGTACAGGGGTTACGACTCGGCGGGCGTCGCGGTCGTGAATGGCGACATGACCGTTGCACGCAAGGCGGGGCGGCTGAGCGAGCTGGAAGCGGAGCTCGAGGGCCGCGACCTTCCCGGGCTGCTCGGGATCGGCCACACCCGCTGGGCCACGCACGGGGCGCCGACGGATGAGAACGCTCACCCGCACCGAGACTGCAGCGGGAAGATCGCGCTGGTCCACAACGGGATCATCGAGAACCACGACGTCTTGAAGGCTCGCCTCGTGGGTGAGGGGCACACCTTCATGTCCGAGACCGACACCGAGGTCGCCGCCCACCTGATCGAGTCGATCCTCCAGGAGAGGTCGTGCTCGTTGCTCGAGGCCGTTCTGGAGGCGGTGAACGTGCTCGAGGGCGCTTTCGCGCTCGTGTGCATCAACTCCGACGACCCAGACCGGATCATCGTCGCGCGCCAGGAGCCTCCGATCATCGTCGGAGCCGCGGACGGCGTGGGGCTGGTCGCCTCCGACATCCCGGCGTTGCTCGCGCACACCCGCGATGTGATCCCCCTCGACAACCGTCAGGTCGCGGAGGTGTCCCGCGGCTCCGTCCGCGTCTTCGACTTCGCGGGTGAGGAAGTGACGGTCGAGCCTGTTCACGTCGAGTGGAACATGGAGGCAGCGGAGAAGGGTGGCTACGAGGACTTCATGCTGAAGGAAATCTTCGAGCAGCCGGACGTGGTGCGGGACACGCTGCGTGGACGCGTCGATCGCGAGGGCCGGGTGAAACTTGACGAGGTTCACTGGGACGACGAGACGCTGCGAAGGATCTCGAAGGTCGTGGTCGTCGCCTGCGGCACCTCGTTCCACTCCGGGATGGCGGCGAAGCATTCGATCGAGCACTACACCCGGATCCCGGTGGAGCTAGATCTCGCATCCGAGTTCCGCTACAGGGATCCCGTCTTGGACGAGACGTGCTTGGTGATCGGGATCGCGCAGTCGGGTGAGACCGCAGACACCTTGGCGGCCATCCGCTTCGCGAAGGAGATGGGGGCCAAGGTCGTGGCGATCACGAACGTCGTCGGGTCTTCGATCACCCGCGACGCCGACGCGGTTCTGTTCACGCATGCCGGGCCCGAGATCGGGGTCGCGGCGACGAAGACCTTCCTCGCGCAGTTGGTTGCGCTGAACCTCTTCGCGCTGTACCTCGCGCAGCAACGGCAGAGCATGGACCCCGCGAAGACGGCCGAGACGCTGACCGCCCTGCAGGCGCTTCCGGAACAGGTGGAGGAGGTGCTCCGCAGCCAGGGCGAGGTGCACCGAGCGGCCAAGCGTTACGCGGACGCGTCGGATGTCATCTTCATCGGGCGGGGCGTCGGCACGGCGGTCGCGCTGGAGGGCGCGTTGAAGCTCAAGGAGATCTCCTATATCCACGCGGAGGGATATCCGGCGGGAGAGCTGAAGCACGGGGCGATCGCGTTGCTCGAGCCGGGCGTTCCTGTGGTGGCGGTGCTAACCGGCGCCAAGCTCTACGACAAGATGCTGGCGAACATCGAAGAGGTCCGTGCGCGCGGGGCCGACACGATCCTCGTCGCTCCACAGGGTGACGAGCGGGCGCGGGCGCTGGCGAACGAGCTCTTCGAGGTGCCGGTTACGAAGCCGCTGTTGAGCCCGATCCTCGACACGGTGCCGCTCCAGCTGTTCGCTTACTTCATCGCGAAGGAGCGGGGGCTCTCCCCGGACAAACCGCGCAACCTGGCCAAGAGCGTCACCGTCGAGTGAGGCCTCTGGTCACGCCCGACGAGATGCGCCGGGCGGACGAAGAGGCGATCGCTGCGGGTACTCCCGCGCATGTCCTGATGGAGCGTGCCGGCTACGCCGTCGCGCGCGCGGTGTTGCGGGAGGCGACAGGACGTTACGGCAAGAAGGTCGCGGTCGTCTGCGGGCAGGGCAACAACGGCGGCGACGGCTTCGCCGCAGCCCGTGTCCTCCACCGGGAGGGGCTGCGGGTCGTGTGCTGCACGACCTTCGATCCGGAGGATGCGAAGGGGCCGGCGAAGGTTCATCTGGATCTTCTGAGACAGACCGGGTGCCCCGTCGTTCCTTTCGAGCGGCGGCATCTGGATTGCGACGTGATCGTCGACGCCGTCTTCGGGACCGGCTTCCGGGGTCAGGCCGAGGGCGAGGCGCGAGAGGCGCTTGAGGCGGTCGCGCGGGTGGTGCCGGACGCGTCGGAGACGCCCCCGCCCCGCCTCATCTCGGTGGACGTGCCCTCGGCCGGGATGGTGCCGGCGCATGTGACGGTGGCGCTGGGGGCCGAGAAGCTGCAGACCTTCTTCCGCAAGGGCGATCGCCCGATGGAGGTCGTGGTCGCCGACATAGGGATACCGGTGCGCGAGGCGCGGGTGTTCGTGGTGGAGAGCGCCGATGTCTATGACTCCATCCCGCGGGTCGCGCCCGGTGATCACAAGACATCCCATGGGGTCGTGGTGGTGATGGCGGGCTCCGACCGCACGACCGGCGCGGCGCTGCTCGTCGCACGGGCGGCCGAGCGGATGGGGGCGGGCTACGTCACGCTGGCATCGACGCCGCGGGTCATCGACGCGGCGAACCAAGCCCTTCCGGAGGCCTTGAAGGCGACGGTGGTGCAGCGCGAGGTCCTCGGGCCCGCGGTGTTGGACGAGCTCGCGGCGCCGCTCGATCGCGCCGATGCCGTTGCGCTCGGTCCGGGTCTCGGTACCGGTATCGACCAGACTCAACTGGTCGAGCGCGCGGTGGCGGAGCTCCAGCACCCGCTGGTTCTGGACGCCGACGCCCTGAACGCGCTCGCCGGGCGAACAGAGGTGCTCGCGGGCCGGGACTGGCCGCTCGTATTGACCCCGCACGCCGCCGAGATGGCTCGGCTGCTCGGCGTCGACATCGCGGACGTGCTACACGATCGAGTAGCGACCGCTATCGAGGCCGCCGAACGTTTCGGCTGCACCGTGATCTTGAAGGGCCACAACACACTCGTGGCGGCGCCCGCGGGGGAGACCGCCGGTAGCGGGGGAGCCGCGACGGCATCTGTGATCCCCGTGGGGGGCCCCGAGCTTGCAACCGCCGGAACCGGCGACGTCCTCACGGGTGCCATCGCTGCCGTGCTCGCTCGCGGCGGTGCGCCGCTCGATGCAACCGTCGCGGCTTGTTACGTGCACGGCGTGGCGGGAGCGGTCGCGGCGGAAAGGGTTGGACCGATCGGGGTGGTCGCCTGGGACGTGTGCGAGGCGCTGCCCGAGGCGATCCGCCGTCTGCGCAGCACCTACGCTGATGGACATGTCACTGACGAGGGCTGAGGTCGAAGAGCGAGGGCATCCGGTCTGGGCCGAGGTCGACCTCGGCGCGATCCGTCACAACGTCCGCACCCTCGCCGCGCACGCTTCGGGGGCCGAGCTCATGGGCGTCGTCAAGGGTTATGCGTATGGGCACGGCAACCCGCAGTCGGCGATCGCGATGCTCCAGGGCGGTGCGACGCGGTTGGGGGTTGCTCGGGTGGCGGAGGGTCTCCATCTGCGTCAAGCCGGAGTGGCCGCGCCGATACATGTCTTCACGGAGCCGCCGCCGGGTGCCATCACCGCCATGCTCGACCACGACCTGACGCCCACGGTCTACACCGAAGCGTTCGCGCGGGTGGTGTCGGACGCGGCGAAGGAGCGAGGGCGGCGCGTTCCCGTGCATCTGAAGGTCGACTCCGGCATGCACCGCGTCGGCGTTCCTGCGGAAGACGTCGCCTCCGTGGCACGGTCGCTTGTGGCGATGGAGGCGCTGGAGGTGGAGGGCGTCTGGAGCCACCTAGCGGTGGCGGACGTTCCGAACCATCCCTTCACGCGGATGCAGATAGACCTCTTCCAGAAGACCCTGGAAGAACTAGACACCGCGGGCGTGAAACCGCGCTATCGGCATCTGGCGAACTCAGCGGCCACGATGAGCGATCCCGACACCCATCTCGACCTGGTCCGGTGTGGGATCGCGAGCTACGGGTTGTGGCCGGGCCGGGATCTGTTGGGGATCCTGGACCTGAGGCCCGCACTGGCCTTGCGAGCTCGCGTCAACATGACCAAGGTGCTCGAAGCCGGAGACGGCGTGTCGTACGGCTTGCGCTACTCGCTCGCGCAGAGAAGCCGTATCGCCACCGTCACGGCGGGCTACGCGGACGGTTACGACCGGCGGCTGTCGGGGCGGGGAGATGTGTTGATAGGCGGTCGCAGATACCGCGTGTCTGGAACGGTCTGTATGGATCAGTTCATGCTGGACGTGGGGGAAGACGATGTCGAGGCCGGAAGCATCGCTACGCTGATCGGCGATGACGCCGATGACGCGGTCCGGGCGGAGGAGCTGGCAGTGCACGTGGGGACGATCAACTACGAGGTGACGACGAGGATCCCGTCGCGCGTCCCTCGCATCTTCCTGAACGAAACAGCAGGCGGAGACGATGGCTAGGAGAGGCGTCTTCGCGCTGGCAGGAACAGCCGTCGGTTTGGGAGCAGGCGCCATAGCCCAGCGTTCCGTCGTCAATCGCCGCCGGCGCAACGATCCCGAGGCGGGCGAGCGGTTCGGAACGAGAAGAGGCGAGCGGGAGAGACTGATCCACCGGCCCGACGGAGCCGAGCTGTTCGTCGAGGAGGCGGGGCCGCCCGGACCTCGCGGCGCGGTCTTCGTTCACGGCTCCGCCCTCCGCACCGATCTCTGGCACTACCAGCTGGACGGTGTCGGAGGCCAACGCCTCGTGTTCTTCGATCTGCGGGGACACGGGAGGTCGCAGCCGAAGGGGGACGACGACTTCTCGATCGACACCCTGGCGCACGATCTCGAGGCGGTCATCGAGGACTCAGAGCTCGAGGAAGCGGTGATCGTCGGGCACTCGATCGGCGGCATGATCGCTCTGCAGCTGTGCTGCATCCGCCATGAATGGCTCGGCTCGCGGATCAAAGGCCTCGTACTTTCGAACACGACGTATCGCCCCGCATACGACACCTCAATCGGCGGAGCGGTCGTCTCGAAGGTCGAGAGGGTCATCCGAAACCCGCTGGACATGCTGGGGGGGTACCACGGCAGCGTCGATCGCTTACGCAAGATCGTGAAGCCGACCGACCAGATCTTCCTGGCCGTCTCCTTCGCGGCGTTCGGCCCTCATGCATCCGCCAAGCAGATCGACTTCACCTACGACATGCTTGCCGACACGCCGTCTGACGTCCTGTTCGATCTGATCAAGTCCTACCGGGACTTCGACGTCACCGACGTGCTGGGAGGCGTCACGGTCCCCGTTCTGGTGATCACCGGCACGCAGGACAGACTGACGGTGCCGAAGGCTTCTGAGTACCTGGCGCAGCATCTGCCGAAGGCGGAGCTGCAGGTGCTCGAGGGGTGTGGTCACATGACCATGCTGGAGCGGCACGATGACTTCAATGACATGCTGCAAAGGTTCATGGCGGATGTCCTGGGCTCGCCGGCGTCGGCGGCTCGGTGAGGGGAGCTAGATGAGGGATCAGCGGGTCGAGAGGGTTGCGGACATCCTCGTCGACTACTCGGTCGGCGTGAAAGAGAGGGATCTCGTATCGATCCGCGGGTCCTACGCAGCCGAACCCCTGATGATCGCTATCTATCGCCGTTGTCTCGAGCGCGGGGCGCACCCCTTGCTGCGCGCCACGGTGCCTGCTGCGCAGCCCCTCCTCTACAGGTTCGCCCAGGATCATCAGCTCGAGTACGTGTGGGAGCCGGAGAAGTGGTACGTCGAGAACCTCGACGTTGACTTCTCCATCATCAGTGACACCAACACTCGTCAGCTATCGAAGGTGGATCCTGCCCGGCAGGTGCTGGCGGCCAAGGCACGCCGCCCGATCTTCGACCGCCGGATGGAGCGCGGGGCCTCGGGGGAGCTGCGGTGGAACGTGACGCTCTTCCCGACGGAAGCCATAGCGATGGACGCCGAGATGAGCCTCGAGGAATACGAGGACTTCTACTACGGCGCCTGCTTGGTGGCCGCCGACGATCCCGTAGGCGAGTGGAAGAAGGTCGCGGAACGCCACGCTCGCCTTCTGGAGTGGGTGAGGGGCCGGCGTGAGGTGCACCTGGAGGGCGAGGGCACCGACCTCTATCTCGACATCACCGACCGCACCTTCATCCCGGCGGACGGAACCTCGAACTTCCCAGACGGAGAGATCTTCACCGGGCCGGTCGAGAACGGGACCCGCGGCGTCGTCTCCTTCACCTATCCCGCGCTATACGGGGGGCAGCTGGTGGAGGGCATCCGCCTCGAGTTCGCCGACGGCAAGGTCGTCGCCGCGAGCGCGGAGAAGAACGAGGAGTTCCTGATCAAGACGCTCGACACCGATGCTGGGTCTAGGACGCTCGGTGAGCTCGGCATCGGGACCAACTTCGGCATCACCGCCTTCACCGGCGAGATCCTCCTCGACGAGAAGATCGGCGGCACCGTCCACCTCGCGGTCGGGGCCTCCTATCCCGAGACCGGCGGCGTGAACCACTCCGCCGTGCACTGGGACATGGTCTGCGACCTCCGCAGAGGCGGGCGCGTAACCGTCGACGGCGAGACGCTGGTTGAGAACGGAAAGCTCGCCGTCTAGGGGTCGCTGCGGTCGGGACGCAGCACGCGAACGTCCTCGGCCGCCGCGCCTGCGGCGGGGCGGCACTGCGGGATTGTTCGCTTAGCTGCATCCCGATCCTCGCTCGGTAGCGACGCCGGCCTCCGCCGTCGCGGCGCTTCGTTCTGTACTGTCACTGGATGCAGCTCTCGGGGGGGCCGGTCGACATCGAGTCGGTTCGAAGCCAGGCCGCCAGCTGCACCAGATGCCGCCTGTCGGAGAGCCGCACGCAGGTGGTGTGGGCCGCAGGCAACCTGAACGCCCAGGTGCTCTTCATCGGGGAGGCGCCCGGCTTCCACGAGGATCAGCAGGGGCTCCCGTTCGTGGGCGCGTCCGGCCAGCTCCTGGATCGACTGCTGGCGGAGGTCGGGCTGGATCGCTCCTCGGTCGCCATAACGAACGTGGTCAAGTGCCGGCCGCCGGGCAACAGGGACCCGCTCCCCGACGAGATCGAGTCGTGTCGCCCCTACCTCGAGGCGCAGCTCGAGTACATGCGCCCCGCCGTCATCGTCACCCTCGGCAACTTCGCCACGCGCTTCATGATCGGAGAACCGATCGGCATCACGAAAGCCCGCGGGCGCCTCTTCCGGTACCGAGGCGCAACGGTCGTTCCGACGTTCCATCCGGCAGCGGCTTTGAGGGGCGGGAGTGACGGCGGCGTTCCGCGGATCGACGCGATCCGGCAGGACCTAGCTGCCGTGAAGTCGCTGGTTGAACAAGCTCGGCCCCGCCCGCCGGCGGCGCCTTCGGCCCCCACGGCCGCCGAGCAGCTGGGGTTGTTCCGGTGACGCAGCGGGCTCTCGTGTGCAACACCTATTCCGCCGAAGAGACCCGGATCGTCGGCGCCTCGCTGTCGCCTGTCCTCCTCCCGGGAGATGTCATCAGCCTGAGCGGCGACCTTGGTGCGGGCAAGACCGCTTTCGTGCAGGGTGTCGCCATCGCACTCGGCGTGAGCACCGGCGTCACGAGCCCAACCTTCACGATCGTCCACGAGTACGAGGGGCGTTACCCGATCATCCATCTCGACGTGTACCGGCTGAACTCCTTCCAAGAGGTGATCGATCTGGGCTTCGAGGAGTTCCTCGACCCCGAATCCATCGTCCTGATCGAGTGGGGTGAGGCGATCGCGCCCATGCTCCCGCGGCGACACCTGGAGATAGATCTCCGCCGCGCCCGGGACGCCTCCGCGGAGAACGAACGCTGCCTGATCTTCCGGCCGCACGGGCACGAGTGGGTCCGCAAGGTGCAAGCGATGAGGGCGACGGCCGAGACGTTGTTGAACGCAGCCGCGGCGGGAACCGGCAGTGGCCCTCGCTTCGTCGTCACGGGAGAGCCGCTGCCACGCGACGATAGGGACCTCATCCGCGACGACGGGGAAAGCTAGATGCTGGTCCTGGGTATCGAGACGTCCACTCCACAGGCGAGCGTGGCCATCGGGTCGGAACAGGGCGTGGTGGCAAGCGCGATGGTGTCGCGCGGCGCGAACTACAACGAGTTCCTCCTGCCGGCGATCCGTTTCTGTCTCGAGGAATCGCGTCTCGGCTACCGCAACCTCGGTGCGGTTGCCGTCAGCCTCGGCCCCGGCCTCTTCTCGGGGATGAGAGTGGGGGTCGCGACGGCGAAGGCGATCGCGCAGACGTTGTCGCTCCCGATGGTCGGGATGGCGAGCCTCGATCTGGTCGCCTACGAGGTGCGGTACTCCGCGAAGACGATCTGCGCCGTGCTGGACGCTCGCCGCAACGAGGTCTTCCATGCCTTCTACAGGTCGTCGCCCGGCGGTATCCAGCGGATGACGGAGTACAGGGTGGAGAAGCCCGGCCAGCTTGCGATCGGGATCGCGTCGCGGCCGGAGGAGGTGCTGCTGGTCGGCAACGGGTCGCTCTTGTATCGCGACATGTTCGAGGAGCTGGGAAGCGTCTGCGAGGTCGGCACCATGAGTCATGCGTTCCCGAACGCGCGCTCGCTCGTGGAACTGAGCCTCCCGCGGCTGTTCCGCGAAGATTTCGACTCGCCGTATGACCTGAAGCCTCTTTACCTACGGCACTCCGCACGACGCATCCAGTGGGAGCGGATCCGCACCGAGAGGTCGGCGTGATGGCTCAAGCTCGCCAACCGGAGCCGGCCCCTCGCCCCATCCAGGAGGTCGAGCTGACCCGGATGCGCCGCCGGCACCTGCGCAGGGTGCTCTCGATCGAGGCGCGCGTCTACCCGCGCCCATGGAGTCCTTCCCTCTTCCTCTCGGAGCTAGCGCAGCGCTCGTCGCGGTCCTACCTCGTCGCGCGTCACGAGGGGGAAGTCGTTGGTTACGCCGGGATGATGTTCATGGGCCGCGAAGCACACGTAACCAACATCGCGGTGGATCCCGACTTCCACGGGCGTCGCGTCGGGACCCGGCTCTTGCTGACGATCATCACCGAAGCAATCGCCCGGGGTGCCGAGGTCATATCGCTGGAGGTGAGGGTGTCGAACCATGTGGCGCAGGCGATGTACGTGAAGTTCGGTTTCTCGGTGGTCGGGACGCGCAAGGGTTACTACATCGAGACGAACGAGGACGCTTTCATCATGGAGGCCCCCGATGCTGCTTCGACGGGCTACAGGTTGCGGTTGCGCCAGATCCGGGACGAGTTAGAGCTCGGCGCGGGATGAACGACGTGCCGCGCGACCCGATGGGGCGCCCGCTCACCGAACCGACGGCGCCCTCGTTGGCGGACGACGCCGTCCTCACCCAGCCGACCACGGCGGTGAAAGACCTCCCGATCGAGGAGTGGGACGAGAGCACGTTGGTCCTGGGGATCGAGACGTCCTGCGACGAGACGTCCGCTGCCGTCGTGAAAGGCGGGCGCGAGATCCTCTCGAACGTGATCATCTCGCAGGGTGATCTTCATGGGGAGTACGGCGGGATCGTTCCAGAGGTCGCGGCCCGGGCTCATGTCGAGGCCCTCACGCCGGTCATCGGAGAAGCGTTGCTTCGCGCGGACGCCACGTTCTGGGATCTGGACGCGGTGGCAGCCACGTTGGGCCCCGGCTTGATCGGATCGCTCCTGGTTGGCGTCGCCGAGGCGAAGTCCATAGCCGCGGTGCTAGAGGTCCCTTTCGTCGGCGTGAACCACCTCGAGGCGCACCTCTACTCGAACCTCTTGACGCATCCGGAGGCGAAGTTCCCCGCGCTCGCCCTCGTCATCTCGGGGGGGCACACCCTGATCGTCAACGCACTCTCCGACGGTGACTACGACATCGTCGGCACGACCATCGACGATGCAGCGGGCGAGGCGTTCGACAAGGTGGCGAGGTTCCTGGGGCTGGATTATCCGGGGGGGCCCGAGATCGACCGGCTCTCCCTGCTCGGCAATCCCGAGGCCGTGAAGTTCCCGCGCGCGATGGCCACAGAGTCCGGATTCGACGTCTCCTATTCGGGGTTGAAGACGGCTGTCATCAACCACGTCCGGAAGCTCGAGACGGCAGGAGAAGCCGTCGTGGTCGAGGACATCGCAGCCTCTTTCCAGCAGGCCGTGGTGGACATCCAGGTCGCCAAAACCATGGCGGCCGTGGAGTACGTCGAGGCGGAACGAGTGTTCCTCTGCGGCGGTGTGGCGGCGAACTCGGGGCTGCGCCAGGGCCTCGGGGACGCCTGCGCCGCCCGGGGCATCTCGATGACCGTCCCGCCGATGGAGCTGTGTACCGACAACGCAGCCATGGTGGCGGCCTGCGCCACCGCGATGATCCGCAGGGGCCGGACCACGAGCCTGGACGCCGCCCCCGACCCGAACCTCCGCCTCGCCTGAAACGCGGACCGCTGCAGGCGCCCGTGTGGCGGGTTCCGGCAGGAGATGCGTTCTTCGGGGCGAATGTCTACCGAGAAGGACGTTCGTCTACAGAGGAGAGCACGATGAGGTCCAAGTACATGGTGGTGGCTCTGGTATTGGCGCTGGTCGCGTCGCTCGCCGCGCCGGCCCTGGCCGGAAAGAAGAAGCCGAAGCCGTACACCAGCCCGGACGGCGTGATAGCGGTCGCCCACACCATGCTGTACGCCTCGACGGGCGAGGTGAACTCGGTCACCGCCAACGAGTTCGAGGCCCGCTGCGAGGTCCCCGCGACCAACGGTCTGGACGCCTACGTCTATGAGGTTCCGGCCGCCTACCAGAAGATCCAGTCCAACATCACGGCCACCGCGGACTCCTCGGTGGGGCATGACCTGTACGCCTTCTTCTACGACAAGAACTGCGCTCTCCTGCCGACGTCGGTGTCGGCCGGCGCCGTCGTGGGGGAGAAAAGAGACGCCGAGGGCATCATGCCCGCGGGCGTCAGCTGGGTCCTGCTTGCGAACTTCGCCGGCGACCCCGCGGTCGTGCGCTTCGAGCTGAAGCCCTAGTTCCAGAACAAAACCCGCTTTCAGCGGGAGAACGGATCACGCAGGCCCGCCGGCGGCGGGCCTGCTGCGCGTTTGACCGTCCCGCGCCTGCGGCGCTATCCTTAGCACTCGCACCTTTGGAGTGCTAATCGCTGGACAACCCCGCAGGAGGTAGAGGTATGGCGACTGCAACGAAGACGATCCGGCCGCTGGAGGACCGCATCCTGGTCCGTCCGGACGAGGGCGATGAGACCCTGCCGTCGGGCCTCGTGATCCCGGACACCGCCAAGGAGAAGCCCCAGGAGGGCACGGTCTTGGCCGTCGGACCCGGCAAGCGCAGCGACAGCGGCGACCTGATCCCGGTCGACGTGAAGGAGGGCGACAAGGTCCTCTACTCCAAGTACGGCGGCACCGACATCAAGGTCGAGGGTGAGGACCTCCTCATCCTGTCGGCGCGCGACGTCCTCGCGATCGTCGGTTAATCGGTTCCCAACAGAAACGGAGACGTTTGAATGTCAAAGCTAGTCAAGTTCGATGAAGACGCCCGGCGCGGGCTCGAGGCGGGCGTCAACCGTCTCGCCAACGCGGTGCGCGTAACGCTCGGGCCCCGCGGCCGCAACGTGGTGCTCGACAAGAAGTGGGGCGCGCCGACGATCACCAACGACGGCGTCACCATCGCCAAGGAGATCGAGCTCGAGGACCCGTGGGAGAACATGGGTGCGCAGCTCGTGAAGGAAGTCGCAACCAAGACCAACGACGTTGCCGGTGACGGGACCACCACCGCCACCGTGCTCGCTCAGGCCATGATCAAGTCCGGTCTGCAGAACGTCGCCGCCGGCGCCAACCCGATGTCGCTGAAGCGCGGTATCGAGCAGGCCGTCGAGGCAGCGGTCGGCTCGATCAAGAGCCAGTCCCGCGACGTCGAGGGCCGCGAGGAGATCGCTCACGTCGCCTCGATCTCGGCGAACAACGATCCCGAGATCGGTGAGATGGTCGCCGAGGCGATGGACAAGGTCGGCAAGGACGGCGTCATCACGGTCGAGGAGTCGAACACCTTCGGCATGGAGCTCGAGCTCGTCGAAGG
Organism: Actinomycetota bacterium; assembly: GCA_016781115.1. Taxonomy (GTDB): domain Bacteria; phylum Actinomycetota; class CADDZG01; order CADDZG01; family WHSQ01; genus MB1-2. The sequence continues at coordinate 320 of JADDQX010000038.1, read as the reverse complement.
TATGCAGTTCGACAAGGGCTACATCTCGCCCTACTTCATCACCGACCAGGACCGCATGGAGGCCGTCCTCGAGGACGCCTACATCCTCCTCGCGCAGAGCAAGATCTCGACGGTGCGCGACCTTCTGCCGGTTCTCGAGAAGGTCATGCAGTCGGGTAAGCCGCTCGTGATCATCGCCGAGGACGTGGAGGGTGAGGCGCTGGCCACGCTCGTCGTCAACAAGATCCGTGGCACCTTCACCTCGATCGCCGTCAAGGCGCCGGGCTTCGGCGACCGCCGCAAGGCGATGCTGCAGGACATCGCGATCCTCACCGGTGGTC
>JADDQX010000037.1:15104-17126 GCA_016781115.1 Actinomycetota bacterium | reverse complement strand
TCGAAACCGCTACGGGCGTTCGCCATCCGATCCACGAGATCGCGGCGGTTGCTCATCGCTCGGGTGCCGTGTGCATGGTCGACGCGATCGCATCGGCGGGCGGTGAGCTGATCGACGTCGACGAGATGGAGATCGACCTCCTCGTCACCGGTACACAGAAGGGGCTCGAGGCTCCCCCCGGCCTCGGGATCATCGCTCTGAGCGAGGGAGGCCGGGCCCGGGTGGAGGCGCGTACTCGCCGCCCCGAATCCTGGTACCTCGATCTAAAGGTGTGGGATCAGTACCGCGATGAATGGGGGGCCTGGCACCCGCATCCCGTCACGATGCCCACCAACCTCATCATGGCGCTGGCCTCCAGCCTGGCTCGCATCGACGAAGTGGGGATAGAGGCGTGGGTGGCGGCGCGGGCCGATCTGGCGAAGAGGTGCCGGGAGGGCCTGCGCGACCTCGGGCTCGAGCCGGTCCCGGAGGCGGGGGCCGAGGCGAACCTCGTGGTCGCGGCCTGGGCGGACGATCCCGCGTCGATCCAGAAGCATCTGCTCGCGAACGGGCTCATGATCTCGGGTGGGCTCGACCCCACCATGGGCAAAGCCATCAGGGTCGGCCTCATGGGCCGGACCGCCACGCCGGAGATGGTCGACCGCGTCCTGTCGCTGGTCGAGGAGGCGGTCGGCCGCTAGAGCGGTATCAAGGTCGATCCGCAGCTCGCTCCAGCTGCTCCCGCACGTCCCCCAGTAGAGGATCGGCGTGTCCCGGCCACGCCGCCGCCGGCTCCAGCGCCGCGAGCTTGCGGATGCTGGCCCGCGCCTCTTCCGGGTGCAGGTTGAAAGCGTCGTGCGCTACCCGTGGCTTCCCCTTCAGCCCCGTACGAGGATCGATCGTGTAGAAGCAGTCGCTCGTCAGAGCGACGCGATCTCGCTCGCGCCACAGCGCGATCATCCCCGGCGCGTGACCGGGGAGGTGCACCACCTCGAACCCCGCTACCTCGTCCCCCTCGTTCACGATCCCGTCGATCCTTACCGGACCGCCGTCCCACACTCGGAACAGGTGGGGATAGACCCAGCGCGCCGGCGGCGGCAACTTCGAGAAGTCCGCGTAGTGGCGGCCGCCGTCGCCCTCCGCGTCCGTCCGCTCGGACGGGTGGCAGAACACCGGGGCATCGAGCGCGGGAGCGGTACCGCGGTGGTCGACGTGACTGTGGCCCAGGACGATGCGGGTGATCCCGCCGAGCTTCGCTGCGGCAGCGGCGACCTGCTTCGCCATAGGTGCGATGCCTGCGTCGAACATCGTGATGCCGTCGGAGCCGCGAAGGAAGTAGACGTTCATCGTCGCAGGCACGCCGCCGCGCAGCAGCCAAACATCGGGCGCGATGCTCTCGAGACCCCGCACCTAGAACACGTTCCTCTTGCGCAGCCTGCGGGGACGTCCGTCCGGGTCCAGCGCCACGCGGTACACGGGCGCAGCGAGTTTCTGCATCACCGCGGGGTCATGCTCCAGATGGTGAACGCGCGCTTGTCCCGGGGGCCGCGGCCCCTTCTCACCGCCCGCGTGCCACGAGTCGAGAGCTTCGGCGCGCTCCTTGAAGAGATCGAAGCCCTCCTGGGGGTCGATCAGCGGATCGTCGGAATCCAGACCCAGATGCTCCCGCCACAGTTGAAGCCGCAGATCCCTGGCGAACACGCGAGCACCGTCGCCCAGCCCCGCCGGGTCTCTCGGCTCTCGCGGGTCGCGCTCTTCGTCGAGGATCCCGCAGGAGAGCTCGGAGTCGTGCGTCCACGAGCGCAGGTTGATGTTGTCGGAGCCGACAGCGCACCAGACGTCGTCGACGACGCAAACCTTCGCGTGCACGTAGATCGGCGTCCCGTGCTCGTTCTCGATGTCGTAGAAGGCAACGCGCTCGCCGCCCGCCTCTTGGACCGTCCGGATCGCCTGACGCTGTCCGATCCTGTTGGTGACACCAGAGACGCTGCCGTCCTGTTCCGGGTAGCGGGGGAGAACCACGATCAGCCGCAGGTCGCGCGC
>JADDQX010000037.1:2563-14836 GCA_016781115.1 Actinomycetota bacterium | reverse complement strand
AGCCCCCGCACGTGGACCCCTCGTTTGGCCGCATCGGCGAGCACCTTCCCGACCTCCGTCGCCGGGCCCGTCAGGAGCTCGTCGGCGTCGCCGCGCCAGTCCGTGAAGTGGACCCAGTCGTCCGCCGTGAGCTCGCAGATCGCGTCGTACAGCCGTTGGAAGTAGGTCGCGCCGTGGATCAGGGGCGTGACCTTGTTGCCGGTCGTCCACGCAGCGCCGTCGCCGCGCCGGGTGTCGATCTTGGTCCAGGGATTCCCGCGCTCTTGCGGCGCCAGGAACCAGCTCATCCGCGCCGCGTCGGGAACCACAGGAGACTTGTCGGTCATCGCCGTCACGATAGAGGCTCGTCTCGACATCCCCGCGAGGGGCCATCCAGGACGCTGTCCTCAGCCGAACCAAGGTCACTACAACCTGGGAGGACGAGAAATGGATATCAAGCGTTCGGTTTCGCAGAAGACGGTCGCTCTCTGCGCGGTGGCTCTGCTCGGTCTGGCCGCCTGCGGCGGGGATGAGGGAGCCTCCGAGCCCACGGGTGGGACGGCACCGGCCGCCGGTGGCGGGGGCGGCGAACAGGTGACCCTGTCGGCGGTCGACAATGCGTTCGAGCCCGCGGAACTGGAAGTGACCTCCGGTGAAGAAGTCACCGTCGAGTTCACCAATGATGGCGAGACCGCCCATACCTTCACGTCTGAAGAACTGGGCATCGACACCGGGGGCGTCGATCCGGGTCAATCTGAAACCGTCACCTTCACCGCCCCGGACGGTGAGACGGAATTCATCTGTGAGATCCATCCAGGCATGGGCGGCACGATCGTCCCGCGATAGCTCGTCGGACCAGCGGCAAGCGCAGGTGATCGGCGCATAAGGTGGAACCTTCCCTCCAGACGACCGATCAAGGGAGCTGACATGGTTCTTAGGCGTGCGCTGGGCGTTGTGGTGGCCTGCGCGCTGGTGCTGGGCGTGGCAGCTGCACCCGTTCAGGGAAAGAAGCGCTCTACGTCACCTAAGTGGGGAGACGCGGAGAGTCCGCTTCGTCCCGGTGCGTCGCTCGGTGGCTATTGCACCTTCAACTTCGTCTTCTACACGCCCGGCACCGCCAAGAAGCCGCCGCGAGCTTTCATCGGCACCGCCGGTCACTGCACGGACAAGCTCGACGAGCGGGTCGAGCAGCCAGAACTCGGGGAGATCGGGACCGTCGTCTACGACTCCGATCTGGTCGACAGCGAGGTGGACTTCTCGCTGATCGAGATCGATCCCGACAAGGTCGCTCAGACCAACCCTGAGGTGTTGCACTGGGGCGGCCCCACTCGATCCATCAGCCTGGACGACCTGGCGATCGGTGACAGGGTCGACATCTACGGCTACGGGATCGGCGTCGGCGCGACTGAGCAGACCCGTCCCCGCTACGGTTTCCTGGTTGCCTTCAACGAGGACGAGTACCAGGCGGACATGCCCGCTGTTAACGGCGACAGCGGATCCCCCCTCATCCACCACGAAACAGGAGCCGCTCTAGGCATCATCAGCCGCTACGGGATCGGCGTGCCCCCCTCGACAGATCAGGGCCCTTTGATGCCGTGGATCTTCGAGGAGCTTGGAGCCGCGGGTTTCAACGTGCGGCTCGCCACCGTCTCCGGCTGACGCCGGGTCCGCTCACTCACACGCCGCCGGTCACACGCACTACATCCTGGGCGACGGGCGGTAGGGAACCAAGCTGCTGGCGAAGGTCGTGGACGATGTTGTCGTGCAGCTGGAGACCGCGCCCTACGAGTTCTGCTAAGGGCTAACCGTCTTCGCTGGTCGCTTCGGAGTTGTCGTAGATCTTGGGGTCGAGGCCGTGTCGGAACGCGATGCTGATGCGCGGCCCCGCTGATGCGACCTTTGGAACGCTGTGCAACCAGGTCCGCTGCGTGCGCCCTCCGGTCACGAGCAGGTCGCCTCGTCCCAACATGAAGGTCCTCGACGACCCGCCCTCGCGCGGCTTGAGGAGGAACTTTCTCGGCTCCCCCAGCGACACGAGGGCGACGAGTGGCTCCCGTATCCCTTTCTTGATGCGGTCGCCGTGCCAGGCGACGCTGTCACGGCCGTCGCGGTAGAGGTTGAAGCCCGCGGAGTCGAACTCGATCCCGTAGCGCTCCGAGAGCAGGCGCCGCATCTCTTCGAGTACCGGTGGCTCCAGCGGCTCCCCCGAAGACGCTCTCCACAGAGATGTCAGCCGCGGCTCGGTGACCTTGTGGTCGTACATCTGCCTGGACCGTTGCCCCCAGTCCCGCTCCTCGACCAACCGCGAGAAGAGGGGATCGGAGCCGGCGACCCATCCGGGCGCGTGATCCACCCACGACTCCGGGTCCAGCTGGACGCGCGTGAGCGTCGAGAACGTGGGGTCGACCTGCGGCTTGACGTCGACGTCGAACAGCGACGGCTGCCACACGACATCTGCGGAAGGGGGCATAGCTACCAGGATAGGAGCGTGCGGGGGCCCGACGCACGCGATAGCGTCTAGAGCTTGATGGTTCCCAGGTTCAGGACCTGGCCGCGCTCGACGTGGACCTGGATGGTCTCGACCCCGGAACCACCGTCGATCTTCAGCGTGTAGCTCTCGTGCTTCTTCTCGTAGGGGCGGTCTGACGGCCCCAGGTGCCACTCGAAGCTGCCGTCGGGCTGCGTCTCGAGCTTCCTCTTGATGGTCTCGGTGAAGGACTTCTCTCCGGTCGGATTGCCGGGGGAGAGAGGCGTTTTGAAGGTCTTGGTCAGGGTCAGCGTGGCAGCGCCCCCCGCTACCCGGCCCTTGATCACCGAGTGGTACTTCGGGTTCGCGGTGACGCCGAGCATGACCTCGAAGGCCTCCATGTGCTCCTTCCAGAAAGCGCCCACCTCCCGGTCGTAGGCGGGGTGGAACCCTTGGGAGCCGTGCTCGATGGTGAAGCCGAGCGCTCCGGTCGTCGAATACGCGTAGTCGTCGGTCGTCCCGGTGGTGGGATAGCCGACCGACCCGTTGTTCTCGTAGCCGAGGATCGCTGCCATCTTCGCCCCGATCGCCTCGAGGAGATCGTCTTCGGGAGCGTTGCCGCCACCGGCTCGCAGGACCGTCGCCTGATAGGTGTGGTTCGTGATGTCCCCGACGATGTTGCGGCCAAGGATGATGTCCCGCACGTTCTGCGTCTCCGGCTCGGAGAACGGAGCCTCACCGCGATAGGTCTGGCTGAAGAGCGTTCCCGACGAGCCGCCCTGCTGGTCCCCCCACAGATAGGCGTAGTTGCGGTTCGGGTCGACGCCGTACGCGTCCGGGTTCTTCTGTACGACGGGGGCGGTGGCGCCGGTGAAGGAGCGCCTGTTCTTGCGCCAGTAGCCCTCGAAGCCGTTGCCCGCGCCGAGCAGGGAAACCTGCGCGGGCGACCGGCGTGAGTAGTCGAAGCCGTCGACGTTGACGATCGGGATCGATATCACCCGCATCCGGCGCAGCAGAGAGGTGATCTCTCTGTCTTTGCCGTAGCTCTCGACGAGGTGGTGGATGAACAGCATCGTGTACTCCGCCGCCGGCCACTCACGCGCGTGGTGGATGGCGTCGATATAGAAGACCGGCCGGCCGTCGGTCGCGGTTTCCTTCACGTTGGAGGCGATCTCGACCCCGAAGATCTTGCGGCCCTCCAGCGACGGCCGAGGGAGCGCGAAGAGCTTGACGAGGCCCGGGTTCTTCTTGGCCAGCTGCTTCATCTCGGTGTTGTAGTCCTCGAGGTGCCGGTAGTCGCTGCGGTTCGGTCCCGGCAGCGACAGCATCGGCTTGGGGCGAGCGGCCTCGGCCTGGTCATGCGCGTAGAGGTCCTCGATGACGATCTCGTAATCCATCCCGAGCGCATCGAGACGAGCCAGGTCGCCCGGCCACAACAGCAGCTCGATCTCGCCGTGGGAGTGGTTGTGCGTCTCGTCGAAGCCTTCGAACAGGTATCCCGCCTGCTCGGCGTCTGCAACGTGGACGCGCACGATCATCGGGCGAGCGGGATCGGTGCGGCCGATCGGGCTCAGCGACACCACGAGCAGAGCGACCAAAGCCGCGATGAACGAGCGATTACGAAGCGTCATCTGGTGAGGGTTCTGTGCCGGTTGCTGCCCTCCTGCACCGAACGGCCCATTCGGCGCGGGTGAACGAAGCGGCTTGTGGCGGCTCGCGGCTACAAGAGGGCGCGGTAGAGGCGCCAGCGCCCCTGGATGCCCTTCAGCTCCACCTCGTCTCGCTCTTCGAACTCGATGCCGGAGCCCGCGACCAGAGACGGGATGGCGCTCGAGACGAGGAGCTCGCCCGGTCCCGCTAGCTCAGACACCCGGGCGCCGATGTGGACCGCGATCCCGCCTACGTCGTCTCCACGGATCTCCACCTCGCCCGTATGTAGCCCTGCTCGCGTCTCCAGGCCGAGTGCCTTCACGCGCTCCCGTATCCGGCAGGCGCAGCGGATCGCGCGCGCAGGCCCATCGAAGGTCGCCAGTGCTCCGTCGCCGATCGTCTTCACGAGCCGGCCGTTGAACCGTTCGAGCTCGCTTCGAACCACCTCGTCGTGCCGGTCGAGAACCTCTTTCCAGCGGCGGTCGCCGAGCTCCGCTGCCTTCCGCGACGAGCCCACGACGTCGGTGAACAAGATCGTCGCGAGGACCCGGTCCGGCTCGCGCTGACGGCGGGTGCCGGTGAGGAACTCCTCGATCTCGTCCACGATCGCTTCCCAGTCGCCCAGGAACGGGATGTGGTCGTCACCTTCGAGCTCCACGTAGGTGGCTCCGGGGATCTTCTCGGCTAAGTAGCGCCCGTTCGCGACGCTCACGAGCTGGTCGTCCTTGCGATGAAGGACCAGTGACGGCACGCGTATCAGCGGCAGGACGTGACGCACGTCTGTCCGAGCCAACACGTCATAGGCGGCGGGAAGCGCATCGCGCGTCACCGAATTGCGCTGCCACTTAGCGGACCATTCTCTGAAGCCGGGGTCGTCCTGACTGGTCGGGTTCAAGATGAAGGCGAAGTCCTCTTGCCCCCACGCCTCGATCATGAATGCGATCTGCTGGTCGCGTTCCTCCGGCGTGGGAGCCCAGGGGTAATCGTCCTGGCGGACGGTGGCCGCGTAAGAGGCGTAGAGAACGAGGGCCGAGATCCGCTCGGGGTGCGTCGCGGCTAACAGCGCGCACAGTGACCCCGATTCGTTGAAGCCGGTCAGGGCGACCTGTTCGCTACCTACGTCGTCCAGCACCGCGAGAAGGTCGTCCATGCCCTCTTCGAGGGTCGCGATGCCGTGCGTGCGATCGGAGAGGCCGGTGCCGCGTCTGTCCACGACGATGACCCGGGCGAAGCGTGTGAACGCCTCGAGTGCTCTCGCGACCGGGGCCCAGGAGTCGTAGAGGTCCAGGTTGGACGTCCAGACCGGCACGAACATGAGGTCGACCGGCCCATCGCCGAGGAGGCGGTACGCGATGTGGATGTCACCGCTCTTCGCATAGCGGACGGGTGAGGCCATAGAGGCATCTTCCTATGCCGAGACCCGGCGGTTGCAAGCGCCGCGAGGGGGAAAGTAGCGGAAATGAGTGGGGGGGTCGAGGAACGCTTCCAGCAGCTGGTCTCGCACCTCGACTACCCGATGTTCATCGTCACGACGTCGGCCGGCGATCGCCGAGCCGGTTGCCTCGTCGGCTTCTGCACCCAGTGCAGCATCGATCCCCCACGCTTCGTGGTCTTCCTCTCGAACAAGAACTTCACCTTCCGGTTGGCGCAGGACGCAGAAGCTCTCGCGGTGCATGTGGTGCCGGGCGACGAGATCGAGCTCGCCCGGCTGTTCGGCGAGGAGACCGGCGACGAGACGGACAAGTTCGAGCGCTGCGAGTGGAGTCCCGGCCCCCTGCGCGTCCCTCTGGTGGAGCGGTGCCCGCATCGGTTCGTCGGGCGCATCGCGGATCGCTTCTCGACCCAGGGAGGCGATCACGTCGGTTTCGTGCTGGAGCCCGTAGAGGTCCACGCCGGCGGCGGCTCCTTTTTGCCCTTCAGCGACGCGAAGGAGCTAGAGCCGGGCCACGAGGCGTAAGCCCGGGGCCGAAGGGAGCGCGTCGGGGAGCGATATGCGCTCGCTTTGACCACAGAATGAGCATCCGCCGCCGGATCGCCCGCTCCAGCGCCGATGTCCGGGAACCTGACACACCCCCTAAGTAGGCTGACCCGAAGTACGTCTAGCTGTGTCCAAGGGGGTCGTTAGAGGTGGCGGAAGGGACCGAAGCGGGACGGGAGCCGATGGTGGGGCGCGTGCTGGGCACTCAGCCCTCGACCCCTCTCGACTTCTGGGTAGGCGTCGCCGAGGGCGAGTACCTGCAGCTCGACGAGGTGGTGACGACGGAACGCACACCTCCGGGTGGCGAGCCGGTTCAGATCGCGGGGGTCGTGACGCAGGTGACGGCGAAGATCGACGGCGCTCGATTCGATTCCGACATCTTCTTGATCGAAGACGGGATCCTGCCCGGCGACCTGTCTGAAGCCGCGCAGGTCACCGCGACGCGCGTCGAGCCCGAGGTGTACGTGCCTCCGCTTCCGGGCGCCGCGGTGCAGAAGGCCCGTGGCAAGGAACGCGAGCGCGCGTTGTTCTTCGACGGCATGACGAAGAAGCTCCCGGCGGGTGTGACGCGAGACAACGAGCCGATCTACGTCAACCTCGAGTTCCTAGACGGCACCAAGGGCGCGCACGTCAACATCTCGGGCATCTCAGGGATCGCGACGAAGACCAGCTACGCGACCTTCTTGCTCTACAGCTTGTTCAACTCGGATGCGCTGGGACGTGAGGCGCTGAACACGAAGGCTTTGATCTTCAACGTGAAGGGCGAGGACCTGTTGTTCCTCGACCACCACAACATCGAGCTCACCGAGGAAGACCGGTCGCGGTTCCGGGCTCTCGAGCTCGAGCCGGGCCCCTTCCCGTCGGTCTCCTTCTTCGCGCCGCCGAAGCTCGACGACCCCAACGCATCGCCCGACGTGGCCACGCGCCAGCGTGGTGTCACGTCGTTCTTCTGGACGATCGAGGAGTTCTGCAAGGACGAGCTGTTGCCGTTCGTGTTCGCGGACGCCGAAGACGACCGCCAGCACTACACGATGGTCGTTCACAACGTCGCGGCGAAGCTCAAGAAGGAGCACACGCCTGTGGGCGAGGGCGGCGTCTCGATCGACGGCACCGTTATCCGCACGTTCGCGGAACTGATCGACGTGATCGTCGAGAAGGTGCAGCTAGAGGACTGGGCGGGGCCGGTGATCGGCGCCGGCACCATCAACGCGTTCGTGCGGCGGCTGGTGGCAGCGCGCCGTCCGCTCGAGCGGTTGATCCGCGGAGACATCTCGGACGCGGACAAGCACAAGGTCCGCCTGTCGAAGCAGGTGACGGTCGTCGACCTCCACAACCTGCCCGATCGAGCGAAGCGCTTCGTCGTTGGTGTGATCCTGCGCCGTTCGTTCGAGGAGAAGGAACGATCGGGCAAGGCGCGGCCCCAGCTCTTCGTGGTGTTGGACGAGCTGAACAAGTACGCGCCCCGCGAGGGGAGCTCGCCGATCAAAGAGATCCTGTTGGACGTGGCCGAGCGTGGTCGCTCGCTCGGGATCATCTTGATCGGCGCACAACAGACCGCCAGCGAAGTGGAAGCGCGGATCGTGGGTCAGTGCGCGATCCGAGTCGTGGGACGGCTCGATTCCGCGGAGGCCGAGCGCGGGCAGTACGGGTTCCTGCGCGGCCCCCAGCGGGAGCGGGCCACGATCATGAAGCCGGGAACGATGATGCTGGCGCAGCCGGAGATCCCGATCCCGCTCGTGCTCGAGTTCCCGTTCCCCGCCTGGGCGACCCGCTTCAGCGAGGCCGGCGTGAACCCCGGCGCGGCCGATCACCCCGAGGACCCGCTGGAGGGTCTGCCTAAGCCGTGAAGATCCTCCACACGGCCGACTGGCACGTCGGAAAGGCGATCCAGGGACACAGCCGCGCACAGGAACATGAGGCCGTTCTAGCGGAGCTGGCGGATATCGCGCGCGCCGAGAAGGTCGACCTCGTCCTCGTGGCGGGGGACCTCTTCGACACCTCGGCCCCTACTCCGGAAGCGGAACGGATCGTGTATCGCGCGCTGCTCGCGCTGTCGGACGTCGCGCCCGTCGTAGCCATCCCCGGCAATCACGACTCCGACCGGCGGCTGTCCGCCCTCGCCCCATTGTTCGACCTGGCGCGGGTCACGATCCGCGCCGGCGTGTCGCGGGATCCGGTCGAGATCCACACCGCTTCGGGCGAGAAGGCTCGGATCGCGTGCGTGCCCTGGTTGTCGCAGCGCTACATAGTCAGGGCCGCGCATCTGATGAACGAGGATGCGGCCGAGAACCGCGGCCTCTACGAAGAACGGATGGCGCTGGTCGTTCAGGAGCTAACCCGCTCCTTCGCGCCGGACGCGGTGAACATCGTGATGGCCCACCTCGCGATCGTCGGCGCCGCGCTCGGCGGCGGAGAGCGGACCGCGCAGACGATCTTCGATTACTGGGTGAACTCGACGCTGTTTCCCAGCGACGCGCACTACGTGGCGCTCGGCCACCTCCATAAGACCCAGCCGGTGATGGGGCCGTGTCCGATCCACTACCCGGGGTCACCGATCCAGCTCGACTTCGGCGAGACCGACATGAACCGCTACGCGCTGCTGGTGGAGGCGACTTCCAACACGCCCGCGACGGCGGAGCCCGTGAAGCTCACCAGCGGCCGAGGCCTCCGAACGTTGAGCGGAAGGCTCGAGGACCTGAAGCCGCTGGCGGGAAGCACCGGCGACGACTACCTGCGCGTGATCGTGAACGAGAAGGCGCGCGTCGGGCTGGGTGAAGAGGTCCGGGAGCTGTTCCCGAACGCGGTCAAGGTGATCATCCAGCACGAGGCGACCGGCGGCGATGGCACCAAACAGCTCGATCGAACGAACCTCACGCCGCACGAGCTCTTCGTCGCGTACCTGGGCGAGAAGAACGTGGAAGACGAAGGACTGGTCGCGCTGTTCGACGAGCTCCACGAGGAGGCACATGCGTCCGCGACGGCTTGAGCTCTCGGGATTCACCAGCTTCAAGGAGCCGACCGAGATCGACTTCGACGGGAGCGACTTCTTCGCCCTCGTCGGGGCTACGGGGTCCGGCAAGTCCTCGGTCATCGACGCGATGTGCTTCGCGCTGTACGGGAGCGTTCCGCGCTACGACAACAAGAACCTGGTGGCGCCGGTGATTAGTCACGGCAAGGTCGAAGCCAAGGTACTACTCGAGTTCTCGATCGAAGGCAAGGATTACACCGCGGTGCGGGTGGTTAGGCGTTCGGGAAAGGGCGCCACGACGAAAGAGGCGCGCCTCGAAGCCGGGGGCGAGGTGCTTGCCGACAACGCGGATGAGGTGACCGAACAGGTGACCCGGCTCGTCGGCTTGAGCTTCGACCACTTCACCAGGTGCGTTGTCTTGCCGCAGGGCGAGTTCGCACGCTTCCTGCACGACAAGCCCGGCGAGCGCCAGGACCTCGTGGTCAAGCTGTTGAACCTCGGCATCTACGAGCGCATGCGCCAGGCCGCGACCGTACGCGCCGCGCGCAAGAAGCTCGAGCTCGACCGGGCGCAGCAGAGGCTGTCGGAGGACCTGGTCTTTGCCACCCCCGACGCGCTGGCCGAGGCGAAGGCGCGCGCGCAAAGACTGCAGGATCTGCGCAAGCGGGTGACCGCGGCGAAGCCGCGTCTGGACGAAGCGGCCGTGTTTGCCGAGGAGGCGCGCTCGAAGGCGCAGGCATCACGAGACTGGGTGAAGCTGGTCTCGCGGCTCCAGCCGCCGGCGGACGTCGCGGCGCTGGCCGAGCGGGTCGAGGACGCGAGGCAGGCGGTCGCGACCTTCGATGCTGGTGTGACGGAAGCTCGCGCCCGGGTCGAAGCGGCGACCGCTCGCCGCAAGCAACTACCCGACGCGGCGCCCCTATCGCGAGCACTGGCGGCCCACGAGCGCCGCACGAAGGTGGTGGCGTCCCTGGAACCGGCCCGAGCAGCGCTCGAGGTTGCTGTGAAGGAGCAGGTCGCAGCCGCCGAGGCGCTCGAGCAAGCTGAGGCGGCGGTTCCGGTCTCCGAGCAGGCGAAGAGGGATCTCGAGCGCGCGCACGCGGCGCAACACGTGGCCGCGCACCTAGAGAAGGGGGCGCCGTGTCCCGTCTGCCTCCAGCCGGTGTCGAAGCTCCCGAAGCACCCGGCCGTTCCGGGTTTGGATGAGGCGACGGCGGCGCTCGAGGAAGCGCGGCGGAACGTCGCGCTTGCGGCCCGGACCCACCAGAGGGCCGCCACGGCGCATGCCAAGGCGGAGAGCGAGGTCGGCGGCCTCGAGGAGCAGCTTGCAGATCTGGATGCGGAGTTGGCGGAGCACCCGGACCCGAAAGAGGTCGAGGGGAGGCTGGCGCAGATCCGGGAGGCGGATAGGGCGCTCGATGAAGCCCGTTCGGCCGAGGATGACGTGCGCAAACAAGCCGATCGGGCTCGTAAGGAGGCCGAGTCGCTGCAGCAGAAAGAGACGAAGGCGCGCAACGCCTTCGAGGCCGAGCGCGACCGCGTCGCCCCGCTCGGCCCTCCGGCTGCGGAGCGGGTCAGCCTGGCGGCCGACTGGAACGCTCTCGCTGCGTGGGCTCGTGACCGCGCCAGCGAGCTGACTGACGAGGCGACTGCGTTGGAGAACGAGGCCTCCGCGGCCGAACAGCGGCGCGATGCCTTGATCAACGAACTGCTGTCGGCCTGCACCGAGTGCGAGCTGGACGTGGCGCGAGACGAAGATCCACTGGAAGCCGTGGTGGAGGCGCAGGCCGAGGTGAAGACCGCGATCGACCGGATCACAGCTGCCATCGAAGAGGCGAAGGCTCTGCGAAGGGAGACCAAGACCCTCGAGATCGATCAGAAGACCGCGGAGGACCTGGCGCTGCATCTGTCGGCGCGGGCGGGGCGTTTCGAGAACTGGCTCGTGAACGCGGCGCTGCGGCGTTTGGTGGACGGTGCGACCGCGATCCTGAACCAGCTGTCGAACGAGCAGTACGCGCTGACGATCGACGACCAGGGCGGCTTTCAGGTGATCGATCGCCACAACGCGGACGAGAAACGTTCGGCGAAGACGCTTTCGGGGGGTGAGACGTTCCTGGCGTCTCTCGCGCTGGCCCTCGCGCTGGCGGATCAGCTTGCCGATCTCGCCTCAGATGGAGCCGCGAGCCTGGAAGCGATCTTCTTAGACGAGGGCTTCGGGACCCTCGACCCGGAGACGTTGGACACGGTGGCCGCGACGGTGGAGAACCTCGCCGAGAGCGGGCGCATGGTTGGCATCGTCACGCACGTCCGCGAGCTGGCCGATCGGGTGCCGGTGCAGTTCCGGGTGAAGAAGGACCTGCGCACATCAACCGTAGAGCGGGTGATCGCATGAGGTTCGCCGTGGAGGCATGGGCGACGGAGTACGGGAGCCCGATGGAGGTCGAGCAGCTCGAGCTCTCCGAGGACAAGATCGACTGCGAGGTCGAGCGGACCGTGGATAGCTGGGAGCCGATCACTCCCCAGGACGAGGGTGCGCCCGACCGGGTCCTGTTCACCGACGGGGTGAGGCGCATAGACGCGCGGGTGTGGGTGGACGACGAAGCCGGTCAGAGCCGTCCCGGGGTGTGCGCAACCTACGCGGCGGGAGCGGTGTGCTGCGATGGGAAGGCGAAGCTGATCGACTTCAAGGTCGAACGGGGCTTCTTCTCCGCGGTCCGTGACGCGAGCTCGATCGAGTGCAAGCACGGTGTCTACGAGGTCCGCCGCGCCGACGGTGATGCACCCGAGCAGCTGTGGCTGGCGATCCAACAGAGGATGGGGGAGCTCGAAGCCAAGATCGCAGCGGGCATCGACGCGGAGCTCGTCGTGGTGGACGGGCCCCTGAAGGGCGGGCAGGCGCTCCCGAACGCCGTGGGGTACGTCAAGACACACCACGTGTCCTACCTCCCGCCGGCGCTCTCCGGCGTCGTCTCGAGGTTGCGGCCGGGGCAGCGGACGCCGTTGTTCCTCACGCTGGGGAGGTGGGGGAGGTTCTCTTGGTACCTCAAGCTCCCGGGCGGTTCGGGCGGCCATCCCTGGTCCGGCGTCGTGCGATGCGAGGCGTCGGCGGACCACGAGACCGGCGCCGCGATCGCTCTGGCGGAGAAGGTGAGCGCGGCGCTGCCGCGGTTCGCGTCCGAGGAGCACAAGGATCCACGAGCGCCCCAGAACCTCTATCCGATCGCGGGACTG
>JADDQX010000037.1:0-2404 GCA_016781115.1 Actinomycetota bacterium | reverse complement strand
AAGCTCTTCGAGTCCCGCAAGCAGCGTCTGCGCGACGCGACCGTGATCGCGATCTTCCGCTCGCGTTCCGCCGAACATGCCGTGGAGTCTTCCGCGGCCGCGGTGCGCGGAGGCTTCGAGGCTCTCGAGGTGACGATGAACACACCTGGCGCTACCGACGCCATCGCGGAGATGGCCATGCGCGGCGAGGCGATCGTGGGAGCCGGAACGATCCTCGCTGCGGAGCAGGTGAAAGAGGCTTACGACGCCGGAGCCGAGTTCATCGTGACGCCGGTCGTGGTCCCGGACGTGGTCGAGGCGGCGCATTCTCTGTCGATCCCGGTGTGCATGGGCGCTTCGACACCGACCGAGATCTTCCATGCCCGCCAAGCGGGCGCCGACTGGGTGAAGGTGTTTCCCGGAGAGAGCCTCGGCGGGCCCGACTACATCGCGGACGTGCTGGGCCCGTTGGAGGGGACGCCGATCCTCGTGACGGGCGGCCTGACCGCGGAGAACTACCTGGGATATCTGCACGCGGGCGCCGAGCTCGTCGGCTTCGCCGGGACGGTGTTCGACGCGGACATAGCCGCCGAGGGCGATTACGAAGAGCTAGAGCGTCGAGCCCTCGAGGTTACGCGGCGCCTGGATATGTACACCGCGGGGTAGCCGCCTCCACAGCGCCGCATGTGGCGTCTAGAGGTAGCGGCCCATGCCTCCGCCGACGTCGATGCTGGTCCCGGTGATGAAGCTTGCCCGCTCGCTCGCGAGGAAGGCGACGATGCCAGACACCTCGTCCGGGTGGCCGAAGCGGCCGAGCGGGACCTCTTCGGCAGCCATCTGCTCGAAGAACTCCTCCTCGGGCAGCTCCGGCGCGCGGCGCTGGTGGATGTTCTTCCACTGAGGTGTGACGACGTAGCCGATGTTCACGGCGTTCACGAGGATGTTGTCCGCGGCAACCTCTAGAGATAGCGCCTTCGTGAAGGCGAGACACGCCGCCCGGTTCGTGGACGTGGCGAAGAAGCGGTGGTCGGGCGCCTTGGCGTGGATCGCGTTGATGTTGATGATCCGGCCTCCGCCCCGGGCGCGCAGGTGGGGCAGCGCCTCGCGGGAGCAACGGATCATCGAGAACAGCTTCACGTCGAGGTCCTCGTGCCAGTCCTGATCGGTCAGCGTCTCGAAGGTGCCGGGCCGGGCTCGACCGGCGTTGTTGACGAGGATGTCGATCCCGCCAAGGGCTTCGGCGGATCCGGCGATGAAGGTCTCCACCTGTTCGGGATCGGTCACATCCGCGGTTCGCGCGAACACCTCGACACCGAGACCCTCTAGCTCGCGCCCGGCTTCCGCGACCTCGTCGGGGTTGCGGGCGCAGATCGCGACGTCCGCGCCCTCTCGAGCAAGCTCCTCCGCGATGGCGCCCCCCAGGCCTTTCGAGCCGCCGGTGATCACGGCCTTGCGGCCGCGCAACCCGAGGTCCATCCCGCTACGACCCTTCGGGGAAGAGTCGTTCGCCGTCCGGACCGATGAGCCCCATCAGCTCCAGCAGGCCGTGGCGCGGCGGGTTGAAGATGTCGAGCTCGAGACAGGTCGAGTCGTAGGTGCGAGCACCGTGCGGGACGTTCGGCGGGATCAAGACCGCGTCTCCGCGCTTGCACAGCTGCTTCTCGCCCCCGACCTCGAACTCGAACTCGCCCTCGAGCACGATCGACATCTGCTCTTCGTCGTGCCAGTGCACCGGCGCGACCACGTTCGGCTCGAAGGAGACGAAGTTCGCCATCAGCCGCTCGCCCAGGATCGGTTGGAACAACAGCCCGGGCAGGATCTCGATGGGGTCTTGGGCATCCCACTTGAAGAACGAGCCGCTGCCCTGCGGCTGTGCGCCCGCTTGCTGGGCGAAGTATCGAGCGTCCTTGGACACAGGCTGATCCTCTCGGTTGGCGACGGCTACAGGCTACGGGGCGCGGTCGGAGGCCTGGCTACCATGGGTCGATGACCGCAGCCGCTCGCGCCCAGCACGTGGTGCTCTTCAAGTTCGCGAGAGAGCTCACTCCGGCCGAGGAACGGGAGATGGCGGACCGGATCCGTTCGTGGCCGGACAGCATCGAAGGCTTCACGGGACTTCGTTTCGGCAAAGACGTGAGCGGGCGCAACGGCGGGTTCTCGTACCTGTTGCTAACCGAGTTCGAGAGCGAACAGGCTCATCAGGCCTATTACGTGCAGCCCGCGCACGTCGCCTTCAGCGAGTTCGTCTTCGGGATCGGGTGCCAGGTGATCCGCGTGGATTACCCGCTGACGCCCGGCTCGCTGATCGTCTAGACCGCGTAACCCCTACGGGCCCGGCGCGCTTAGCGTCTCCAAGATGCGTCCCGTCATGATCGTGCGCCACCAGCCGTCGGTTCCGCCCGCGACGGTCCAAGAGGTTCTCGAT
>JADDQX010000157.1 GCA_016781115.1 Actinomycetota bacterium | reverse complement strand
CCATGCGTGGACTTCTAGGGCCCCGATGGGCAGCGGGAGCTGCGGGTCTCGCGCTGGCGCTCGCCGCGTGCGGCGGCGGTGGCGGCGGCGGTGGTGGCGGCAACAACGCCAAATCTGGCGATACCGGAACGGGGCAGGGCGCCAGCGGGGGCACGTTCTCCGCCTTCATCAGTGAGCCGCAGTCGCTGCTCCCGGGCATGGGCAACGACAGCGAGAGCATCCAGGTCCTTTCGTCGGTGTACCAGGCGCTGGTCGACTACAACGCGGAGACCTCGCAGCCCGAGAACGTCATTGCTGAGTCGATCGAGTCGCAGGACTCGAAGACCTGGACCATCAAGATTCAGGACGGGTGGACCTTCCACAACGGCGAGAAGGTGACGGCGCAGTCCTTCGTCGACGGTTGGAATCACGTCGCTTACGGGCCCAACGCACAGAACAACAACTACTTCTTCGACGTCTTCGCGGGCTATGACGAGATGCAGGGCGAGAAGCCCAAGGCGAAGGAGCTCGCGGGGACCAAGGCGGTCGACGACACCACCATCCAGGTGGAGCTGAAGACGGCCTACAGCAACTTCCCGATGCGGCTCGGCTACATCGCCTACGCGCCGATGGCAAAGGCGTGCCTGGACGACATGAAGAAGTGCAACGAGGCGCCGATCGGCAACGGACCGTTCCAGGTGGACGGGAGCTGGAAGCACAACCAGGAGATCAAGGTCAAGCGCTTCGAGAACTTCAAGGGCGACAAGGCTAAGGCCGACGGCCTGACCTACAAGATCTACGACAACATCTCCACGGCCTACAACGACCTTCGCGCGAACACGCTCGACGTCATGAAGGACCTGCCCCCCGAGCAGCTGGCGGCCGCGAAGTCGCAGTTCGGCGACCGGTTCATCGAGCGGCCCAGCTCGACGTTCACCTACCTCGGGTTCCCGCTCTACCAGAAGGAGTTCCAGAACCCGAAGCTCCGCCAGGCGTTCAGCATGGCGATCGATCGCGAGGCGATCATCAAGGCGATCTTCAACGGCGCCTACGTCCCGGCCGGCTCGGTCGTGTCGCCCGTGGTCGCGGGCTCGCGGGAGAACCCGTGTGGTGAGGCGTGCACCTTCAACCCGCAAAAGGCCAAGCAGCTCTTCGACGAGGCCGGCGGCTACGACGGCACGCTGACGCTGTGGTTCAACAGCGGCGCCGGTCACGAGAAGTGGATGGAGGCCGTAGCCAACGGCTTCCGCAAGCACCTGGGCGTCAAGGACATCAAGTTCCAGGCGCTCGACTTCGCGAAGTACCTGCCGCTGGTCGACGAGAAGAAGCTGACGGGACCCTTCCGCCTCGGCTGGGGCATGGACTATCCGAGCCCGGAGAACTACCTCGCCCCGCTCTACGGCAGCAACGGCTCCTCCAACGGCTTCGGCTACAAGAACGCCGAGTTCGATGCGCTGATCGCCCAGGGCAACGCTGCCGCCTCCGTCGAAGAGGGCGTCCAGTTCTACAACCAGGCCGAGGACCTCGTCCTCCAGGACCTGCCCAACGCCCCGCTGTGGTTCGGCAAGGAGCAGTCGGCCTACTCCGAGAACGTGAGCAACGTCGTCGTGGATGCCTTCGGCAACGTCCGCGTCGACGAGGTCACGGTCACCAAGTAGTCATCGCTCGGGGACGGCCGCCGAGGCCGGGCCCAGCAGGAAGTAGGCAATCGGCGGCAGCCGGCGTGGGGCTTCCCGCGCCGGCTGCCGCATGGCACTGCAGGGAGCACGAATGGGTCGCTACGTAGCACGCCGTCTCCTGCAGATGATCCCGGTCTTCTTCGGCACCACTTTTCTCATCTTCTTCGCAGTCTTCACGCTTCCGGGTGACCCGGTGCGCGCGCTCTTCGGCGACCGGAGGCCTCCCCAGGAGGTCATCGACGCGATCCGCGAGAAGTACGGACTCGACGACCCGTTCATCGTGCAGTACGGGAAGTACATGTCGAACCTCTTCCAGGGTGACTTCGGCGTGACCCTGCAGGGCCGTGACGTCCTTGACGTCCTCAGCGAGGCCTGGCCGATCTCGATCAAGCTGGCGGTCGCGGCGTTCGCGATCGAGGTGATCATCGGCATCGTCGCCGGCGTGCTCGCGGGCCTTCGCCGGGGCAGCTTCATAGACAACCTGGTGCTCGTGTCGACAACCATCGTTGTGTCGCTGCCGATCTTCGTGATCGGCTTCACTGTTGCGCTCCTGATCGGCTTGCCGCTCGCGCGCAACGGCATCCTTCCCTCGTCGGGCGTGGGTGGGGGGTGGCGCAGTTATGTATTGCCGGGATTCGTGCTCGCCAGCGTCAGCTTGGCTTACCTTGCCCGGCTCACCCGCTCGAGCTTGAGCGAGAACCTACGCTCGGACTACGTGCGCACCGCCACAGCCAAGGGACTTCCACGCAGCCGGGTCGTCATCCGGCATACGTTGCGCAACTCCCTGATCCCCGTGGTCACCCTGCTCGGAGTGGATCTGGGCGTGCTCATGGGCGGAGCGATCGTCACCGAGAGCATCTTCAACATCCCCGGCATCGGACGCACCATCTTCCAGGGCATCCAGAACCAGGAAGGCTCCCTGGTCGTGGGCATCACGACCGTGCTGGTACTGATCTATCTCTTCGCCACGCTGCTCGTCGACGTCCTCTACGCCCTTCTCGATCCCAGGATCCGCTATGACTGACTACCGCGCTACGCAGGAGCGCGACCGGGGGCAGGCGCCGGGAGCCGTCAGCCCTGCCCCCGGCACAGGTGGGACCGATGCGTCGGCGGTGACACCGGGAGTCACCACGTACCCCGCTGCCATCGCCGGCGGCGAGGTCGGCGGACGGCCGTCCAGCCTGGCCTCCGACGCGTGGGCCGATCTGCGGCGCAAGCCCCTGTTCTGGCTCTCGGCCAGCTTCATCCTGTTGATGGCGGTGGTCGCCATCCGGCCGCAGCTCTTCACGGGCCAGGACCCCTACGAATGCGACCTGCTCAACTCCGTGAAGCGTCCTTCCAGCGGTCACTGGTTCGGATACGACATCCAAGGTTGCGACTACTACACCAGAGTGATTTATGGCGCGCGGCCATCGATCTCGATCGGCATCCTCGTCACGATCATGTCGGTCATCATCGCGCTGGTCCTCGGGGCGCTGGCCGGGTACTACGGCGGCTGGGTCGACACCCTGGTGAGCCGATCGGCCGACATCTTCCTCGGCATCCCGTTCCTGCTGGGCGCCATCGTCTTCCTCAACGCGTTCGAGAGGCGCGGTGTCTGGGTGGTGGCGCTGGCGCTCACGGTGCTCGGTTGGATGACCCTCGCCAGGCTCATGCGGTCGTCCGTCATCCAGGCGCGTGACATGGACTACGTCAGCGCGGCTCGAGCGCTCGGTGCCAGCGACACCCGCATCCTGGTACGCCACATTCTGCCCAACGCGGTCACACCGCTGATTGTCTACGCCACCGTCACGATCGGCATCATCATCTCGGCGGAAGCGACGCTGAGCTTCCTCAACGTGGGGCTCCAGCTGCCGTCGATCTCCTGGGGGCTGCAGATCCAGGATGCGCAGTTCCGCTTCGAGAGCGACCCGCACCTGCTTCTCTTCCCGAGCCTGTTCCTCAGCCTCACGGTGCTGAGTTTCATGGTTCTCGGGGACGTCGTCCGTGACGCGTTCGACCCCAAGCTGCGCTGACATCGGGAGCGAAGTGAGCACCCAGATCCTGAGCGGCGAAGAACGCTCGCCGGCTTCCCGCAGCGCACCGCTGCTGGAGGTCGACGACCTTCATGTGGAGTTTCGGATGCGTGGCGGCGTCGCACGAGCCGTCAATGGCGTGTCCTACACCTTGAACCCCGGAGAGACTCTCGCCGTCCTCGGCGAGTCGGGCTCCGGCAAGAGCGTGACCGCTGAGGCCATCGTCGGGATTCTCGACAGTCCACCCGGGTTCATACCCAAGGGCGAGGTGCGGTTCCGCGGTGACAACCTGTTGGCCCTTCCGGAGGCCCGGCGGCGCCAGATCCGCGGCCAGCACGTCGCCATGATCTTCCAGGACGCCCTGTCCGCACTGAATCCGGTGCACACGGTCGGCAGCCAGATCGGCGAGATGTTCCGCGTGCACCGGGGCATGTCCAAGGCCGACGCGCGCAAGCGTGCCATCGAGCTGATGGACCTCGTGCGCATTCCTGCCGCCCGTGCGCGCGTCGACGACTATCCGCACCAGTTCTCGGGCGGCATGCGGCAGCGGATCATGATCGCGATGTCGATCGCGCTGGACCCGGATGTGCTCATCGCCGACGAGCCGACGACAGCCCTCGACGTCACGGTCCAGGCTCAGATCATGGACCTGCTCGCGGAGCTCCAGCGCGAGCGAAACATGGGACTGATCCTGATCACGCACGATCTCGGGGTCGTGGCCGACGTCGCCGACAAGATCGCCGTGATGTACGCCGGGCGCATCGTCGAGGAAGCCCCGGTGCATGAGATCTATGCCAATCCGGCCCACCCCTACACCGAGGGGCTGCTCGCCTCGATCCCGCGGGTGGACATGAAGGGCCAGGAGCTCTACGCGATCAAGGGCTTGCCGCCCAACCTGATGCACATCCCGTCCGGCTGCCCCTTCCACCCGCGGTGCCCCTACCGCCGCGACGACGTGTGCACCACGAAGGTCCCTCCGCTGTACGACGTCGGTCCCGCCCGGGGCAGCGCCTGTCACTTCTGGGAGGAAGTCCTCGATGGCTCCAACCGCTGAGGCAGTGCTCGAGATCCGCGACCTCGTCAAGCACTTCCCGCTCACCCAGGGCATCGTCTTCAAGAAGCAGGTCGGTGCGGTGAAAGCCGTCGACGGCGTGTCGTTCGACCTTTACCGGGGTGAGACGCTCGGGGTCGTCGGCGAATCCGGTTGCGGCAAGTCGACCCTCGCAAAGCTCCTGATGGTGCTGGAGCGTCCGACCGCCGGGTCGGTGCACTACAAGGGTCAGGACATCTACAAGTTGCGGGGCAAGGACTTCAAGGCCATGCGTCGCAACGTGCAGATCATCCTGCAGGATCCCTACACCTCCCTGAATCCGCGGATGACCGTCGCCGACATCGTGGGGGAGCCGTTCGACATCCACCCCGAGGTCGCGCCGAAGGGGGACCGCCGGCGCAAGGTCCAGGAGTTGCTGGAAGTCGTCGGGCTGAATCCCGAGCACATCAACCGCTATCCACACCAGTTCTCCGGTGGGCAGCGCCAGCGGATCGGCATCGCGCGCGGCCTGGCACTCCGCCCTGAGGTCATCATCTGCGACGAACCCGTGTCAGCCCTCGACGTCTCCGTGCAGGCGCAGGTCATCAATCTGCTAGAGGGTCTCCAGAACGAGTTCAACCTGTCCTACATCTTCATCGCACACGACCTGTCGGTGGTCCGTCACATCGCCGACAGGGTCGCGGTCATGTACCTCGGCAGCCTCGTCGAGATCGGCACCGATCAGCAGATCTACGAGACGCCGACGCACCCCTACACCCAGGCGCTCCTCTCCGCGGTACCGGTCCCCAACCCGGTCGGGCGCGGGGAGAGAGAGCGAATCCTCCTGTCCGGCGACGTGCCCAGCCCGGCCGACCCGCCCTCGGGCTGCCGGTTCCGCACCCGCTGTTTCAAGGCGGCGGACAAGTGCGCGCGCGAGGTTCCGTTGCTCGAGGTGCGGCCCGGCTCGCCGCATCCCAGCGCGTGCCACTTCGCCGAGATCAAGCCGGTCGTCGACACGGTCGACGCCTAGCGCGCCGTCCCGACGCCTTGCGCGACCGCCTGCCGGAGGAACCGCACCTGCAGCAGCAGCAGGTT
>JADDQX010000036.1 GCA_016781115.1 Actinomycetota bacterium | reverse complement strand
GACCTCGCGCTGACGCTCTATCAGGTTGTGTGCACGGAAGAGGCGACGCTTGATCCAGCCAGCGTGTCAAGTTGCTCCTCTCGATATGCCGGAACTGTCTCAGCTGTGCTGCTCGGTGTGGTGGACACCGTGTACGGCCTCGTGTGCCCTCCCTACTCGCTAGTTCTCGACTGCGGGGCCGAGTACGCCGATCAAGTGGCCGACCTGGTTGAAGGCTTGAGTGGGACGGTCTATGACCTCGCCTGCCCCAGTGATCCCACCACCAATGCCTGCGCGAATCGCTACGTTGCGGTCCTTCTGGGCGTGGTCAACGACATCGTCGAACTTGTGTGCGCTTCAGGCGCCGACTCCTGCGCAAACCCATATCTCGAGCTGGTGAATCAGCTCATCGTCCTCATCCAATCCGTCGATCCCGAGATCGTGATTCCGAACCCTGGGACACCTTGTCCGGAGGGACCGCCACCGTGGCAGGCTGAGGACCTCCCGCCGGTCATTCCTGGGACATGCGACCTCATAGGACTTTCGATCCTGGATCAGTCAGTTGGTGCCAAGGTACCGCTGCCGGGCGAGGGCGTCACCATCTTCGCGGGTCTGCAACGGTTCCGTATCAAGGTGCAAGTCGACGCGACCGTTATCCTGCTCTACGTTGGCGATGAAGGCCTGGAACCCGAAATCACCAGCATTCCGGCGGCGCCGACCAATCTCGCCGCGTCGGCTGCGTCCGCGCACAAGATCAATCTGACGTGGACCGACAATGCTTCGAACGAGAGCGGATTCTCCATCGAGAGAGCAAGTGCGTCGGGTGGTCCGTTCTCTAGGATTGCCACGGTATCTGCGAACGGGACCAGCTTCACCGATTCCGGCTTGAACGGATCTACAAGCTACTTCTACCGCGTGCAGACCTACAATAATGGTGGCGCTTCTGGCTATTCGAATGAAGCCACTGCGACGACTCCGGCGGCACCCGCACCTCCCCCCGTTCCTTCCGCGCCGAGTTCTCTCACAGCAACCTCTGTTTCGACGGCGCAGATCAACCTTCACTGGCAGGACAACTCGGGAGATGAGAGTGGGTTCATCATCGAGCGCTCTACATCCGGTGACGGTTATTCACAGATAGCTTCAGTACCGGCGAACACCAGTGGGTATGCGAGCGAAGATTTGGCACCAGGAACTACGTACGGTTATCGCGTCCGGGCGTACAACTCATCGGGATCATCGACGAATTCGAACGAAGCGTGGGCAACGACCGTCTCCTCCGCCACGACCGACTCGGCAGGAACCAGTCAGCCTCCTTCCGTCCAAGATCCAACTCCCGAGCCGAGTCCCAGTCCCACGTCCGGTGGCGACCACTCAGATCCTGATGCGGACGACGTCGACCTCGAGACAGGTCAAGCCGGGACCGGCGGTTGCAAGGACGGCTTTTATGAGCTGATCACAGACAGCGCCGGGAACCTGCAACGCCTCTACGACACGTTGCAATGGAGGTTCGTGAGAGGCACCTATCCCAGCTACTTCAACGACAACGACAAACAGAGGGCGCTCGAACGTTTCAAAGACGCCGGCGAGCACATGGCGAAGGGGTACACGACTTGTCGAGGCGATTGGGCACAAGGGGACCCCGTACCTGGGGGGATCGGCTTCACCATGGGCAACAGCACCGACAAGGCTGGCGACTTCGATGTCTATGAAAGCGAGGACGCCGACAAAAAACAGGAATTCGAGTGCGGCGAGGCTCACAAGGAGGGCACCAAGAAGCAGTTCGTGACGCACGACAAGATCAGCCAGATGGAGTTTGGCAATACTCACGGTGCGGCTGGCGTTACCTGCAACTGGGACAGGCACACGGCCTCCGGCCCTGAGGAAATCTTTGAATCTGACATCCGCTTCGCGAACAATCCTTTCGGGGCCAGTTTTCCTGGAGGGGAGTGGTTCACGACGAACAAAGTCCCCGACCGTTGTAGCAATAAGGCTGATCTCGAGGGAGTGGCTACGCACGAAAGGGGACACACGATGGGCCTCGACGATGTGTACGACAATGGCGACGGCCACCCTGGGCTGACGATGGGAGACACGAATGACAACTGCACCAAGCAGTCCCGGAGCCTGGGGAAAGGTGACGTTCTGGGACTGAAGGACCTATACAGCCGATCGTGACACGTACGCGCCGAACCGCTGGAGTGGAGGCTCTTAGATGAAGAGTTTGGTTGCAAAAAAGCTATCAGTAATCTTGCTGATGACGGTCGTCGCTGTTCCTTCAGCCTGGGGCGATGAAGCTTCGCGGCGAGATCGTGATGAGGCGGGGTCGCAAATGAAGCTAGACGTCGCGAGGATCTCCCATGGCCATCGACGAAGGGAGAGGTCCCGTCTCCTGTTACACGTGGTCCGTTTTCAAGATGACGTCGAGTCGCGCGACTTCTACGGAGGCTTTGGCGGCCTGCAGTTGTTCTTCGACGTTGACGCGGACAAAGCTTACGAGAGGTCCCTCCGATTCTTCCTGAACCCCGACGGCAGTGTTACGCCGGTGATGCAGAAGCCAGGACCTCGCGTGGTTGGTTTTGCGAACTGGTGGCGTCCTGACCCGCGCACCGTGAAGATCGAGTTCCCGCGGTCACTATTGGGAAATCGGGTACGGAACTACCGATGGCGAGTGGGGACCGCGCAGAATGAGCCGTGCGAGCCAGATGATCCCGATGGCCTGCAAGCGGACGGTTGCTTTGACGGGACCCGGTCACTGACACACGATCTTTAGGGAGGGCCTCATGCGAGGGTCGCAGAACGGTTTCGGGGGTGATGCTCTGGGGCTCAAAGGTATCTGGTCCTGACTTCTGCGACTCCAACACGAACGAAACGAACCGCACTCACAACAATGAGTCCGTCATCGAGTTTGGAAGAACTAAGAACGCCGCAGGCGCGCAATGCGCCTGGGACGAATACGTTGCCGATGGACCCGACAGCATCATCGAGTCGGACATCCGGATGGCGTTCCACCCCATACCGCAACCACGACTTCAAATGGTTCGACACCAAAGACAAGCCGAACAATTGCAGGAGCCAGTACCGGCAGGCAGACCTCGAACGCGTCGCAACGCACGAACGCGGCCACACGCTAGGCTTGGGTGACATCTATGGTGAGAGCGGTGACGAGCACCCGAAGTTGACGATGGGAGGCGCGAGTCATACCTGTACCAAGATGCAAAGAAGCCTCGGCAAGGGTGACGTTCTCGGGTTGAAAGAGCTCTACTCGCGGTGAGAGTCCTGGTTCGGGCCATCGGCATGACAATCGTCGTTGGGTTGCTCTTGGCCGCGGGACCTGCGACTGCTGACGGGCTCATCGTCGCTGATGCCAACGACACCTCTGGGCGGATGGACGTCAAGCGGGTAATGCACGGGCATCTTGATCCCTCCACTGTCTCGCACCGAGTCGCCACTTACCGTCGGTGGAGATCGAGGATGCTGTCGGCGAAGGGAAGCGCCGCGCTATCCCTGGTCTTCAGTACAGGCGGCAACGCCTGCGCGGAGGCGCACGTGATGGTCGATTTCAAGGATGGGAGGCTGCGCTCCCGGATCCAAAGCTACGACCCGCTGGGTTGTGGCCGACACGATGACTCAGGCGGTTTTGGAGAGTGGCGAGCCATCCCGCAGCGACCTCGCCGCGACAACCGCCGCAGCATCGTGGTGTTCGTCCCGATCGACATGCTGTCGAAGACGGAGCTTGATCAGTACCGGTGGTCGGCGAACACCTTCTTCCTGCAAGACGGCACGCCTTGCTCCCCCCGGGTTTGCGAGGATGATGCTCCCGACGGAGGACATGAGCGGGGTCTCATCACACACTCACTTTGAGAAGCCCTTCGTCGCTGGAGATGAAGCACCACTAGATCAGGATGAAACGCGCCTCATAAACGCTGGTGAGAAGACTGTCGATGATCCCGCTGAGACCGCGGAGGATGCAGCTCTGCGTCGCCATGGTTGCTGCTATAGCGGTTGGATCCTCGGGTGCCCTGGCTGATCCGGAGGCGGTACGTGACCCGAATGACAGCGCGGGGCACCTGGACGTCAAGGTGCTGCGTCACGGGCACACCTCTTCCGGCGACCTCAAACATACGATCCAGACGCGTGAGGCTTGGAGTAAGAGGCGGTTCACACGGGAAGGCAACATCTTCATCTTCTTCAGCTACGTGGGTGATAGCTGCGCGGACGCATGGGTGTGGATCGATACGAAGAATGGTGAATTGCGTGGGCGCTGGCAGGGTTACGACCCTCTTGGTTGCCCCAACTCAAGTGATGACTCCGGAGGATTCAATGACGAGATGCGGGAGGTTGCGGTCCGGAAAGCACGTAATGATCGAGTCGTCGTTGTTATCCCGCGAACGTTCTTCCCGGACAGAACCGACGCCTATCGGTGGTCGGGAACGACGACATGGTCCTGCGAAACCCCCTGCGGAGACAAAGCCCCGGATCGGGAAAACGCAGATCGGACGAGATACGTCACGATCTTTCGGCCCCTCCCCCGTAAGCAAAGTCGTCGGTATTCCTGCCGTTGATGTCTTTGGGCAGGACCGCGACGAACGCCGAGAGTTCACTATGCGCGTTCAACAACCAGCATCCTGATCTGGTCCCAGAAGCCCGACGCGACGTTGGTCGCCGGGTTCAAGAAGTGGCAGAGCCTCGGTCGCAGCGTGATGCGGGGCGAGAAGGGGATCGCGATCTTCCTGCCGGTGAGCGGGCCCTGTCGCTTCTGTGACGGCAAGGGCGGCATCACAGAAGCCGGGACGTTCCTCGCCTTGCGGCTATCCCGGTGAACCACGACAATGGAGGCAGCAGACAGTGGAAGGAGCCCCTGCGGTGATCTGGTTCGGGATCGCGATCGGGATCTTCTTGCTCATCGTCGGCGCCATGTACGTCCCCGACTGGATCCGATGGGCGAGGTGGAACTCCAGGCGCAAGCGCCTTCCTGAGCGCAAAGCGAAGAAGCTGCGGGCACGGGTCGCGGCGCCGTTCTGGTCGAGCTATGTGGGCCCCGCCCACACTGGAGGCGGCGGCGGCGGCGGGGGTGCGAGCGACTGCGGCTCCGGCGGTTTCGACCTAGGTGGCGGCATGGACGGAGGTGGCGGTGACGGGGGCAGCTGCGACTAGTGCCCGACGAGCATCGCGGGTTCAGCCCTAGGGGTAGATGCGTCAGCCGGCGCATTCGGCAGGGAGCTTCAGCAGCTGTCCCGCCTTCAAGGCCGTGGGGTCCTTGATGTTGTTCTTGGCCCCGATCAGATCGCCCAGCTCGACGTCGCCGCAGAAGCTGCGCGCTATGGCGCGCAGCGTGTCGCCGCGCTGCACCTTGTAGCTGAGGCCCTCGTCCTCACCGACGGGATCGCTGGCTCCGTTCCCGTCGACCCCGTCTTCTTCGGCGGCCTCGTTCTCCGCGGCTTCGTCATCTGCGGCAGCTGCCGCCGTCTGTTCTTCTAGGAGCAGCGCTTGCGCCGCGAGCTCGTTCTCGAGCGTCTCGTTCTCTGCCGAGACCTCTTGCAGCTCGGCTCGGAGCGCCTGCAGGTCGCTCTCGTCGGGGCCTCCAGCGGCGCTCCAGCGCCCGAGCAAGAACGCGAGCACCAGGAAGACCGCGAGTGCGATCACCCGGCCCCACAGCACGTTCGGCCCCGTGGCGGCTTCGTACTCCTCCGCCTCCCAAGCGTCCTCGTGGGCGGGCTGGTGCGCCTTCATCGTCCCGTTCATGCCTGCCATCCCTGTCGGGGGTTCCTTCGACCTAGCCTAGCCCGAGCACCCCCCGGATTGCCGGACCTCCGCGGCCCCAAAAACGCGATCTTGAGCGCAGTAGCGGTCGCATAGCGACCGTTTCCGCGCTCAGAACCTGGGGTGGGGGTGGGTTAGTGGCGGCGGAAGCGCTGGAGCATGTCCCGGTCGACCGCCTTCACGAAGATCCTGAGGGCCCGCCCGGTGCGCAGCAGATCGTTCGGGTCCATGTTCGCGACCGTGTCCGAGGGCTCGTGATAGTTCGGCTCCGGCCCGCTGTAGGCGAATGAGGCCGGGATGCCGGCGTGCTCGAAGGGGCCGTGATCGGAGCAGTCGCAGAGCGTGTGGTAGCGGACCGAGATCCCGGCGTCCCGGATCCGCCGGTACAAGGTGCGAGCGACCACGTCGTCCGCGATCCCGGAGTTCCCCACCAGCAGGGGTCTCCCGTCGGCGATCATGTCGACGGACACCATCCCGCCCAGGCGCCGGCGGCCCTCGTCACCCAGCCGGTTCACGTAGACCTGCGAGCCGACGTGGTGCGCTCCGTTGGAGCCGTACTCCTCCGAGCCGAAGGCCACGAAGCGAACGGAGCGAGAGCTTTCCTTCCCGGCGAAGATGCGCGCCAGCTCGAGGATGGCGGCGACACCCGAAGCGTTGTCGTTCGCCCCCGGGGAGCCCGAGACGGTATCCATATGGCCACCGACGACGACGCCGTAGCGACGGGAGCCCGGCCAGGAGGCGACGACGTTGCGCGAGGTCCCGCCGTCGACCTCGAACTTCTGGATCGTCACGTCGTAGCCCAGCAGGCGGAACTGCTCCGCGATGTAGCGAGAGCCGCGGAGCTCCCCACGCGTGGCACGCACGCGCACGCCGATATCGGACGCGAGCTTGCGGACGTGCGCCATCGCTCTTTCGTTGGAGAATCCCTCTACCGCCTCTCCGGACGCGGCCCTCGCAGAGGCGCGGGGGGCCGCGCTGCGGGCCGACACGCTCCCTTCGAGCGACATCCGCCCGGGTTCGCGCGGGAGCCCCAGCCGGTGCTCGACCGCGCAGCCACCCGCGAGCAGCGAGCTGGCAAGCAGTAGAAGCGCGGGACGTCTCGGGATCACACCAACTAGAGTAGCGGCGCTCATGACCGACAAAGACAAGGCGCCTATCCCGACCGGATGGGCCGAACGAGGCGCCAGGCTCGCCGGCCAGACCGGCAGGTCGGCGTTCCGCTTCCTCGGGACCCGCGCGCGGTCCTTCGCGGCCCCCTCGCGCGCCGGCGAGTTCCTCGACGGTTTCCACCAGCAGACCGCGCACCAGCTCGTCGAGATGCTCGGCGAGATGAAGGGTGCCGCCATGAAGTTGGGACAACTCGCTTCGTTCTACGAGTTCTCCGCCCCCGGCGACTACCTCAGCACCTACCGCGACGCGCTGACGATGCTCCAGAACTCCGCGCCGCCGATGGATCCCGAGGCCTCAAAGGCGGTGATCAAAGAGGAGTTCGGGCAGCCGGTGGAGGAGCTGTTCGCGACGTTCGAAGACCAAGCGATCGCGGCGGCATCGATCGGGCAGGTCCACCGGGCGACGCTCCACTCGGGCGAGAGGGTCGCTGTGAAGGTGCAGTATCCGGGGGTCGATCAGGCCGTGCGCGCCGACATCAAGAACGTCAACGCGATGACGAAGCTCGCGGTCGCCATCGCTCCCAACCTCGATCCCAAAGAGGTCGCGAACGAGGTCAAGGAGCGTGTGCTCGAAGAGCTGGACTACCGCCGCGAGGCGAGCAATCAGCAGAGGTTCGCCGAGCTGTTCGACGGTCACCCGTTCATCGTGGTGCCGAAGGTCTACATGGACTACTCGCGCACGAGGGTGATCACGCAAGAGTTCATCGAAGGGAAGCCCTTCATGAGCGCGTTGGACTGGTCACAGGACAAGAAGGACGACCTCACGGAGACGCTGTTCCGGTTCTTCTATGGGTGCCTCAATCGCTTCCTGATCTTCTCGGCCGACCCACACCCCGGCAACTACCTGTTGTTGCCGAAGGGGAAGGTGGCCTTCCTCGACTATGGCCTCGTGCGCGCTGTCGACCCCGGTACCTTGAAGCTGTTGTTGGAGCTGATGCAGGCCCTGATCGACGACGACCGCGAGCGCGGCCGTGGCGCGATGGAGGGGCTCGGCATCTTGCACCGGCGGACGCCGGAGGTGGACGCGATCTGGGACCACCTCCTCACGATCAACTCGCCGATGTTGGAGGACCGGCCGTTCACGATCGACCCTCCGCTGGTGCAGGGGATCGCGGCGGCGGGCTTCGACCCCAGATCGCCGGCGTTCCAGACCCTGCGCAAGGTCGGCATCCCCGGCATCATGGTCACCTTCAACAGGATGTCGTTCGGCGTCGCCTCGTTGACGGCGCGGCTAGAGGGAACAGCGAACTGGCAAGCGATCGCCCGCGAGATGTGGCACGGCGAGCCGTCGAAGACGCGCCTCGGCAAGAAGGAACAAGCCTGGCTGAAAGAGGCGCATCCCGACCTGGTGCCACCGCTCGCGGAATAGCTTCGGTTCGGCCCGGAGCGGGTAGGCCATCCCTATGCCCGACGGCTCACAACAAGACACCGTGGAGAAGGTTCTCGGCTACGCGCGCCGGATCGCCGTCGTCGGGCTGTCGAACGATCCGGGGAGCGCGAGCTACTACGTCGCGTCGGTCCTGGCCGACCTGGGATACGAGATCGTGCCCGTGAACCCGACCGTGGACGCGGTGCTCGGCCTGCGGTCGTATCCAACGCTCGCCGAGGTGCCCGGGGAGATCGACGTCGTGGACGTCTTCCGTCGTCCCGAGCACCTTCCGGGGGTCGCGCGACATGCAGTGGCCGCGGGAGCCAAGGCGTTATGGCTCCAGAGCGGACTGCGATCGGACGAGGCCGGAGCCATCGCAGAGGCGGCGGGCCTCGACTTCGTCCAGGACCGCTGTTTGAAGATAGAGGCTGGCGCCCGAACGCGCTCCCGCGGGTAGCTATCGAGGGGGCCGCGGCTAGGCTCGGTCACTCTCTCATCAACTACCAGGAGGACCAGATCCATGGCGCAGGCGGAGCTCCTTCCAGAGGTGACGAAGTTCGTCGACGCCCCGAAGATGGTGATCGGGGGAAAGAGCGTCGACGCCACTTCGGGCGAGATGTTCGATGTGATCAATCCCGCCACCGGACAGGTGCTGACCCAGGTCCCTCGCGGCGGAGCGCTGGACGTCGACGCGGCCGTCAACGCGGCGAGAGAGGCTCACCAGGACCGGCGATGGGCGGGGCTGCGTCCCGGCAAGAGAACCGAGGTCCTGTACAAGATCGGCGAGCTCATCAAGAGGAACATCTCCGAGCTCGCACAACTGGAGTCGCTCGACTCCGGCAAGCCCGTCTCGATCGCGTCGGGCGAGATGTGGGCGGCCGGCGACGTCTTCCGCTACTACGCGGGGTGGCCTACCAAGGTCTTCGGCGAGACGAATCCCACCGACGACAACATGTTCGTCTACTCGCTGCGCGAGCCGGTCGGGGTCTGCGGCGGGATCATCCCCTGGAACTTCCCGCTGATCATGGCGGCGTGGAAGGTCGGGCCCGCGCTCGCGTGCGGCAACACCGTCGTGCTGAAGCCGGCGGAGCAGACACCCCTCACGGCGATCCGTTTGGGTGAGCTGTGTCTCGAGGCCGGCGTGCCGGAAGGTGTGGTGAACGTGGTGAGCGGGTTCGGCCACGAGGCCGGGCAGGCTCTGGCACAGCACGGCGACGTCGACAAGATCGCCTTCACGGGGTCGACGGAGGTCGGGAGGAAGATCCTGCACGCGTCGGAGGGGAACCTGAAGCGTGTCACTCTGGAGCTCGGTGGCAAGTCCCCGAACATCGTCTTCTCGGACGCCAACATGAAACGCGCCATCAAGGGTTCCATGAATGGCGTCTTCCTCAACTCGGGCCAGGTCTGCACCGCCGGAACCCGGATCCTCGTCGAGCGGTCGGTTCACGACGATTTCGTTACCTCCCTTCTCGACTCGACGGCCGCGATGAAGCTGGGCGACCCGTTGAAGGAAGACACCCAGATGGGGCCGGTCGTGTCTCAGGAGCAGCTGGAACGCGTCACCGGCTACATCGAGATCGGCCGTTCGGAGGGAGCCGAGGTCGCCGTGGGTGGCGCGCGGGCGACGGAGCTCGGGGACGGCTACTTCGTCCAGCCGACGGTGTTCACCGGCGTTCGGAACGACATGCGCATCGCGCAGGAGGAGATCTTCGGTCCGGTCGCCGCCGTTATCGAGGTGGCGGATGTGGACGAGGCGATAGCGGTCGCCAACGACACGATCTACGGGTTGGCCGCCGCGGTGTGGACCAGCGACGTGACCAAGGCCCACAAGGTGGCTCGCGGCATCAAGGCCGGGACCGTGTGGGTGAACACCGCCGGGAACGTGGAGCCGAGCGTCTCCTTCGGTGGCTACAAGCAATCCGGCTTCGGGCGTGAGCTCGGCAAGCACTCGATCGACACCTATACGCAGACGAAGTCGGTCTGGGTGAACCTGCGTTAGAGCGCGGACGCGCGGGAGGGATGGTGATGGACGAGAAGGTTCGCGCTTATCTCGAGGCGCAGCACGACGCGGTGATGACAACGACCAAGCGTGACGGTCGTCCACATGTAGCTCGCATCAGCGTCGGGCTCGTCGATGGCAAGCTGTGGAGCTCCGGGACGCAGCACCGGATCCGGACAAAGCACCTCAGAAGGGACCCTCGCTGCACCCTGATGGTCCTCCACGACACCAACCGCTACACCTGGTTGGGGCTCGAGACCACCGTCGAGATCCTCGACGGGCCCGATGCCGTCGACAACAACCTCGCGCTCTACCGGGTGCTGGCGGGCGAGCCCGACGATCTCGCGGAGTACCGCGAGGCGATGGTGAGGGACGAGCGGCTGATCTACCAGTTCAACCTCGAGCGCTCCTACGGCCAGCTGTAACGGGCGAACTACCACCTTCGTCCCTTAAAGGGACGCCCTCCGCGGGCCGATTACCTGGGGAAGCAGGGGAATCAGGGCAGCTATCTGGAGGGCTTGTGCCGATCGTAGATCCGGTGCTCGGGCCGGACGACGTCGTCCGGGCCGGGGGGGAGCTCGAGTCGTACAAACGGCTCGCAGACGTCTACAGCCACGTGCTGTCCGACCACGACGTCGAGTCCCTTCTCGATCGGATCGCCGACACCCTCGCCGAGCTGGTTCCATACGACACCTTCACGATCTAC
Source organism: Actinomycetota bacterium (assembly GCA_016781115.1). Lineage (GTDB taxonomy): Bacteria > Actinomycetota > CADDZG01 > CADDZG01 > WHSQ01 > MB1-2. The sequence continues at coordinate 6,486 of JADDQX010000036.1, read as the reverse complement.
GTGGCGGATGAAGGTCAGCGCACCTTGACGCCGGTGCTGGCGCGCGATGAGTGGGCGGACGAGATCATGAAGAGTCACGCCACTTTCGGTGAGGGTCTCACCGGCTGGGCCGCCGAGCATCGAACCCCGGTCCTCTCGAATGAGGCCCATCTGGATGAGCGCGTAGTGGTCATCCCGGGGACGCCGCTCGACCCCGAGTCGATCATCGTCGTACCTCTGGTGGCTCGCGATCAGGTGAAGGGCTGCCTGAACATCTACCGGATCGGTGAACACGCGTCCTTCGCCCAGGAGGAGTTCGACCTCGCGCAACGGTTCGCAGAGGCCGCTGCTCTCGCACTGGACAACGCGCAGATCCGAAACGTGCTCGAGCAGCAAGCGCTGACGGACAGCCTGACGGGCCTCTACAACCACCGTTACTTCCACGAGCGGTTGCGATCCGAGCTCACCCGCGCCAGCCGTTCACGCGACTCGGTGGCGCTGCTCATGTTCGACCTCGACGACTTCAAGCGGATCAATGACGTCCATGGGCACTCCATGGGAGACCAGGTGCTTGTAGCGCTGGCGGACATCCTGCGGGAGACGGTGCGGTCGTCCGACCTGCCATGCCGCATCGGCGGCGAGGAGTTCGCCGTCATCCTGCCTTCCTGCGACTCCGGAGACGCGCTCGGGCTCGCGAGCCGCTTGGTCACGCGCGTACGCGCCTTCGACTTCGAGCCCGTCCGCAATCTCACGCTTTCGGTGGGTATCGCTCAAGGTCCGGAGCATGCGATGAACCCGCGTGAGCTCGTGGCCTGTGCGGACGCCGCGATGCTGACCGCGAAGTCCCGGGGGAAGAACCGGATCGTCCTGTTCGATGACGACGAGACCGAACGGCCCGACGCAACTTCGGTCCGTCAAGACGTGCGCTCGATCGCACACCTGAAGATGCTCCAGAGCCTTGCCGGGAAGCTGAACCGTCTGAACGACGTGCGCCAGATCGGGTTGACGATCGCGAACGAGCTCCGAACCCTGATCGACTACCACAGCTGCAGGGTCTACCTGGCCGAGGACGAGCTGTTGATCCCGATCGCGTTCAGAGGCGAGCTAACGGCGTACCAGGACGACACTCCGGAGGCGCTGGTGACGCGCATCGGTGAGGGGATCACGGGTCGGGCGGCTGAAACGGGGCGCTCGCTGCTCATCCCGAACGCGCTCGAGTGCGAGTTCGCGGTGACCGTGCCGGGGACCGACGAGATCGAAGAGTCGATCGTGGCGGTCCCTCTTGCGTACGGCGCTCGGGTGATCGGCGTGATCCTCATCTCGAAGCTCGGTGTCGACCAGTTCGACGACGATGACGTCCGGCTCCTCGAGGTGCTGGCGGGTCACGCGTCGGTGGCGCTGGAGAACGCTCGCCTCTACGAGGCGCAGCGGCGCGAGGCGGAGAACGCCAAGGCTCTCCTGCGCTTCGCGGACCTGATGTCGAAGGCAGCCTCGTTCCACTCGATCGGCAACGAGACGGTCCGCATGGCGGCGCAGCTGCTCGAGACGGGACAGGCATCCTTGTGGCTGCAGGACGAGAGAACGGGCGAGTTCATCTGCGCGGCTCACGCGGGCTACACCGGCGATCCTGCTTCTGAGCCGATCGTGCGCCACCGCGTAAGAAAGGAAAGCGGCGAACGGCTGATCAGGGGACGGAGCGCCCCCTTCACGATCTCTCCCGACGCGCAGCGCGAGTTCTGGGAAGGCCCTCCGGGGGCCGAGCTCCGCACCAACGCGATCGCCCCGCTCCACTCGGGCCACGGAGTCTCGGGCTGGATCACCGCCCGTTATCAGGGACCTCCCGAGTTCTTCACCGACGACAAGTTGCGTCTCCTCGCGGGTTTGTCCTACCAGTCGTCCGTTGCGATGCAGAAGGCGACGCTCTACAAGGAGCAGAAGGAGAGCGCAGATCTGTCGAACTCTCTGTTGGAGTTCAGTCGTGAGCTCGCTATCGCCGAGGGACTGGACGAGGTTCTGTCCAAGGTCGTGGAGCTCTCTGCGCGGATCCTCGGCTCGCCGCAGACGACGGTCTGGCTGCAGGAGTTGGAGACCGGAGACATCGTTCCCGAGGCACAGTGGGGCTACGTCGAACCCGAGCGAAGCCGTATGGCGGGGCTTCGTATCAGCCGGGAGGTCGCCACCGAGACGTTGTCGCGCGACGTCCCGTTCGTTCTGCGTCCGGAAGATGTGCAGCACATCCCCGGCGCCGAGGACATCGCGCAGGACACGTTGTTCGCGATCGCGCCGCTGCAGCTCGACGGCCGGCTCGGGTGCCTGGCAGCCGTTGCGCCGGCCCTGGGCGATTACAAGTTCTCCGAGCGCAAGATGCGTCTGTTGGCCGGCATCGCGCACCAAGCGAAGCTCGCGATCACGAACGCGGTCAACTTCGAGAGCCTCGAGAGGACCTTCTTCGAGACGGTGGAGGCGCTCGCGAACGCGCTCGAGGCGAAGGACGAGTACACCTCGAACCACGCCCGCTCCATCACCGATATGGCTCTGGACGTGGGGGCGGAACTCGGGATCGAGGGGCCGGACCTGAAGCGTCTGGAGCTTGCAGCCCTCTTCCACGACATCGGCAAGATCGGCATCCCCTCGAAGATCCTGTCCAAGGACGGTCCGCTCGACGAGGAAGAATGGAAGGTCATCAGGACCCACCCAGAGCTCGGCGAGCGCATCCTCGAGCCGATCGACCGGCTCGCGGAGGTGCGTCCGATCGTGCGCCACTGCCACGAGCACTACGACGGTAGTGGCTACCCGGACGCGATCCGCGCCGACGAGATCCCGATCGAGTCGCGCATCATCCTCGTCGTCGATGCGTTCGACGCTATGACGACGGACCGTCCTTACCGCAAGGCGCTGCCGGTCGAGGAGGCCTGCCGGCGCTTGACGAAGTCGGCGGGGCGGCAGTTCGATCCGATGATCGTGGACGCGTTCTTCAGGACGCTGGCGCGAAACCACCAACGGAGCGGCATCGCCGTGCACCTCGCCGCCCACAGCGCGTAGCGGCTCCGCTAGTAGCCCCGTCGCAGAAACGGTCGAGCGCTTGTTTCGACCGACGGCTCTGCTGCGCTCGCGAGCTAGATCGGTTTGAACTGCTCGAAGGGGTTGCTGCAGTCCTTGCAGTAGTAGAGCGCTCTGCACGGCGTGGGACCGAACGGGTTCTCGTTGTAGGTGTTCTTGCTCCCACAGAACGGGCATACCGCGAATCGCGGCAACCCGATCGAATCGATCAGGACGGGCCCGGTGCCTGTCGGAGGAGCGAGCCCGAACTCCCTTAGCTTGTTGCGGCCCTCGTTGGTGATCCGCGCCGTCGTCCACGGGGGCGTGAAGGTGGTCTGGACCTCGACGTCCTGGATGCCGGGCACGGCGGCGACCGCGTCGCGGACGTCGGATTCGATCACGGCTATCGCGGGACAGCCGGTGAAGGTGGGCAAGACGATTACGCTCGCTCGGGACTCTGTCACCGCGACCGCTTCGATCATCCCCATGTCGACCACTGAGACCGCGGGTATCTCGGGATCGGGCACCTGAGCCAGCGCCTCCCACACCGCTTCTTCGAGCGTTGCGACGTCGCTCACCAGCGGGCTCCCGGGCTCGTCCGGTACATCGAGGTCATGTCTTCCCACAGCGCGTCGAAGTCCGGCGTCCGTCTGCCTCTGCGCCCCCCGAAGCCGTCATCGGCGGAGGGGGCCGAACGCTCCCCGTTGTCGCTCGCGATCAGGTCACCGGAGGAGGAGGCGACGAACTCGGCCCCCTCTTCCGCGTGGCTCGTCATGTGCGTTGGGAGCCCCAGCGCGTCGAGCTTCTCCGCGACTTGTCGGACAAAGCGCTGCCGCAGCTCGCTCGATGACACCGGGATCCACCCGGCGGACAAGGCGTCTTGCTCGCCCTCGAACGGCTCGAAGAGCCCGAGCGACTCTTCGAAAGCGATCCCGATGCTGTCGGCGAGTCTCTTGCGGCCCTCAACGGGGCCTTGTGACACGCGCTTCAACCACGTATCGGCATGCAGGAGGTGGTAGCGCTCCTCGCGCCGGATCTTCGTCACGAGCGGGCCCAGCTCTTCATGGGCCGAAGACTCGAGCGCCTCGAGCCGCAGCGCGTCGGCGTGGTCGTAGAGCCAGTGCCGGGCGAGCGTGTAGCCCCAGTCACCGTTGGCGCGCTCGCACAGGATCGCGTTCCGGTACTCGTGCTTCTCGCGACCGAGCGCGAGCCGGTCGGGGTCGTCGCCGGTGATCTTCGCGACGAGCGAGTAGTACGCGGCGGCGTGCCCGATCTCGTCCTGCGCGATCGAAGAGAACGCAACGTCTTCCTCGATATGCGGCGCGAAGCCGGTCCACTCGGAGTGGCGGTGGCCCAGGACCAGCTCGTCGTCGGCGAGCGCCAGCAACATCGAAACCAGTGGATCGGTCATGAAGAAGCGAGCTCCTTCGCCCGAGCCTTAGCGCGCTCGCGCTTCTCGACGACGTCTCGATAGCCGCTGTTGAATCGGTAGGACTTGTCGGCCGCGATCTCCAACAGGCTCTCGTCCTGGAACGAGTGGATGTCCGAACGCCGCACCACCCACAGGTGCTCGCCCTCGCGCCGGCGCAGGAAACACTCCTTCGCCGTTAGAAGTGCCATCTCGTGGTCCGACGCGGTCACCGTTCCGCAGTGCTCGAACGGCTCTCGGTGCCCGTGGCGCCGGAACACCTCCCACGTCTCCATCAGGCGGCGTGCACCGCGGGCTCCGCCAGTGCCTCGCGCACCCAGCGATGCGTGTCGTAGATCGTCTTTCGAAGTGCGAGCCGGCGCGCGGTCTCCGGCCCCTCGTTGCGCTTGATCGCGTCGAGCGGCTGCCAGTCGATGTCCTCGTCGCGGATAAGCCAATGTCCCGAGGCTTCGTCGTGGAAGGGGACGGGAGCCGGGAACGTGAAACCGAGCTCGAGGACCTTCGGCACGTAGCGGTCGAGGAACTCCTGGCGCAGGTCCTCGTTCGTGCGCGTCTTCACCTTCCAGCGCAGCAACAGGTCCTTCTCGACGTTCGTCTTGGGCCCGAAGAAGTGGATGATCGGGAGCCACCAGCGTGTCAGCGCGTCCTGGAACATCGCTCGCTGCGACTCGGTCCCCGACGCCAGCTCCAGGCTGATGTCCTCGCCGTGCCGGAGATGCAGTTGCTCCTCGGAACAGATGCGCTTCAGGACGCGGGTGTAGGGGGCGTAGGAGGAATCGAGCAGAGCGGCCTGAGTGACCAGTGCGGCGCCGTCGATCAACCAGCCGATGATCGCGACGTCGCCCCAGTGCTTCGTGGGGTAGTGGAAGACGTTGTGGAACTTGGACTTCCCGTTGACAAGGTCGGAGAACATCGCCTCGCGGCTCTTGCCGAGGTCCTCCGCGACGCGGTAGAGCAACTGCGCGTGCCCCACCTCGTCCTGCACCTTCGCGGTCAGAGACATCTTGCGCTTGAGAGAGGGAGCGCGGGGAACCTGCTCGCGTTCGGGGATCGCGCCCATGATCTCGGAGTTCGCGTGCATCTCGATGAACTTGAGAACACCGGTGCGGTAGTCATCGGGCATCCAGTCCTCGGTCTCGACCTTGCCTCCTGCCTCGATGTGCGCGTTGAACCGCGCGAGCTTCTCTTCGTAGGTCATGTCAAGCCTCCAGTCCTCGAGTCACGAGCTCTGCGAACCGTTCACCGATCTCTGTTGGGGTCAGGTTGCCGCCGGGGCGGTACCAGGTATACGTCCAGTTGCCGGCCGACAGCACGAGCGTGGCCGCGAAACGGATGTCCACATCTGCTCGGAACTCACCCGCGGCCACGCCGTCGTCGATGATCCGGCGCACGACACCCTCGTACCGGTCCCGTTTCTCCTGGATGTGATCTCTGAGCTCCGGCGACAGATAGCGCCACTCGTTGAGGAAGACGGTCGAGGCGTCCAGGTGCTGGGTGGCGATCTCGACGTGACCGACCAGCAGCGAGCGCAACCGCTCGGAGGCGGGAGCGTCGAGCTCCACGGCTTCCGCCCCGCGGGCGAGGAAGCGATCGGCCCCCTCTTCGACGACGTCCAGCAAGAGGTCCTCTTTCGAGCCGATGTGCGCATAGAGCGAACCGCGTTGGATCCCCAGCGCGTCGCCGAGGTCCTGCATCGAGGTGCCGTGATAGCCGCGCTCGGAGAAGAGCCGGGCGGCGACCGCGATCAGCTCCGTGCGTCGGGTGCTGCGCGCTTTCTCGGCGACTGCCATAGGTCCTCCAAACAAACGGTCGTTTGGTTATCTTAGCGTCTAATCTCGCCGCCGTGGCACGAGCTTCCGTCGATCGCTCTGCGCCGGCCGAGGAGCGGGTCCCCGTCATCATGCGCCGCCTGAAGAAGGCGTACCCGGACGCCCGGGTCGCTCTCGACTTCGGCAACGCCTTCGAGTGCGTCGTCGCGACAATCCTGTCCGCCCAGTCCACCGACGCCCGGGTCAACCTCGTCACGAAGGACCTCTTCA
>JADDQX010000156.1:3458-5860 GCA_016781115.1 Actinomycetota bacterium | reverse complement strand
ACGCTCATGTTGCGCACCAAGCCTGGATCAGCGCGCGCGGCGCCTTGGCCTCCGAAGCCACAACCTTGTTGGCGATGCCGCTCGATGAGCTCGATCTCCGCTCCGCCCTACGAGCGGCTGAAGCTGCCGCGACGCGACAGCTCACACAAGTCGCAGAGCAGCGTGCCGCATTCCGCGAACGACTCGATGGCGTCGAAAGGGCGCTCCAGCGGCTTCGCGAAGCGGGAGCCGAATGCCCAATCTGCCGCCGCCCACTCGACGAAGCGAGTCGTCACTACGCCGAAGAACAACACGAGCACGACCGCGCAGAAGCCGCCGAGCAACTCTCGTTGCTTGACGATGCTCAAGCGCACACCTTCGCAGCTGAGCTGAGCCAACTCCGCGCGCGCGCAGAGGAACTCGGTGATCCACCTGAGCCACCCAGTACCGAGCCGATCGAGCTCGACGTGTTACGAGCCCGCGCCGAAGAAGCAAAGTCGTCCTTCGAGAAGTCGCTCGAAGACGTTGGACAAGCACAGCAGGCTGTCGCCGAGGTCACCGCGCGGGCCGAGACGATTAGAGTGGCCCTAGCAGCAGTCTCGCGTTCGACCCTCTACACGAAGGTCGCGGCGCTCGAGGCCTCAAAGGCGGCGCTTGAAGGCACAATCACACACGTGCTCGATGCACAGCTCGGCCCGGTCCGAGACGAAGTGAATCGGCGTTGGGAGGCGATCTTCCCCGATCGTCCGGGACTGCGGATCGACCCTGGGGGGAGCATCTCGCGCGCTTTCGACGACGATGAGTCCGAGGACCTCGAGTTCGAGTCGTTCAGCGCGGGCGAGCAAGTGGTCGCGGAACTCCTCCTCCGACTCGCAACGCTGACGTCGACAACTCGAGTGCCGTTCTGGCTAATCGACGAGCCACTTGAGCACCTCGACCCGGACGCTCGCAGCTACGTCGCCCGCACGCTGGCCTATCTCGGCTCTGGCGCCGGCCTTCGTCAGATCTTCGTGACGACCTACGAACAAGAACTCGCGATGCAGCTCGTATCAATCGCGCGAGACCAAGTTCACCTCGAGTTCTTACGCACGACTCACGTCCCCGCCTGACGCTCGTGCTGGCGTGGACGGAATGAGACGCTCCGACGTATGTGAGCGGCGAGGGGTCGACAACAGGCCCGAACCGCAACCGAAGGAGTACCGCTCATGGCCAAGCCTGACGACAAGGGCCAGCCGCCCGTAACCTTCACGCTCGACGGCGTCGAGCACAGCTCGCAAGACCGCAAGATGCCGGCCGCGGACGTGCTTCGGCACATCGGCGGCCTCAACCCCGCTGACTACGACCTCATCCGCGTCGTCGGCAACGGCAACGAGCAGCGCTTCCGTGACACCGACGAAGTCGAACTCGTGCCGGAAGGCCGCTACGTGTCGCTCTTCACCGGCGCCATGCCCGTCGAATGAACCCTGGAACACAAGCGTTCGTCGACGCGATGATGGCCGCAGGACGGAAGACCGAGCTTCGCGACCCGATCGTGCTCGTGCTCGTGGACGTGCCACTCGGCCGGCATGCTGGCAGAGAGGTTTGGGTCGGCGCCGACCCGCCAGCCGACTTCCCAACGATCCCTCCCCACTGGGTCCACCTCCCCGACGCCATCGATCTCGCAAGCGGTGGAAAGCAAGCATCGGAACTCGGAACCGGATGGGCGAAATGGAGCCGGCCACACAAGCGATGGTCCGACGGGGCCAACGCCGGTTCGCAGTGGCTCGCACACGCCCGCGCGCTACTCGAGGCAGCGACAGCATGACGAACGAGTTCGTTGTTGCAGTCGCCGGCGAACAGCACGACCAACTGAGCAGCCACCTGACGCGGCCCGACGGTCAAGAAGACGTCTGCTTCGCACTCTGGTGGCCGTCCACCGGAGTCCGTCGACTAACCGCTGTCATCGGCCGGCCAATACTTCCGGGACCCGACGAGAGGCGAGTCGACCGAACCGCCTGGTTCACCGGGGACTACGCGCTCCGCGGGGCACGCGAAGCGGCCGCCGCCGGCGCCGGCATCGCGCTGCTCCACTCCCACCCAGGAGCCACCTCCTGGCAAGCCGCGCCCGACGGAAGCGCAGACGCCGACAGCGAACGCAAGATCGCCAACCTGGCCCGAGAGATCACCGGCCACCCACTCGTCGGAATGACACTCAGCACCGGCTCACAGACGTGGAGCGCCCGGCGCTGGGACCGAGGGCGCGGGTCCTCAATCGCGACCACCGAAGCCACGAACATACGCGTCCTCGCCAACGCGCTACGCGTCGGCTATCACCCCACCCTCCGCCCGCCACCGCAAGCGCGCGACACGCAGGTGCGAACCGTCCACTCGTGGGGGGAGCAGGTCCAGGCACATCTCGCTCGCTTGCGCGTCCTCGTCGTGGG
>JADDQX010000156.1:2327-3423 GCA_016781115.1 Actinomycetota bacterium | reverse complement strand
TCGCCCGGACAGGCATTCAGCACATCGGCATCATGGACTTCGACACCGTCGAACTCGTGAACCTCGACCGACTGCACGGCGCCACCGTTCTCGACGCGCGCCTGTACACCTCGAAAGCGGAACTCGCGCGACGAGTCACCGCCCGCGCCGCCACCGCCCTCCGCTTCGAGGCTGAGGTGCACGACGTAAGCATCTGCGAACCGGACGGCATGCGCGCCGCGCTCGACTACGACGTCATCTTCTCCTGCGTGGATCGACCCTGGCCGCGCCACGTCCTCAACACGCTGGCCTACTCGGACGTGCTGCCTGTGATCGACGGGGGCATTCGCATCGAACCAGCACCACAAGGAGACCTCCGGAACGCCTACTGGAGGTCGCACATTGCGGGCCCAGGCCGCACCTGCATCCGGTGCCTCGGGCAGTACGACGTCGCCGACGTCCAACTCGAACGTGACGGCAGCCTGGACGACCCCTCCTACATCGCGAACCTGCCAAGGGACAGTCCGCTGCGAGCCCGGCAGAACGTGTACGCCACCTCGCTCTCAGCTGCCTCAGCGCTCACGAACCAATTCCTCTCGCTCGTTGTGGCTCCGAGCGGCTTCGGCGACCCAGGCCCCCTCAAGTTCGACCTTCGACAGCATCGAGCCGAGCACGTTCAAGGAGTCTGCGTCGACGAGTGCTCGTACAGCAGCAGCCAGGTCGGATGCGGTGACCGACGACGCGATCCAACAGGTCCTCACGACCTTGCTCGGCGAACGATCGCTGAGCGCCAGGTCGCACAGGGACGCCCCCGGATCCGCATGGCGACAGCGGTGTCGTCCGCGGGTGCGCGCCTCGCCGACGTCGCGCTCTACATCGCAGGCGGATAACGCAGCGTGAGGTCCGGCGCCAGCGGCTCGGGAAGCGCAGTGATCGCTTCGCTTCACCTGGAGGAGGTTCCGTGACGGACGAATGCAGTAGGTACGACGGGATGCGGATGATGCCGGATCGTGATCATCCCAACGGGCGGTCTCGTGCGAAGTGGTTCCGGATCGAGGGTGACAAGGTCATGCCGGATCGTGATCATCCCAACGGGCGGTCTCGTGCGAAGTGGTTC
>JADDQX010000156.1:0-2217 GCA_016781115.1 Actinomycetota bacterium | reverse complement strand
CATGCCGGATCGTGATCATCCCGACGGGCGGTCTCGTGCGAAGTGGTTCCGGCTGGAGTAGTCAGCGGACAGAGTGGGGGACTGACGGTCGAACAGTCGAGTTGTGACAGAGTTGGTTGCCAGCGGTGAGGCGCCCCTACTTCGATGACTGTTGGTCAAACATTTGGTCAACGAACGACGACGGACAGACCGCCCCGCGCGTAGCCGGAACGGGGTCGGCCACTGCAGCTCGTTGACCTGGACCGATGCAGGCGACGCCGGAGGTAGCCGGACCGTCGAGGACGAGGGGATCGCGCTCATAACCCGAAGGTCATGGGCTCAAATCCCACCCCCGCCACCATCGAACATGCACGTCAGGGCCGATGCGGAAGCCGGGTCAGGCGCTGCGCCTCTCGACCGTGGCTCGTAGTGCTTCGAGGCCGGCGGTGATGTCTTCGTCGCGACGCGGGAAGAGGTGGCCATAGGTCCCGTACGTCACGGTGATTGACGAGTGGCCCATGCGGCGCATGACTGCGTAGGGATCCGCGGTCGAGTTGATGCAGAAGGCCGCGTAGGTGTGCCGCAAGTCGTGGAACCTGAGGCTGGCCGGAAGCCCAGCGGCGATGACGGCCGGCCTGAAGCGCGCCTTCGAGAACCAGTTGTGCCGGAGCGGCCCCCCGCCCATGTTGGTGAACACGAGCGCGTCGAGGTCCCTCCTCCGGCCGCGCACGAACTCCTCCATCTCGTCCCGGAGGAACGCTGGAAGCGGGACGTGACGGCGGGCGTAGTTCTTGGTCGGACCGAACACCATCTTCCCTCGGACGTCCGCCAGCGACTCGGCGACCTCCACGACGCCACGGCTGAGGTCGACGCGCCGCATGCGGAGCGCACCGATCTCGCCTGCCCTGAGGCCGGTGTATGCCGCAAACCGGATCAGTGTCCCGAACGGCGGCGCGATCGCGTTCGCCAGATCCTCGACCTGCGTCGGCGTGAGGAACAACTTCTCAGTCGATGCACTCCGCTGGAGCCTGAGGTTGCGGGCGGGGTTCTCCTTGAGTGCGCCGTCGTCGACGGCGACGTCGAGCACCGACCGCACTATCTGCGTGGACGTGTGGATCGTCGACGGGCCGGCGCCCTTGTCCGTCAGCGCCACGATGAAGCGCCGAACGAACGCTCGGTCGATCGACTAGACGGCCACGTCAGAGAACACCGGGAGGACGTGGTTCTTCAGCGCGTTCTCGTAGCCGACTCTCGTCTTGGGCTTGAGATGTGTCGCCCCGCGTAGCCACTCGTCCGCCCACTGCCCGAATCGCGTCTTGCCGAGGGCCGGGTTCGTCCAGTTCCCGCGCTCGACGTCAATGTCCACAGAGCGCGCGAACCGCAAGGCGTCGGTCTTCCGCTTGAAGTTGCGGCCTCTGGGGCGGCGGTACGGATCGAGGTAGCGGACCTGCCAGGTACCACTTGGGGTTTGCCTTACTGACGCCATACCTCGATTATACCTATTTCCTTCTATACTCCTCTTTATGCTGTTGTTTACGTTCCCGCAGACGCCTCGCACGTCCCGAGCGTCCGCAACACACAACGATGGGGCGGTGCGACCGTGTCGGCCGGGCCCTGGACGCGTGCGACGGACTGACGAAGGGCTAACTCGTGACCCCCGACTTCGACCCCGATGAGCGCTATCGCACCGAACTCGGGCTGCGTGACATGCAGCGCGAGGTCGAGGCTGCCGAGGAACAACTCGAGCGCAACACGCGGCCGGTCGGCGACGTCTTTGTCGAGTTCATGGAGCGAGGCGACCTCGTGGAGATGGCCGTTGGCTCGCATCGGTACGCCGGCTACGTCGTGGGGGTCGGCGCGGATCTCGTCACGCTGGACGTCGACGGGCGTCGTGCAGATGTCTCGTTGTCGCAGCTGACAGTGGCGCGCGTCGTGGCAGCGAGGACCGGAGCGGGCCACGCGTTCGGGGCATCGGGCACCGAGTCGGTCCTGGCGCGCCTTCGAGAGTTGGCGGGGGCCCAAGCCGGCACCATCGCCGAGCTTGCCGGAGCCGATTTCGGGCTGGTCGTCGCCACCGTCATCGCCGTGAGCGGCGCGCACGTGGAGCTCACGACCTCAGCGGGCGAGCACTGGGTCGTTCCCGTGAGCTCCATTGGCGCCGTCGTGACATCACCGGAGTAGGCGCCGAGGACTCACTTCCTCGGGAGAGCGCGGCGGAGCTCGGTGGGGCGCGAGCGG
>JADDQX010000155.1:2812-5829 GCA_016781115.1 Actinomycetota bacterium | reverse complement strand
GGCTCGTCAGGTTCCCAGCCATGAAGTTCACGTTGTCGGTGAGATCTTTCCACGTGCCGGATACGCCCTTCACCTGAGCCTGCCCACCGAGCTTTCCTTCGGTGCCGACCTCGCGCGCGACGCGCGTCACCTCGTCGGCGAAGGAGGAGAGCTGGTCGACCATCGTGTTGATCGTGTTCTTGAGCTCGAGGATCTCGCCCTTGACGTCCACGGTGATCTTCTGCGAGAGGTCGCCCTTGGCGACCGCGGTGGTGACCTGCGCGATATCCCGCACCTGAGCCGTCAGGTTGCCCGCCATGAAGTTCACGCTGTCGGTGAGGTCCTTCCACGTCCCCGAGACGCCCTTCACCTTCGCCTGACCGCCGAGCTTCCCTTCGGTGCCGACCTCGCGCGCGACCCGCGTCACCTCGTCGGCGAAGGAGGAGAGCTGATCGACCATCGAGTTCACCGCGGTTCCGATGCGGAGGAACTCGCCCTTCACAGGCTGGCCCTCGATCTTGAGCGCCATCTTCTGGGAGAGGTCGCCCTCGGCCACCGCCTCGATGACTCGGGCCACCTCGGTCGTGGGCCGCACCAGATCGTCGATCATCGAGTTCAACGAATCCACGGTGATGGCCCACTGGCCGCCGCGCGCAGGGCGAGCGAGGCGCTCGTTCATGCGCCCTTCGCGGCCGATTAGCCGGCTGACCCGCGCCATCTCCCGGGAGCGCTGCGCGTTCATCTCCACGAGCTCGTTGAAGGCGCGGCCGATGTCTCCGAGGATCCCGCTGCGGCGCGGCATCCGAACCGAGAAGTCCCCTTCGGAAGCGGCCTTCAAGGTCCTCAGAAGCTCTTCCAGCTGCTCTGGAGCGACCGCGGCCTGGCCGTTGCGCGACCCGTTCGCCTTCGCGCTCGCCTTGCCGTTGACCCTGCCGTTGCTCTTCTTCGTCGAGCTCGTCTTCGTTGCGGTCGAGCGCGCGGAACCCCTCGTCGCCACCGGCACTTCCTTTCGTAAGAGTTAGCACCCCATTGACGCAGTATGTGGCGGAGGAATCAACCCGCCGCACGCCCGGGTGCTGCATTCGTCCCGATCTGGGCGATTCTGTGACCCATACGGCTCACCCCCAGGCGGTCGTCAGCGCCGGAAGCGGTCTTGCAGCCCCCACAGCGTCACCCGCAGCATCGCTTCCACGACGATGCGGCGGCTCATCTTGGACTTCCCCTTCGCCCGTTCGACGAAGGTGATCGGCACCTCGGCGATCTCGCCGCCGGCGAGATGGATGCGGCGGGTCATCTCGATCTGGAACGAATAGCCCTCGGAGCGAAGACCCTCCAGCTCCTCTCGCTGCAGCGCGGCGGTCTTGTAGGCGCGGAACCCGCTCGTCGAGTCCCTGACGCCGTAGCCGAGCCACAGCCGCGCATAGAGGTTCCCCGCGAGGGACAGCGCCCGGCGCACCAGCCCCCAGTTCACGATCCGGCCACCCGGGACGTAGCGAGATCCCACGACGAGGTCTGCGTCCTGCAGCCGATGTAAGAGACGAGGAACGTCCGCCGGGTCATGAGACAGATCCGCGTCCATCTCCACGACGTTCTCGTAGCCGCGCTCGAGGGCCCACCTGAACCCGGTCACGTATGCGGTCCCGAGCCCTTGCTTGTGAGAGCGCTGGATCAGATGAACGGGGTGCGGGCCCCGCGTCATCTGTTTCACCAGCTCTGCGGTGCCATCCGGGGAACCGTCGTCGACCACCAGTAGATCGACCTGGTCCCCCGCGGCCTCGAACAGCCGTCCTGCCACCTCCGCGATGGAGTCCAGCTCGTTGTACGTCGGGACTATGACGAGGGAGGCAGCCGGAGCTCGCTCTTCTGGGTCACGCATCGGCCGACGTTACCGGCCGCGCCTCCGGCGACCGCCGCGCCACCAAGTGTCCACTCATCACACCCACCACCGTAAGAGCGAGCGCGGCGTACGCGAACCAGTCGCCGGTGCGGGCGTAGAAGGAGGGAGTCACCCCGAGCGTCATGGGATGGACCAGCGTCGTCGCCTCGAACAGGTCGGTTCGCTCGATCAACTCCCCACCCGGCTCGATGAAGGCCGAGATGCCGCTGAGCGCACCGTGGACGACACCGACGCCATTCTCGGCCGCGCGCACCTGGCTGAAAGCGACGTGCTGCGCCGAAGCCCATGATTCTTCCCACGTAGAGGTGTTGGTCGCGACGACGAGCAGCCGCCCGCCCGCGGCTATCGGCTTCCTCACGAGAGAGCCGAAGTCGCCCTCGAACGAGATCACGGTCGCGACGCGGCCCTTGGGAAGATCGAAGACCTTGTTCTCGCTCCCGGCGACGGCATCGCGCGGGACCTGCTGCAACGGCGGAAGGGACCCCAGAAGACCCCGCCCCGGCACGTACTCGCCGAAGGGCACGAGGTGGGTCTTTTGGTAGACGTCGACCACCTCGCCCTGTGGAGAGACATGGAAGGCGACGACCTTGTACCTGTCTGCGTCGATGTCCAGGTTGCCGCCTACGATCATCGGTTTCCCCACCGCACGCGCCGCGGAGGCGACCTCCTCGGCCACCACCGGCGCGCGCTCGATATCGAGTCCCACCGCGCTCTCCGGCCACACGACCAGATCGACCTCTTCGGGGTCGAGCTTCTTCGTCAGACGCGCGTGATTCCGCGTGATCGCGAGCTCCTTGTCGAACTGCGAGCCGGTGAACTCGCGCGGCACGTTCCCCTGCACGATCGCTACCCTCATCACCGGCCCGTCGCTCTCGGAGACCGGCAGGGCGAAGGGAGCGGCCAACAGAGCGATGGCGACCACCGCGGGGACGATCCGGCGGGTTCCGCGTTCCGTCACGACCTCAGCGAGCAGCGCGTTCACCGCAACCAGAAGCGCGGCCACCAGCCAGGCGCCTCCCCACGCGGCCGGGCGCAGCGTCCAGAAGAAGAGATCGTGCTGGCTCTGGGCGAGCTGTCCCCAGGTGAAGCCGCGTAATGGGAGGATCGACCGTACGTATTCGACGGCTACCCACGCGCCGGC
>JADDQX010000155.1:0-2767 GCA_016781115.1 Actinomycetota bacterium | reverse complement strand
CGCCCAGAGGAGGCCGAACGCCGCGAGGAACAGGGACTGCAGCACGACGGCGAGGAACCACGCCAGGTAGCCCACGATGCTGATCCAGATCAGCAGCGCGCCGAAGAAGCCGAAGCCGAACGCGAAGCCGAGGGCGAAGCCTCGAGATGGCGCGGCATCGCGCCCCGCTATCAACAGCGGCGCGATCGCGATCCACGCGAGGGGCGCGATGTCCGGCTCGGGGAAGGCGAGGCTGAGCGCGGCACCCGCCAGGACCATGGCGGGGTAAGCGCGGCCGCCGCGCAGGACTGCTGTGGCTAGACGCAGTCTCGGCAGAGCTCTCGGTCGGCGTCTGCCAGCTGCGAGCGCGCCTTCACGAGGTGGCAGCGCTTGCAGACGAACTCTTGCCTGTCCTTGATCGGGATGACCTTCGTGCGGATGACCTCGGTACCCGTGAGCTCGCGCTCCGAGCTGAGCGACATGAGGTCGTCTTCCTCCTCCTCGGGTTCGCCTGCTGCTCGCCGAGCGGAGCCACGCTGCGCGAGCAGCTCCTCGAGGCTCGCTTCGTCGCCCTCTTCGTCATCATCGGTCGCCAGCGCGAGCCCCGCGGAGACCTCGTCCTCGTCGTCCTCGAGATCCTCGAGGTCGTCTTCCGTTGCCTCTATCTCTTCTTCGGGTTCTTCTTCGCTGGTCGCCTTGGGCGCCACTGTGACATCCTCCGCCGGGGTCGTCGGGACCGGAACACTGGTGCCCACCCTACGGCGTTCCAAACTCAACGGAGCGCAACGCAAGAGACCCGAGTGACCGACCAGGAGCCGCTCGGTAGCCGGCCGGAGCCGGTTATTGGAGCGTTTTCCCTGGGCCACTCGGGTCCCAAAGCTTTGTCCCAAGCAACCGCCCGGTTCCGGTGGAGCAAGCTCCTCCGGTCGACTGCTCCGCCGGGTCCGAACCAGCCCGAGGGCCCGTGCGGTCCGGCGGCGCCGCGTGCCGGTTGATTGCTTGGGACGTTCGCAACATAGAGAGGCTCCGAGGTGGAGTCAATATGTTCTTGCGGAGAATCCGTGGGTACGCGAAACAATCGCGTTCCTCCACATTTCATCCACAGATTGTCAGTCGGTTGTACACGGCGAGGAGCAAATAGGGTTGCTCGATGCTGACGCATCAGATGACTCATACGGCAACCGCGCGCACGCGCTTGGGCTTCGTCGACATCACCGAGCCGGTGCAGAACGCCGTCGCGTCGTGTGACGTGCGACAGGGCCGGGTGACGATCTTGCGGTCTGCGCCCGGGTGCGCTCTCGTGCTCAACGAACAAGAGAAGGGGCTTCATGCGGACGTGCAGGCGACGCTCGAGCGGCTGGGATCCGCCGCGGGCTCCCCTCCCCCAGCGGTGGGATCGCCCTCTCTCGTGCTCCCCGTCGTCGGGAGCCGGATCCGCTTGGGGACATGGCAGCGCATCCTCATGCTCGAGCTCGAGGAGCCTCAGGACCGCGAGCTCCAGATCCAGGTCATAGGTGAATAGCGATGGCTAAACAGAAACGACTCCCCGATCCCGTAGAGGACTTCCCTGCCTGGTACGTGGAGGTGGTGAAGCAAGCCGGCATGGCCGAGCACGGTCTCGCCAAGGGCACGATGATCATCAAGCCGCACGGGTACGCGGTGTGGGAGCACATCCAGCGGGCCCTAGACGATCGCTTCAAGGCGACCGGCCACGAGAATGTCTACTTCCCTCTGCTCTTCCCCGAGAGCCTCTTGCACAAAGAGGCCGAGCACGTGGAGGGTTTCTCACCGCAGGTGGCCGTCGTCACCCATGGCGGGGGGCAGAAGCTCGAGGAGCCACTGGTGATCCGGCCCACGTCCGAAGCCGTGATCTGGAACACGTACGCGAACTGGATCCAGAGTTACCGCGACCTGCCGCTGCTCTACAACCAGTGGTGCAACGTTCTGCGCTGGGAGATGCGCACCCGGTTGTTCCTGCGGACGAGCGAGTTCTTGTGGCAAGAGGGTCACACCGCGCACGCGACGGAGGCCGAGGCGTGGGAGGAAACCGTCCGGATGCTGGGGGTCTACCGCGAGGTAGCCGAGGACGTCCTCGGCATCCCCGTGCTCCCCGGGCGCAAGTCTCCGGCCGAGCGCTTCCCGGGCGCGGTCGAGACGCTGACGATCGAAGGGCTCATGCGCGACAGGAAGGCGCTGCAGTGCGGGACGTCGCACTTCCTGGGACAGAACTTCGCCAAGGCTTACGACGTGCAGTTCTTGAACAAGAACGGCGAGCAGGAGTACGCGTGGGCGACCTCGTGGGGATTCACCACCCGGATGGTCGGCGCGACGATCATGACGCACGGTGACGAGAACGGACTGAAGCTTCCTCCCGCGGTCGCTCCCGTACAGGTCGTCATCGTGCCGATTTACCGCGCCGACGACGAGCAGGCGCGGGTGCTCGAGGTTGCGACGAGGCTGCGCGACGGGCTCGCCGGCAACGGGGTGAGGTCGAAGGTCGATGACCGGGACCACCACCGGCCCGGCTTCAAGTTCAGCGAGTGGGAGCTGAAGGGCGTCCCGCTCCGCATCGAGGTCGGGCCCAAGGATGTCGACGCGGACCGCGTCGTGATCGCCTCGCGCTTCGGCGGGGACAAGGAGGAGGTGCCGATCCCGGACGTCGTCATGGGGATGGCGGCGCGGCTCGAGAGGGCGCAGCGGGATCTGTTCGAGGACGCGAAGTCGTTCCGCGACGCGAACACGCACAAAGCGGGCTCCTACGACGAGCTGACCGACGGGATCGGCGATG
>JADDQX010000154.1 GCA_016781115.1 Actinomycetota bacterium | reverse complement strand
CGCCTCACTTCAACAAGCTGGGGGACAACCTCACGCCTGAGCGACGGAGGGATTGGGGCGTTGACAACCTGGTCGACGGCTGCGGCCAGGATCGAGATCTCACGGCGGGTGTAGGGGGGTGCGCGACACAGAGATTTTTCAAGTCAAGGAGGCGGAATCATGACCGAGCCAGCCAAGAAGGCTGCGCCAGCCAAGAAGGCTGCGCCAGCGAAGAAGGCCACGGCAGCAGCGCCCGACAGGGCTGCCGGCGCTGCCGGCTCGAGATTTTTCAAGCGAGCCACAGATCGGGCCAGGCGCATATCGGGTGATCCGGAGAAGCTGCGCGAGATTGCCGACAAGGCGGGTCGCTCGTCGGCGCTACGGTCCGGGCCGTTCGCATCTGTTCTTGACGACTTTCGAGCGCTCATTCGGCTCGTAGTGGCGTATGCGCGAGGTCTCTACCGACAGATTCCTATCGACAAGTTGATCGTCGTGGTTGGTGGGCTCATCTACGTCGTCTCTCCGGTGGATGTGATCCCTGATGCCGTTCCGGTCGCTGGATTTCTTGACGATGCGACAGTGTCGCTTGGTTCATCAAGGCGGTCAGAGAGGAACTCGACGCCTTTCGCGAGTGGGAAGCTGGAGTGACTGGTTGACCGGCTGAGAGACGATGTCGGAACGGCGTACAAATGACGAGAGCTGGGTACTCGGGCCACGACAACCAGTACAGGAGCGACCTGTCATTCGCCCCAGCGATGCCGACGACCGCAGCGACACTCACACTGAACCACAAGGTCGACGTGGAGATTTCGCTTTGCAGGTCGTAGCTGCCCTGCCGCCAGTGGAAGCGTCCTCCATGTGCCGGTCGAGGGCACTCGGTAACGGCACGAGGCGCGCGCTCGGTAACGATGCGGCCTTCGTTCGTTTCGACGACCGGCGAAAGCCGGTGATCGGGGACAGTTGCTTACTCATTCACCAGAGGTCGCTGCTTCCGAAAGGAGTTCCTCCGCAGGATCCTGCCATTGCCAACCGTGAGGAAGGCGCAGCCGAGGACGTCGACGCGACCGCCACAGGTCAGCGTGCCGGTGGGTTTCCACTCGGACACGCCGGAGTCCTCACAGATCACGCAGTGACGGCCATCACCCCAGTTCGCGTCCGGCATGGAGTCGAGCACATCAGCGAACGCAGTTTCACCTGAGCCCCTACTCGCAGCCCGATACGCACGTGCCGCTCCCGGTCGTCGGGTCGAACTGGATGCCCGAGCGGGATCTCCGTCTGGTGGCGTTACCAGTTGGGGTCTCGAGGTACTGGTGGGCCAAGACTTGTTCCTTGGACACGACCGGCATGTCGAACGACGATGACGGGGGCGCCTCGACCGCCCATAGGCTCATTTGCGGCCCGAGCCAAGAGGGCGATCAAGGTCGGCACAAGAACTGCGCCCGCAAGGGTCCCGAGTTATCGTGACTCGACGTGCAACAACGAGGCTGCTCCGACGCCGAGCAAAGCGCCGACCACTGCCAAGCCGGCGAGCCCTGCTAGCCGTAACGAGGCCAAGCACGGAATCCAGCACGTCGTCCCAGTCCAGCTTGCCCGATCTCGTCACTGTGCAAGTGTCGCATATCACGGCCAGTCGGCTGGGACGGGTCCGGCCGTCCGATCGTCCCGAAAGTGCCCGCAGGTGCTGCTTTGCGGAAGAGACACCAGCAATGCCGGTCGCCGCCGATACCGCTTGCGTCCCGGATCTAAACCTGCGATCAAGTCCGGCACGTACTGGTTGGGATGCAGGAGGGCAAGAAACGGTCAACTGGTACCGCCGCAGCTTGGAAGCCCTACTTTCGCACGGCGTCACGCCCCAGCAGGGCGGCGGTGAGGAGGGCAAAGAATGCTGTCACGGCATCACCAATAGCCAGGACAGCGACTCCCAGGACAGCGGCGGCGATCGCGTTGACGGCGAAGATGACACCCATCCAGATCCAGAAGTCGGGCTTCGAGAACCCCTCCACCGCCACGATGCTACCCTCGAACCGACGGCCATCACATGCTGGTCCGCCGGAGGCTTGGAACACAGCAATCGTCGGCGAACAAGCTCATAATCGGTCGAGGTCGTGACTGTTCCAGGCATCGGTGTGCTCGACGAGGAGACGTTCCAGGTCGTCGTGCTTCACTCAGACCTCCGAGCGTCGGGATCGCAGCATCGTAGCTTCCGCGTTGCCACCTGCCTTACGACCGAGCTCCCCGAAGTGCCGTTCAGGGCGTAGGGCGGGTTACGCGACGCTTGGACCACACCCGCCCGGGAACCGGCGCGGTGCGGCGGAGGAGTGCCTGATAACGCGCGCTCCGCATCACGGTGCCGCCGCCTGGACCCGGCGTACCGATCGGCGCGTCGGGCTTGCTTCTAGACGACGTGTCCTTCGAGATGTATGTCAACGACGGCCATCTGGGCCGGCGCCACCGTCGGCGGCGCGCCTGCAAGCTTCGCGGACCGGCGAGAATGGTGCCTCCAATGGACGAGCCGAACGACAACGAGCGAGAAGACGTGGCGCCCGACGCCAAGCACGACGATGCCGCGCTGAGGAAAGCCCTTCCTCCCTACAGACCTGTGGTCCGTGCCGGCGAGCTCGATGCGATCCGGCGAATCACGTCGGGGTTGAACCTGTCGGTGATCGAGCAGTTCCAACGGGCAGTCGCGGGACCACTCGCGCGGTCGCAGGTGTTCCAGACGTCGCGATGGCTCGAGAGCGTGTTGCCCAAGCCGCTCGAACTGCCCGCGATGCGGATCATGGCGGATGCATCCCAGACGCTGCTGGGCTCGACCTCCCTATCGGGTCTGCTTGCAGCGCAGGAGGCTACGAAGCGAGTGCGCGAGGCCTTCGCCATCGCCTACACGCCGAACTTCTCCGACGCATTCGCCAGCGTCACCGCCGAGGCGTTCCGGTCGCAGCTTTTCGAGGTCACGAGGGCTGCGGACACGTTCAGCACGATCATGGCGACCATCGCCACGGCTGGCCGGCCGCTTCTCGTCGAGCGAGCCGTCGCAGCCGGGAGCCGCGGATGGGACCAAGCGACCCGAGTCCTGCTCCCCAGTGGTGACGACGCCAACCTGGATGTCCTCACCGGCCTCGGCCGCGGCCTCGCGGGTATCGGTGCAAGCGGGCTGCTTCTTGGCGAGGACGAGTCGGAGGTGGAGGTCGACGTTGTCGAGTGGGGCCCGGCACCCATGCACAGCATGCTCCGGGACCTACTTGCCGACCTCGACCCCGCGCTGCCTGCGAAGCTCGACGGAGCCTGGGAGCGAGTGACTCGGCCAGGCCCCGACGCGGCGTCACAGGCCGCGAACTCAATGATGGAGCTCGTTGACTGGACACTGCGTCTCGCGGCACCGAACGATGACGTACTGACGTGGGTGCATCAGGAGGGAAAGGCGGACGAGCTCCACGACGGCAAGCCGACTCGCGTTCTCCGCTTGAAGTACCTCGTCCGCTTCCGGCCCGGTGAAGCCGACATCGCACGTCTATATCAGCGCGCCCTATCTGACCTCGCCAAGGCGGCCCAATCGGTCAAGCACTCGGTTGGCGGGAAGGAGCTCGAGGCGGTGATGAGCCTGGTTCCTACCGTGGAGGGCCTACTGTTCTTCGCCCTACGGCCGTAGCAGCTTCGGCCCCGCGGCAAACTTGATAGCGAGGTGGCCTGGGGCGGCTGAGCACCATCGCTGCGGTCAATCCGCTCTCCGTACCCGCTCGGTCGCTGGAGCTTCGCGGTCCATAGCGAAGATCTTGTCGTGGTGTCGGAACTTGAGAATCGCCTCGGCTTCGCCTCGCACCGCATCGAGGAGTTCGAGGAGGGTGCCCGCCGTCGAGATCATGCTTCACGTCCATCCCAGCATTCCTACCGGTCCGCCGATCGGTTGTCTCGCCTAGTGACCACCGCTCTTGCGGGCGTCGCGGTATTCCTAGGTCGCAGTCGCGTACAAGGCGAACGACGACGCTGCCCAAGTCCGATGCCTCCAGATAGGGGCCGAACGCACGAACAGAATGACGGCCGGCCGGCGAGGCGGCGGCCGCTCCGAACGGCGCGTCGTAGCGGAGGCCCCGTCGTTACCGGACGGCGGCTCGGCGAAAGCGCCTCGACGACCCCGGTGTCGCACGCCAGGATTGCTAGATGGACCGCCAGCGAGCGCATCGGCGCCCGGATGTCCGCGAACGCGAGCGGCGTCCCGGTGCTCGGCGATGAGCTCGAACGCCGCGCCCGGGCGGAGGCACTCAACCGCCCATGTCGGCGATGTCGAGATCCCTCCCGCCGTCGCGGCGGTCGCCGGGAGCTTGCCCCTGTGCTGCGTCTGGCGCAACGAACTCGGAGGTCTGACGTTTGAACTGCCTTCGGCCAGCCGGTTCTTGAAATGGGCGCCGCCCGCGAGCGGCCTCCCGCTGCTCGACGAAGCGATACGGCTGTGTTGGGCCAGCCCCTACACGCCGGTACCGGAGGTCGTCGACGCCGGTACCGCGGCGGACGGGTCCACGTGGCTCCTCACCGAGAGATTGAGTGGCACCTCGGCGATCAGCGACCGATGGAAGGCGGCGCCCCGCACAGCGGTACGTGCCATCGGCGAGGCCCTCCGGGCCTTCCACGAGGCGCTACCCGTCGAGTCCTGCCCGTTCACCTGGAGGGCCGAAGAACGCCTCGCCCGTGCCCAGGCACGGGCCGCCGCCGGCACCATCGACCGTATGGAGTGGCATCCGTCTCACCGCCACCTCGGCGTCGACGACGCCATCGACACGGTGTCGGAGCCGCCGCCCGTCGACCGACTTGTGGTGTGCCACGCCGACTCGTGCTCGCCCAACACGCTCGTCAACGACGACGGCAGCTGGTCGGGCCACGTCGACCTCGGTCGGATGGGCGTCGGGGACCGCTGGGCCGACATTGCGATCGCTACGTGGTCGACGACCTGGAACTACGGGCCTGGCTGGGAAGGCGAGCTGCTCGCCGCGTACGGGGTCGACGCCGACCCTGACCGCACCCGGTACTACCGGCTCCTTTGGGATCTCACCGACTGACCCAAGGTCCGCGGAGTTTCGGACCAGGAGGGCGGCGCCGAGCGTGCGGCTCGAACGACGGCCCTGAGGATCCTGGGTAAGCACCGATCGGCGCGTAGCGCGCCCCTGAGCTGCGCGTTCTGGGACATCTCGGAGCGCCGTGTCCCGAGCAGAGCGCCGAATCGGTCGCGCGGGTGAGGCCACGGGCCGGCCTCCGTGCTCGCGGGAGTTGTCTGCCCGCGACCGGCAGATCCGGCATCCCGGTCGTCAGTCGTGGCAGCGCCGTTCAGGTCTCCCGCGAGTCTGCTCTCCAGGGTTGCGGTCAGGGCGAAGGCGACGCAGTCGGCGGCGCGGCTGTGTGACGTAGCCCACAGCAGGTGGACGTCGCAAGCGACGCGAGGCACTCAGAACCCAGACGACGCTCGCAGCCTTGCTGCTCTACAACGCATCCAAGATCGGCGACCGTGTGGGCTCACTGCACACGGCCGGAGCTCGGCGCCGGACATCGCTCACGCTCTGGCGCTTCCATCCTCCATCAGGGGTGCGCATGGGCAGACACAGCGCCTCCAGCCGAACCTCGACCGCCGAGACCCGCCCGGCGGTCGCTCGCACGCCGCGATGAGCGCGCTCGCGGGCGGCGGCGCCGACAAGCTCGGCAACCGATACGAGCACTGGTGGGTCGCGGGCCGCATGGGCGAACCGGCACTGTCTGTCGAGGTTGGCGTTCGATCCCGCACCGTCGACATCGCCTTCCGGTGGCGCAACGCCTCATGACTGGTTGACGCCGACAGCGTGCAAAACCACCCTGGCGAACCGGCTGGGCGAGAGCTCGGGTAGAAG
>JADDQX010000153.1 GCA_016781115.1 Actinomycetota bacterium | reverse complement strand
TCACGCTCAAGGCGACGCTGGTGACTGCGACCGACGACCTTGGCGGCCAGCTCGAGCCGCTCACAGACTTCAAGCTTGTCCAGGCCTGCGCCTCGCTCGACACCGACGGTGATGTCGCCGGTCCAACCGTCGCCATGCGGCACGTGCTCACCTCGCTCGCGCGTCGGTGGCTCGATCTTCACGAGGAGATCAAGACCACAGCCGACATCTGAAGAAGCTCACGAAGACGGCCGCCCCTGACCTGGTGGCTGCCTTCGGCATCGGACCGGACATCGCCGCCGAGATGCTCATCACCGCCGGCGACAACAGCGACCGCATCCGCTCCGACCCGCCCTCGCCAAGCTCTGCGGCGCGTGCCCCGCCCCCGCGGCTCCGGCAATACCAACGGCCGACACCGCCTCAACCGGGGCGGAAACCGACAGGCCAACGCCGCGCTCTACCGGGCGATAATCGTCCGCATGCGATGGCACCCGCCCACCATCGCCTACGTGGAGCGGCGCACCGCCGCAGGGCTCTCCAAGAAGGAGATCATCCGCTGCCTGAAGCGCTTCCTTGCTCGCGAGATCTACCGGCTGCTGGCCGAACCCAGCTCCTCCACCGAGCTCGCGTCTGCCGCGTAGAAGCACTTGAGTTCTATAGGAGCATCAATGCTTTGGCCGAGTCGATCAACGGGCTCTACAAGAGCGAGCTCATCTACAACGAGACCCAAGGCCCGTGGCGGACCGTCGAGGACGTCGAGCTCGCCACCCTCGGCTGGGTCGACTGGTGGAACCACCGTCGCATACTGTCGTCGATCGACAACATGGCGCCGGCCGAGTTCGAGGCCCGATGGCTCGAAAAGCAGCCCACAGGATCGCCGCAGAGCGCCGATCGCGTCGCCAGTGCTATCAACATGGCGGCCGAACACGAGCCCCTCGTCGGGTTCACCACCTAAACGAAGAGTCTCCAGCAAACCCGGGGCGATTCAAAGAAGCAGTCGGATGGCACTGCCAAGGACGCCGACCTGCTCACGAAAGCACGCGGAATCGGCTTCATCGACACGACCGAGTACAAGTCGCTCGACTCGCTGCGTGATCACCGCAACCAGTACGGGCACCCCACTGCGACCGCGCCAACCGGGACCGCGCCGCATGGGCGATCGAAACCGCCGTCAAAGCCGTTCTGCAAAAGGATGCTCTCCTTCTCCATGGTGCTGCCCGCCAGCTCGCTGAGCGCATCGGCACCGACCGTCACTACATTCCGGACGACGACCAAGCCGCCGCCGACTGGGCGACGGAACGTGCGCCGCTGATCGGACCCGCCGCACGACCTCTATTCATTCGCGCCCTCGTCGAGCGGCACGACGCGGCGCTCGGCGACCTCGACGAGGTCTTGTCGGAGCGGTGCCGGATCGTTGCCGCGTGCCTAGCGTCGTGGGCTGAGCCGCTGGAGGACGTGCGCTGGAGCGTCGATGACCTTCAACAGCAGCACCCGGTGTCGGCCGCAGCGGTGTTCACAACTGCCGGCGCATGGGAGTTGGTCGGAGAAGACGACCAGTACCGCCTCCTGTCCCGCTGCTTCGACACGACCGCCGTCGTCGGCCAGCCGAACCTCACGCGGCGGCTGCTCTGCCGTGCGTTCGAGCTGTACGACGCCGGCGCACTCACGGAGACGCAGCACCGACTCGTTGTTCAGAGGATCGACGACATCGAAGGGAACTGGCTCGTCAGTGCCGACGCACCATCGACCTCGTGCTCACGAGAGCCGCTCGGCACCTGAACGACAGCCAGTTCACCGAGAACCAGAAGGGAACCCGTATCGTCGACGCCCTCGACCATGCCGTCATACTCACTGCCGCACCCAAAATCCTCGCTGACGTAGCTGCCGCGTTGCCCCGGGCGGTTCGCCGCAACGCGTTCGTCGCCATAAATCTCGTCGGCTCGATCGTTCAGGCACCGGACGAGTGGCCCCGACCGTTGAGGGTGGGCTTCGCCGTCGAGGCGGCGACGGAGCCGGTGCCGTTTCAGGACGACAAGGGAACTCGTCAGGCGATGCGCCTTGCGCTCGGCGACGCGGACGTTGCGGCGGCGATCCGTGACGCCCTGCCCGACGTATCCGACCGTTACGTCGGATACAAAGCGGGCGAGGTGATCGAGAGTATTGGCGAGCACCTTGCGGACGCTGCTAACGCCGACGCAAGGTCGATCGTGTTGGAGATCCTCGAGCGGCTCCGAGACGAGCCGGATCTCGTCCTGAGTCCTGGCGAGCATCGAGACAAGTACCCCGACTTCATGCGGGACGTTGCGGAGCCCGACCGGCAGGAGCGTCTTCGTGATGGCTGGGCGGACGCGCTCATCAACGAATTGGTTGCTGCTGCCGAGCCCGCGAAGACCTACGTGGACAAGCACGTCGCTCACCTCGACCGCGTGGAGAGTCCAGCCACGTACGCCGATCTTCACCGTGCACTCGACGCAATCGTTGAAGCATTGTTGACCGTCAAGTTCGCACTCACAGGTAGCGCACCTACGGTCGACTCGTTCAACAGGGCCGCAGAGCAGTTCGATTGGGCGCGTGTGTTTCGCACCGCATGGATCACGGACACGACATGGCCGAAGGTGATGAGCACCTGAGGCGAAGACGGCCGCTCGGAGTTCTCAACGGAGAGTCGGCAGGTGAGCCAGCGCCTCATGCTTGAAGCCCTGCCCTTCCGTTGATGCCTTGCGATCGAGCGAGTGAAGGCGATCAATACCGCCGTGGCTGAGTAGGTCGTTGAGTCCGGCGCGGGTCGCGACGACCAGTACGCCTCTCGCCACTGTGTTTCCGTCAGCCCTCGACGACCGGTAGAGGTGGCCGTCCTGCCAGTAGATCATCTCGACTGCGAGCGCTCCGTCCGCTGTTCGCCATGTTCGTTGACCGACGTCGCCGTACCATCCGCATGCCGCGCCCACGTCCGGACGAAGGGCAACCCAGTCCGTCGCCGGCGAGTGGAACAGGAAGCTGCGGCTTTCGACGAGCAAGGCGGTACCGGGTCTCATTACAGTCGCCGGCACGTCCCGAAATACATCGAGGAGGTGGACGTCCTCGTACTGCAGCGGGGATTGACGTAGCCCCGGCGGCGGGGCAAACGGCTCAGGGACGACGGTAGTCGCGGCCTCCGTCCAGCTCAGGCATCGGTATCGTTCGACCCACTCCCCGCGTTCCAGCGGGCGCTCTTCGATGAGTGCACCGAGAAGGAATCTGTCTGCCTCATCGATCGTCGCAGCGATCTCCGCGAGCCGATCATCGGCTCGACCGACCCACTGATCCGCTACGAGCGGCTCAAGGAGAGCACCGCTCTCGCCGCTCGGATAGCAGACCGGGCGCGGTGCAACCGGAATGTCGACGAGATCAGGGTCCGCGAGCACTGCAGCGAAGTCCCTCGGAAGTCGGCCGCTGCCGTCGAGCTCGTCGAGGACGCTGATCGTGGCGCATCGAATGGCTGCGCCGGCCGTGGGGAGGTAGCTGTCCTCCGGTCCAATGTGCATGAAGCGTTCGGGATCCGCTCGGTGTGCCGCAACTGCGTGCGCCATGAAGAGCGCCCGGCGGAGAACGGCGTCGACGTCCACTCCCGCCAGATCGGCAGCGCTGCGGAGCACGTCGGCGTAGGGCCCGAGGACCTCGCTCGGTGGCCCATCCAACGGGCCTGCTACTCGCGGCACTTCTCCCAGGTCTTCCTCGGGCGGTAGTTCGAGTTGGTAGATAGCGGGGAGCGAAGCGGCATCAGTGCGGGTGGGCGCAGGTCCCGCGATTCGGCTCGCGACGAGGTGGCGCGCCATCACCGAAGGAGATGTCGCCGAGAGGCGGAGCAGCTCCTCGACTTGGCCCTGTACTGCCGCGGCGGTCCCTGTGTCCGCAGCGTGGACGACCGCGCAAGCCGCCGCGTCGAGGACGAGTTCCGCACGGACGTGTCCGTCGTCGGCGGTGGGAGTGCCGGTGACGACGACGGGGTCGAGGGATTGATCCGTGAGTAGTTGGCGGACGCGTCGGACGGCGGCCTCCGAACCGCGAACGATCGCGCGCGACAGGACGTTCATCGCACCCTCGCGGAGCGCCCAGTGCGGGTGGTCGAGGAAGAGGAGTGCGAGGTCCGCGAGTGCCCCCAGGATGTCGTGCGGCGATTGTCGCAACGGGTCGCTCGTGGCATCGCCGCGGCGGAGCGGCTTCCCGGACCACCAACTTGCACGCAGCTCCATGTCCAACGCCGGAGGCGGGATCGCCGCGACCCCGGCGGTCATCCCGTCGAAGTAGGTGCGGACCTCAGCCCAGAGCCTGCCGGGGTCGTGGCCGGGGTCAAGGAGGTCAGCGAGGGATGGCAGGTCATCGAGGACCTGGGACGCCGCCCAGCTGCGCGCCGCCAGATGATCGGTGAGGTCGAGCGCGAGTCTGCGGGCGAGGTCGGCGCGGCGACGCGGGTCGGCAGTACGGATGAGCTGTCGGTAGCTGCGGAGCCGGTCGGACCCCCACATCGGCCCCCACGCGTCTGGCCGCGACGCCTGCAGGGACCGTTCTGCGAGCTCGGCCGCCAACACTCGGTCGCCCAGAGAGGCCGCCACTTCGGATAGATGGAGATGCACGGCGGCCGCGTCAGCCGCCGAGTCCATCACGGCGGCGAGGCGCCGAGCGTCGTCTGAGCTCTGCGCGAGTCGTTTGACGTGCGGCTCCCAGCGGAAGTGCGATCCCGGCTGCTCGCTAGCACGCAGGACGAGGACATCGTCTACCGAGCGCAGGCGGTCCGCAGCCTCCCTTCGGCTGACTCGTTCGCCGTTCAGGACGAGGGCGCCGAAGTCGCTCGTGTCTGAGTCGTCGTCGCCGCTTGCTTGCGCGCCGGCCAGGTGCTCGGAGTCGAGGACGGCGTGCCAGTGCTCGCGATATGTGGGGAGGCACCTGGTGTCGATCGCTGGCAGGAGAGCTGTGCGGAGCGCGTCGCCCATGGCGGTGTTCCGCAGCCGATCAAGCGCGGCGATGAGCGCGTCGTCGGGGATGTAGGTGAAGGGCATGAGCAGGCGGCCGAGCGCGTCCGCAAGGCACTCGACCGTGACGCGGTCGCCCGCCCCGGATAGCTCGGACACGCGGTGGGCGAATCCGCTGAACAGGCTTGACGCCATGTCGTCGAAGTCGGCCTTTGCCGCCGTCCCGTAAAGCCAAGCGAAGAGCCGCACGCCAGCCGACGGGTCATGTCTGGTGACGATTTCGACCAGCCTGGCGCACGCGGCCTGACCGCTGCCCTCAGTCCATTCGATCGTCGTGGCTAGATACGGCGCGAGCGCGGCAGCCTCGGCCACAACATCGACCGCGCCACCCGCTCGCTCTAGGACCTGGAGGAGCGAGGGCAACTGGTAGTCCTTGCGGCTGTTGACGCCGAACGACTCCGGGAGCAGTCGACGCACCAACGCCCGCGCCGTATCCACCTGGCCGACCGACGCGTGAGCGGATGCCTGCGTCAGCAGGGCATCGAGGTGGTCGTAGACGCTCGCACCCTCGGCCACGTCCCGGTCCGCTCGATCGATGGCTTCTTGCAGCCATCCGGGCGTCACACCTTCTGCCTGGAAGGTGAGTCCGATCTCCTGTACTGCCCGCGGGCCCCAAGCTTCGGGATGGGCGTCGGCGTGGCGGCCGAACCGGGCGGATAGCCGGTTGAGCGCTTCCTCACCGACTGCAGCCGCTGCGAGCACGGCAAGGGAGAAAACCGTACGCCTCGAGTTCGCCACGGACCACGCCGACCCCATAGGCGAGACCCGTCCGGCTGGATAGCACGTGAACAGCCGGTCGAAAGTGGAACGGAGGTCGTCCATCGGCATCGGGAAGCCGAGGCTCGCCACCGCGCTGACGGCTGCCAGGCGTGTCACGACCGCGTCGATGCGGCCGGCGAGTTCTATCGCTGGCCGATCCGATCG
>JADDQX010000152.1 GCA_016781115.1 Actinomycetota bacterium | reverse complement strand
AGTCGAAGAGCATCGCCACGTCGTTCGTCACGGTGCTGCCCGCGACCTCGCCCAACCGGTCCAGGATCCCGCCGAGTTCCACCACCTCCCGGAAGATCTTCGTGTCCGTGCCTGCGTGGGGGACGAGGGCGGAGTGGAACTTCTCCGCGCCGGCCCGCGACGCCCGCCATTGGAAGAACAACACGCCGTCCGCGCCGCGCGCCACGTGTTGCAGGCTGTTGCGCGTCATCTCGCCCGGTGCCTTCGCGACGTTGCGCGGCTGCCAGTTCACCGCGCTCGTGGAGTGCTCCATGAGGAGCCAGGGGCGGCCCCCGGCGAGCCCGCGCGTCAGATCAGCGCTGAACGCCAACTCGATGTGGCCGTCCGGATTCGCGGCGCGCAGGTAGTGGTCGTTGCTCACCACGTCGACCTCGTCAGCCCACGACCAGTAGTCCATGTCGCGGATTCCTTCGATGACCATGAAGTTCGTCGTCACGGGAACGTCGGGCGAGAGTCGGCGCAGCAGGGCCTTCTCGCGGCGGTAGTTGTCGAGCAACTCGTCAGAGGAGAATCGGCGGTAGTCCAGCTGCTGCGTGGGGTTCGTGAACGTCGGGGCGAGACGCGGAGGCCAGATCTCCTCCCACGCGCCGTACCGCTGGGACCAGAACGCCGTCGCCCACACCTCGTTGAGCTGGTCCAGCGTCCCGTAGCGCCGGCGCAGCCACTGGCGGAACGCCTCGGCGCTGATGTCGCAGTAGCAGTGCACGTTGTGGCCACCGAGCTCGTTTCCGACGTGCCAGAGGGCGAGGGCTGGGTGGCGGCCGTAGCGCTCCGCGAGCGCCCGGACGAGCGCGAGCGAGCGCTCGTGGTACGCCGGGGAGCTCGGACAGAAGCCCTGCCGGCCACCCGGCCACATCCGCCGGCCGTCGTACGTCACGGGCAACGTCTCGGGGTGCAGGGCGGCCAGCCACGGGGGAGGAGATGCCGTCGCAGTGGCGAGGTCGACGCGCAGGCCCGCTGAGTCGAGGCGCGCGATGACGCGGTCGAGCCACCCGAAGTGGAACTCGTCCGGCCGCGGCTCGAGCAGCGCCCACGAGAAGACCCCGACCGTCACGAGGTCGACGCCGGCTCGGCGCATGAGTTCGACGTCCTCGGACCAGACGTGCTCCGGCCATTGCTCGGGGTTGTAATCGCCACCGAAAGCGATGCCCGCGGTCGTGCGGGGTCCTGCCACTGGCGCAGCGTGCCCGAGGGCAGCGGGGGCAGTCAACCGATTTGATCCGGACAATCGCCACGATTCGGCACGAAAGCCGTGAGAGCGCCCGTTGCTCGACGGGTCGACCTAGATCAACTCTACCGTCTATTGACAGCCGCGCTCCCGCCCCGTCGAATGATGGGGCATCCGCTGGGTCCAGCAGGCCCGCCCTTTCTTGGAGGCACGATGCCCCGCTTCGGCTCCCGCGACGAGTACCTCGCCAACATCGTCCCGCCGTCCGTTGCGGCGACCGCCGGCCTGCGCCGGCGCGCATTTCTCAAGGGCACGTTCGCGGCCGGTGCTGCGATCGGCTTCCCGAGCCTGTTGGCTGGCTGCGGTGACGAAGGCGGAACCGTCGACGGTGGAGGAGGCGGCGGGGGCACCGTGACCTGGGGCACGAACGAGAGCGGCACGACGTTCGCCCAGCAGCACCAGGCGGAGGCCAAGGACTTCGAGTCGAAGAACGACGGCATCAAGGTCAAGATCAACGCCGTCGAGCACAACACGTTCCAGGAGAACATCAACAACTACCTGCAGGGGAGCCCGGACGACGTCTTCACGTGGTTCGCGGGCTACCGGATGCGATTCTTTGCCGAGCGCGGGCTGATCGGCGACGTGAGCGACGTCTGGCCGCTCGAGGGGATCCCCGACTCCTTCAAGGAAGCCTCGACCGGGAACGACGGCAAGCAGTACTTCGTCCCGCAGTCCTACTACCCGTGGGCGGTCTTCCACCGCAAGTCGGTGTTCCAGAAGAACGGGTACGAACAGCCGAAGACGCTTGACGAGATGACTGCCCTCGCCAAGCAGATGCAGAAGGACGGACTCGTCCCCTTCGCGTTCGCGGACAAGGACGGCTGGCCCGCGATGGGGACCTTCGACGTCCTCAACATGAGGATCAACGGGTTCGACTACCACATCAACCTCATGGCGGGCGAGGAGGCGTGGGACAGCGCCGAAGTGAAGGGCGTCTTCGACATGTGGCGCTCGCTGCTGCCCTATCACCAGTCCGATCCCCTCGGACGCACGTGGCAGGAGGCGGCACAGGCCCTGCAGAAGAGGCAGGCTGGGATGTACCTGCTCGGCACCTTCATGAACGAGCAGTTCCCGGAGAACGAGCGAGGGGACATCGACTTCTTCACGTTCCCGGAGATCGACCCGGCGATCGGCGCAGGGGCGATCGACGCCCCCATCGACGGCAACTGCATGTCCGCGAGGCCGAAGAACGAGGAGGGTGCCAAGACCTTCCTGAAGTACCTCGCCTCGCCGGACGCACTGGCCGCAGCGGTGAAGGCGACCAAGCTGCCGTTCATCTCCGCGCACGAGAACGCCGACCAGAGCGTCTACACGGATCTGCAGAAGAAGTCGGCCGAGCTGGTGGGTCAGGCCGAGAACATCGCGCAGTTCCTCGACCGCGACACCCGACCCGACTTCGCCTCGACCGTGATCATCCCCGCGTTCCAGGAGTTCATCAAGAACCCGGACGACATCGACGGCCTGACCAAGAGCATCGAGGAGCAGAAGCAGTCGATTTTCGCCGGCTGAGCAGTGCGGGGAGGATACGACCGATGAGCGTGACCAGCCCGACTCCGGCCGGCCGGGTCCGCAAGGACACGACCGAGGGCGGCGCGTCGGCGCGGCGGCGACGCCGGCGTACGACGGGGTTGGACCGCGCCGTCGTGGCTGTCATGGTCGGTGTTCCGACGGCGCTCGTGATCCTGCTGGTGTGGTTGCCGGCGTTCGGCTCGGTGTTGCTCGGTTTTGCGCGGTGGGAAGGCATCGGCGGTCTCGACACGATCCAGTGGATCGGTCTGGAGAACTACCGCAACATCTTCACGATCTACCCACCCTTCTACCCGGCGCTTCAGAACAACCTGATCTGGTTGCTGTTCATCTTCTTCGTCCCGACCTTGCTCGGCATCTTCCTCGCCGTCCTGCTCGACCGGGAACTGAGAGGTGGGCGGCTCTACCAGACGGCCTTCTTCCTGCCGGTCGTACTCTCCCTCGCGCTCACCGGCTTCATCTGGCAGCTGCTCTACTCGCGTGACCAGGGCCTCGTCAACGCGATCGCCGGAACCGAGATCGACTGGTACGGCAACCCCGATGTGAACCTGTGGGCCATCCTCGTGGCGACCGGCTGGAAGCACGTCGGCTACGTGATGCTGCTCTACCTCGCCGGGCTCAAGGCCGTGGACCCCTCCCTCAGGGAGGCGGCCGCGATGGACGGCTCCGGCGAGGTGTCGACGTTCTTCCGGATCATCCTGCCCGTCATGGCACCGATCAACATCATCGTGCTCGTCGTCACCTTCATCGACTCATTGCGCGCGTTCGACATCGTCTGGGTCGTCAACAAGGGCCGCAACGGTCTTGAACTCATCGCCGCGCTGGTGACGCAGAACGTCGTCGGCGAGGCCAGCCGCATCGGCTTCGGGTCGGCGCTGGCCACGATCATGCTGCTGATCTCATCCCTCTTCGTCGCCGTCTATCTCAAAGTCGTGATGGGAGGACGAAAGTGAGCACGGCGAGCACCGAGGTCGCCCCCGGTCCCACCGGTGCCGCCCAGTCTGCTGCCACCGCCCGTAAGCGGCGGATGACGCCGGCTCGGATCGCCCTGCACGTGTTTCTCGCGGTGATGGCCCTCGGATGGCTGTTCCCCCTGCTCTGGGCCGTATTCAACTCGTTCCGCGACTACGCCTACACCGCGGAGCACGGCTACGCGTCCTTCGGCGGCTTCACCCTGGCGAACTACGCGAACGCGTGGGAGCGAGGGAACTTCACGCACCACTTCGTCAACTCGGTGCTCATCACCGCGCCCGCCGTCCTGCTGACGCTCTTCCTCTCCGCGTGTGTCGCATTCGTCCTGACGCGCTTCAGTTTCAAGCTGAACCTCACGCTGCTCGGGGTCTTCCTCGCGGCGAACCTCCTGCCACCGCAGTCGCTGCTCATCCCCATCTACCGGATCTTCCGGCTGGCCCCGCTGCCGATGTGGATGAGCGATTCCGGCACGTTGTTGAACAGCTACTGGGCCCTGATCCTCGTTAATACGGCAGTGCAGACCGGCTTCTGCACGTTCGTGCTCAGCAACTACATGAAGACTCTCCCGCACGAGCTCTACGAGTCCGCCGAGGTCGACGGCGCCACCGTGGTGCGACAGTTCTGGCAGCTCACGCTCCCGCTGTGCCGCCCCCCCCTGGCCGCGCTCGCCACGCTCCAGGTCACCTGGATCTACAACGAGTTCTTCTGGGCGACGGTCCTGCTGCAGAGTGGCGACAAGTTCCCGATCACCAGCGCACTGAACAACCTCAAGGGCCAGTTCTTCGTCGACTACAACCTGCTCTCCGCGGGCTCTGTTCTCGTCGCCCTCCCCCCGATCATCATCTTCTTCGTCCTGCAGAAGCAGTTCGTCTCCGGTCTCACGCTCGGGGCGACGAAGGGCTAGCACTCCTAGGGTGGGGTTGGTGAGCCTCCCCGTTCTCGCTCCGACCCCCGCGGCCGTCCACGCGGCGCTTCGCGCAACATACGCCGCCTTCATCGGCTCGGGCTTCGCATTCGCAAGTTGGGCCTCACGCATCCCCCAGGTCCGCGATGCCCTCGAGCTGACCCCTTCACGACTCGGGCTCGTGCTGCTGGCAATGGCCCTCGGCGCCGTCATCGCACTGCCCATCTCCGGCCTGGTCGTCGCCCGGCTGGGCTCCAGACGGACCGTCGCCTCGATGGCGCTGCTCCTGGCCTTCGGGTTCGGGCTCGCAGCGTTCGGCTCCCTAATCGGCGTCCTGCCGGTGGTCGCCGGGCTGTTCCTGCTCGGCTTCGCGAACGGCGCGTGGGACGTCGCCATGAATGTGCAAGGTGCCTTGGTGGAGCGACACGTCGGCCGCTCGGTGATGTCGCGGTTCCACGCGGGCTTCAGCGTCGGCACCGTCGTGGGAGCGCTTCTCGGTGCCGCGGCCGTGGCACTGGGGGTGCCCGTCACTGCGCACCTGCTCGCCGTGGCCGTCCTGGTCGCCCTGACGATCCCAGCCGCAGTGCGCCGGTTCCTTGCCGACCACGACATGGCGGAGGACGGCGCCGACCGCGGAGGCAGGACGGCGGCGAGCGTCACCTTGGCCGCCTGGAGCGAGCCGCGCACCCTGCTGATCGGCGTCTTCGCACTGGCCTTCGCGTTCGCCGAGGGCACCGCGAACGACTGGATCAGCGTGGCGCTCATCGACGGGTACGGCGCCTCCGCCGCCGCGGGGACGTTGGCCTTCGCGGCGTTCCTGGCCGCGATGACGGCCGGGCGTTGGTTCGGACCGGTCCTACTCGACCGCTACGGGCGGGTGCCCGTCGTCCGCGCCCTGACGATCCTCGCGCTGCTCGGCCTCCTGCTGTTCGTGTTCGGGTCGTCGATGCCTGCGGTTTTCGCGGGTGCTCTTCTGTGGGGCTTCGGCGTGTCGCTCGGCTTTCCGGTCGGCATGAGTGCCGGCGCCGACGACCCGGAGAAGGCGGCGGTTAGGGTCAGCGTGATCGCCTCCATCGGCTACTGCGCATTCCTCGCCGGCCCACCCCTGATCGGGTTCCTCGGCGAGGCGACGACCGTGCTTCGGGCTCTGATGTCCGTCGCCGCGCTTCTTGCGATCGCGATGCTCGTCGCTGGGGCGCTCCGGCCGCTCGCCACGCCAGG
>JADDQX010000151.1 GCA_016781115.1 Actinomycetota bacterium | reverse complement strand
CGCCACCCGCGGCCGCCGCGGGGCGAGCTGGGGAACGACGCAGCTCAACCGGAGCCTGTTCGTTGCCCTGGTGGCGCAGTTCCAGGAGTACTGCCGAGAGCTGCACGACGGCGCCGCCGCCGTGCACGTCGCAGCCGCCAACCCGAGACAGGCGACCGTGGTCTTCAACCTGCTCACCGAGGGCCGAAGGCTGGAATCACAGAACCCGCGGGTCGGTCACCTGGGCAGCGACTTCGGGCGTCTCGGATTCTCACTCGTCGATGAGCTGAAGGCGGCGGGTCCGGCGGTGCCGTCGTGGCTGCGGCTCCTCGACCTACTCGTCGACTTCCGCAACGCCATCAGCCACGGCGACGAGACCAAGATTCGGGCGCTGACCAAGGGCGGTGACATCCGCGCCACCAAGGCGTCGTACCGGCGCTTCCGCCGGACGCTCGACCAGCTCGCCGGTACCATGGATGACGTCGTTGGCTCTGCTCTGGCGGCCGGCCTCCAGATCCCTCGACCCTGGTGACGAGGTACAAAACGATGAAGAAGGATGAACTGAACTACGGCGACGAGGTCGTGATCCCTTGGGGCTTCACTGAGGTCCATGGCCGCGTCGCCGAGATCTACGGGCCACCCGCGCAGCGCCGCGTGCTCGTCGCGCTCGAGCCCGAGCTGAGCAGCTACGTCGTTGACGAGCCGACGACCGTGTCGATCCCCCTCACCGACGTGAAGAAGGCCGTCCCTGCCGCGTAGATGCGATGGGCTGTGGCCGGGGTTGTCCGAATCAAGTCAACAGCGCCGGTAGGTCTGACACGAGAGCAGTGAGCCGAGTCTCCGAGGACGTCGCGAAGCGTGCTTGGGACGCGACGTAGGCGTAGCGGCAGGCATGCAGATCGATGTTGCCTCTGGCAACATCCATTGCCCACCGGCGGCATGCCTCCAAGAAGCGAGGGAACGGCGCGCCAGCCGCGTACGCATCGAAGTCTGCCCAGTTCGCCAGCTGGTCCTCCGATGGCCACGAACCAGGCCACGCACGTGCGTGGGGATGGAACAAAACAGATAGCTCCAGGCAGACCGGATCCAACGGAGTGGGCCCGTCCGCGACACCCAAGAAGTCGATGACGACCGGGTCCTCGTACACGAGGATGTTTTCGCCGTGGAAGTCCGAGTGGATCGTGGCTCGGCGGGCTGGCACGACGACGGCTTCGATCGCCTCGACCTCGGCGTGGTCGAGCCCGCACCTCTGGAAGCAGTCAGACCACCGGGCATCGTCAATCAGGGTGCGACGAACGTCGCGGACAGGAACGTCCACGGCGGGTGCCCCCTCACGCCAGGGACTCTGAACCGCCTGTAATCGTTCGACAGCCGAAGCGGCTGCTTCGTCATCCTCTGCGAGCAGAGCGAAGAGGGAGCGGTAGTCCGCCGCGAGTTGGTAGAAGACGCCGCCGAGCGCTCCCGCGCCGGCGCGCACGTGTCCGACGATCTCTGCGTAGCTCCCGATCGGCAGGAATCCTGAGACGCGTTGCTGGTACCTCCGGCGCTCCTCAACCACGGCATCGACTGTCACCAGGCGCGCTACTGCGGATCCGCCACATGAACCATCGCCGCGCTCCATTGAGAGGCGAAGGACTGGAACGCCGGACTGCCCTTCCGTGAATGCGTGGACGCGTGTGATCGTGCAGTCACGCTGCCGCGCGTAGACACGCAGTACGCGCGCTGTGAGCGGGTCCAACGGTGCCATGCCAAGGGCAGCCACGACCTGAACCTGTTCAAGTTCGGCGAACTCGTCTCTCAGCTCTCGAAGGAGGTCGAGAAACTCAGGCAGCTGGTCCTTGTCTATCGCTGAGAGCATCGGTCGGTCAGCCAACGTACCGAGGTAATCCTCTTGGCGTTGCTCGCGGAGGAGCATCTCCATGACCTCCGTCGTGCGATTGGCAGTGAAGGCGATGATCGGCGTGCCTGGAACGCGCGATCGGAGTTCGGTCACTACTGCCAGTCCATGCTCGATCTCAGGAGTTCCCCCGGGCGACGCCGGGATCTTGAGATCGCAGACGGCAAGATCAAAGGGCCCTTCGGCCACCAGCGCCAGAGCAGTGTCGCGGTCGGACGCAATGGCAAAGTCGATCCCGTCGTTGAAGCTCCCGACGATCGTCTCGATCTGCTCAGCCTGGTCCTCGACGAGCAGCACCTTCATGGAGCGCCCTCGACCGAGAACCGCAACTCAAAGCGCGTGGAGCCGTCGGGTCGAGAATCGAGCGACGCGTTTCCTCCCAGCGCCGCCACCACGCGCTCCACAATCGCCAAGCCGATGCCGAAGTGTTGCGGCTTCGTCGTAGAACCGATAGAGAACAGCGAACGGCCGTCCGGTGGCAAGCCGGTTCCGAAATCGAGAACAGCTACCCAGTACTCAAGACTCGATCTGCCCCAGGTGATCACAACTGGGTCGCTCGCTTCTGCCGAGGCCTCGAGCGCGTTTTTGATCCCGTTGCGGAGCGCCAAGGTCAGCAGTTCTGGGTCGGTGTTCACCTCGAGCGGGTCGTCGCCAGCGAGGGCGGGAGCCGGCGCCGTGAGTCCGACCCCCTGTACTTCGTCAACGCAGCTCGCCGCGGCGTCCCGTACCACGCCGGCTAGGTCGGCCTTCCTCAACCGAGGCGCTGTGGACGCCTTACCAAGGGTGTCAATACCTCGTAGAAGCACCTGCATTCTGCGAAGCAGGGCCGCCGTCTCGGACGAGTCGAAGTCTTCGATCTCACGCCCCGCGTGTACGCGGGCCAGTCCCACGAGCGGGCGGAACTCGTGCACGAACCGATCGGTGAGGTCTTCGACGGCTCGCGAGTAGATGTCGTTGGCCATGGTTTCGTCTGAGACGAGTGGCTCTACGTCGCCGGCAGATGCCTCCGTGCTGGGTGCTGCGACGCCGCGAGCGATTGCGGCGTCCAGCGCAGAGCGGATCCACGGCACTGGCTCGGTACGGATGGCGGCTCTGAGTGCTGCTAAGTCCTCGCGTGTCGCAAGGCGAGACATGACTCTTGCAGCCGCCAGCCGCTCGCGCTGATTGGTGCTTGACAGTCGTTCGAGCGCCTCAGCCCTGGTCATCCGAGTACTCAGCTGCGTAGAACCGAGCCCGCGTTTCGAAGGCTTGGCGTCCACCCTCCATTACGTCCGAGATTGCTCGGACGCTTGCCATGTCATCGAGCTTCCCCGCATGAGTCACATCGCCGCGCTTGCCGTCAGACGTCATGTAGACGACGAGGTCCGCCTCGCCGAGCACGGGCACGTTTGGGTTGTGCGACGCGAAGAGGAGCTGAGAGCTCGAAGATCGATTCTGGAGAGCCTTGACGAGAGTGTCAGCGATGAACGAGTTGTCGAGATTGTCCTCGGGCTGGTCTACGACGAGCACACGCTCCGTGTGGGTGAGGATGATTGGGAGAACGGCCGTGCAGCGTTGCCCGACAGAGAGGTCCTCGGCAGCCTTGTAGGCGCCGCCATCAAGCAGAGCCAGCTTGACGCTGTCGCCGAGCGGAGCAGTGAGTATCGACTCCGTTCCGTACTGGCGAAGGTGCGACGCTAGGCGTTGCGCCCGATCGAGGGTGATACCTGTGATCTCCGCGATCGTGTTCGCGTCATCGGCCTCTGCCGCGCGGGCGAGTTCGCGCGGACTGATCACAGGCGCGAGTTCGGGCGCAAGGAGGTTGTACTGGAGTCCACTGCCTCGCAGCGCCTCGGCGAGGGAGCTCGCGTACTGATCAACGGATCCAAACCGATTGACTGTCACCCTGATCTTGGGGCCAAGGCGGTCGTTAAGGAACGCCGCTGCTTGCTCCCGAGCGCTGACTCGCGTCTCGCGGAGCTCATCCAGGCGATCGAGTGCCTCCTCGCGTCGAGCCTCGATCTCGTTTGCCCGATTGACAAGCGTCGCAGCGTGCTCCCGAAGCGCGGCAGCGCGCTGCTGCGCTGACTCGAGATCACTGACCCGCTTGAGGAGCAGGCCAGCTCCCTCGGACAACTGCTCGACATGGGTTCGAATGGTTCGCGCCTCGTCCTCCAGCGCCAGCTGACCGGCGTGCTGCGCCTGTCTGAGGGATCGCGTCTGCTCGAGCGCTGATCGAACGAGCGTCTCAGCGTTGGAGAGTAGGCGGTCAGCTTCGACGAGCTCATTCCTGACACGGCTGAGAGCGTCTTTGGACCCTGCGGCAGCCGGCCACGGATCGAGAGGGCGGGCGGCCGTACGTTGGAGCAACTCGAGGCGCTGTTGGATGCTTGTCTCTGCACGATCGAGCACGTCCAGCCGTACTGCTCCCTCGGCCACCAGCCTCGCTAGCTCGTCGAGCCGCTCGCGCTCCGCCGAGGTCTGCTCGACGCTGGCGCTCGCCTCGGCTGCGGCAGCCCTCGCCTCCGCAAGTCCGTCTTGAACGGAGGCCAAGCGCGTGAGCTCGTCAACCGTTGCTTGGTGTTCACCAAGCACCTCTCTGAGTTCAACGGTCAAGGACGCGATCAAGGCCCGTGTCGCATCTTCCGCGGCGTTGTTTTCGCGCAACGATGGGGCGAAGCCATCAAGGAGACGGAGTCGCGACTCCGGGTGCAAGCCAACCTGCTCGATCTCGCTCTGCGAGAGGATGATCGGAGGCACGAAACTGCGATCGGTTGACTTTCGCGGCTCTGCTTCGTCGACGGTGCGGCTAAGGGTCACATCAGTGCCATCAATCTCGATCGTTACCGTCACCTTGCCCGCGCCAAGAACCTCCCTGGCCTGCTTGAGCGATTGCTCCGCTGACGTGGGCGAGTACGACGCCACGTTCAGGCAGAACCGCAGAAGTTCGATGATCGAGGTCTTGCCTGAACCTCTGGCACCAAGCAGCACGGTCAAGCCGTGATCAAGCCTCAGGTCGAGCCCGTGCAGGAAGCCCTCCTCCACCTGGATCCGCTTGATGATCATCGCGACGTCAAACGGGGCTGAGCGGAGAGCGGACGAC
Source organism: Actinomycetota bacterium (assembly GCA_016781115.1). Lineage (GTDB taxonomy): Bacteria > Actinomycetota > CADDZG01 > CADDZG01 > WHSQ01 > MB1-2. The sequence goes on along the minus strand of JADDQX010000151.1, from coordinate 992 downwards.
AGGCGGAGTGCCGGCCCGGGGTGCATCGCGTACCTACCAGCGCGCCCACTCTGGAGAACCAGCTCTCGGATCTCGGCGTGGGCGAGCTCGGCACCGCACCATCTTGGCCGAGGGCAGCCACCACGCCACGGAACGGCTGAGGTTCTTCCGTCATGTGCCGGTCCTGCGCCTACTCGATCGCTACGGCCGAGACAGCGTCGATCGTCTGCCACACTTCGTCCCCGTCGTCATCGACGACGAGCACCCGCTCGCTCGGGCCGATGCGGAGTTCGTAAGTCCGCCCCTCGACGGCGACCTCGGTAGAGCCGACGAGCGTCGGCGCGAACCCGGCGCGGCGTGCGGCGTCGAGCCACGCCGCTTCGCAGCGCTGAAGGTGTGTCTCGTCGTCCTCGGTGCATGAAGGAGCTGGACACCACACCATCGTGACGTCAACTCCCGTCTTCGGGGCGCGGATCGGGTCGAGGGGATCCGCAACTGGCAGCGGTGGCGACAGATCGTCGTCTTCCTCGGCCGGCCACGACCCCACGCTCTCGAGGACCTCGTCGGAGCGGAACACCCACTTGCGACCTCCGGGCAGACGATGGGCTCGGAGGTGGCCGTCCTTCACCAGTCGCCGGAGGGTCGGCGGGCTGAGGCCGAGCAGCTCCATGACCTCGTCGGCGCTCAGGACAGCAGCCAAGGGTTGTACCAATCTGCACTCGTCTGCGCTCGTTGACATACGCTCAGTGTAAACAAACGCAAACAACGAGCGTCGGAGGTAGGTATGGAACGGTCGCAGCAGTCCACCGTGGGTCCGCTGGAGACGACAGTGCTGCTCGTCGCCGCCGCCGTCTTGGTAGTCAGCGGGCTGTGGCTCGCCGGCGCCTATCTCGCCTCCTTTGCGTTCGGTGATGGTGTGTTTCGTGCAGGACTCGGCGATGCCGGCCGGGCTCTCTTGGCGCTTCCAGGACACCTCGATGACCCCCAAGCCGCGTGGCCACCCGAGCAGGCCG
>JADDQX010000150.1 GCA_016781115.1 Actinomycetota bacterium | reverse complement strand
ACCGGCCGGCGCGTGAAGCTGACCGGCCTCGGAGTCTCGGGCGCGCGCGTGGCAGACGTGTTGCACGAGCAGGTTCCGCAGGTGGGGCCACTCGAGCCGGATCTCGTCTTCATCGGCATCGGCGCCAACGACGTGACGCACTTCACCGACCTCGGACAGATCAAAGATGACATGAACCAGGTGTTGCAACGGGTGAGGACGTTCGAGACCGAGGTGGTCGTGGCGGGCGCTCCCGACATGCGCGTCGCCGCGTGGCTGCAGCCCCTGCGCTCCCTCACCTACTTCCGGGGCAAGCAGGTGGCGAGCGCCATCGAGGAGGTCGCTCACACACAGGGCGTTCCGGTGGTGGAGCTTGCCGAGGAGACGGGACGCTTCTTCGCAGAACAGCCCGAGGCCCACTTCTCTGAAGATGAGTTCCATCCGAGCCCGCTCGGGTACCGGCGCTGGGCGGACGCGATCTTTCCGGTGCTGCTTCGAACCGTCGAAGCGTGAACGAGCAACTGCTCGAGTTCATCGAGGCGGGGGACCTCAACGCTCTGCTTCGGGCGATCGACGGCCTTGCCAGCCGCAACGAGTGGGACGAGATGCTGGAGCTCGCCGACCGGTGTGATGACGCGATAGAGCGGGGCAAGCAGATGTGGCCGATCATCGGTCACATCGACTATCGGATCGCGTTGGAGGCCCCGGGGGAGTACGCGGCCGGCGTGCTTGAGTCGGAGCTCAGCCGCTTCCTCCTCGGCCCCCTCACGGAGGTCGCCGCCTCCACCCATAGCTGGGACCAGCTCGCGCCACACCTGACCAGCCCGCAGGCCGCGGCCTACGTTGCCCAGGAGCGGGTGCTGCGAGGCGAGGTGCTGACGGGTGACGAACGAGCTCACCCCGAGGTGCTGGAACTGCCGCTCGCGTTGATGGAGTGGGAACCGACCTACGCCCTCGCGTCCTATCGGTCCGACCACGTGGAGGTCGCGGAGCCCTGGGAGCCGCGGGCGGCACTGGCAGACGTCAAGCCACAACCTGCACCGGAAGCCCCGGACGAAGAGGTAGTGAACGTCCTTCTAGATTTGGTGACGCCATGGACGACGGAGTCGAACGGGGCCGCGCGAGCGGTCGTCGTGGAAGGTGACGCGGGCGCGGCCGCGGCTCACCTGGCCTTCTCGTCGATGCGGATGGGGCCGCTCGAGCGGGAGGAGGCGCTGGCGCACATCGCGTGGGCGGCGGCATCCGGAGGCGCCCACGGCCGCCGACGAGGTGCGGCCTTCGGGCGCTTCTCGTCTTGGTACACCTGCTCGGTGCTGTGCGGTTTCGAGTGGCCGGTCTCGCCGGCGGACCTGAGCCAAGCCGCGTCGAGGTTGAACTGGTTCCGCTGGGATGAGGGCGCGCCCGAAGAGGGCTGGGTCCTCAGGGTGGCGGTCGAGGATCCCGCCGACGGCTGGGCTGCCGCCATAGCTGCGACGGATCTGCTGACAGAGGCGTAACCCCTAACCCAATCCGTCAGCGCCCACGGCGCCGAACCCCCCTGCGACCGGGTCCTACCGCGGCCCGGCTGATCGCAGGAGGCGCTTGATGCCCATAGCCGCTCTCGTACGAACGCCCAGGAGACTGATGATCGGCGGGCTCGCCGCGCTCCTCAGCCTCGGTCTGGCCGCATCTACGCTCGCTCCTAGTACGGGTGAGGCGTCCAGCCACCGGGAGGCTCCCTTCACCGCCTCGGAGCCGCAGATCGACAACACCGACGTCTACGCCTTTACGAGCCCCGACAACCCCTCGACGGTCACCCTGATCAGCAACTGGATCCCGTTCGAGGAGCCTGCGGGCGGCCCGACCTTCTACCCGTTCGCGGAGAGGACGCGCTACGACATCAAGATCTCGAACGACGGCGACGCCGCTGCAGAGATCATCTACCGCTGGGTCTTCAGGGACCACTACAAGGCTCCGAACACCCAGTTCCTGTACAACAACGGGCCCGTCACGAGCCTCCGCGACGAGAACCTCCTCTTCTTCCAGACCTACGACCTCAAGCGCATCCAGGGCCGCAACCGCCGCACCCTCGTCAACGACGCGATCGCCGCTCCGAGCGACGTGGGCCAGGCATCGATGCCCAGCTACGAGGACCTTCGTAACGAGGCGATCGAGACGTTCGCCACCGGCAGGACCTACGCCGGTCAGGCCGACGATCCCTTCTTTGCGGAACTGCGCGTCTTCGACCTCCTTTACGGAGGAGACTTCAGCGAGGTCGGAGACGACACGTTCCGCGGCTTCAACGTCAACACGCTGGCGCTCCAGGTGCCCAAGACGGACCTCGCCAGGGGCGGTAACGTCTCTGCGAACAACTCCGTCATCGGCGTGTGGAGCACCACCTCGCGCCGCAGCGCCAAGGTGATCGATCGCGAGACGGGGTCGGTGAGCTTCGAGGGTCGCTTCGCGCAGGTCTCTCGTCTGGGCCAGCCGCTCGTCAACGAGGTGGTCGTTCCTCGCAACCTGAGGGACTTCTTCAACGCCTCGAAGCCCGTCAACGACGAGCAGTTCCTCCCCGCGGTCAACGAGCCGATCCTTCCGAAGGTGGTCGAGGCCGTTTACGGGATCGAGGAGCCAGACTCCGACCCGAACAGGGCCGGCATCCAGAGAGACGACCTGATCGAGGTCTTCTTGACCGGCATCCGCGGCCTCAACCAGCCGCAGAACGTCGAGGCTAGCGAGATGCTTCGCCTCAACCTCTCGACGCCTCCTTGCGAGCAGGGGAGCTGCGCGGAGTTCTCGCCGCTCGGCGTGATCGGCGGCGACAACGCGGGGTATCCCAACGGGCGGCGTCTCGCCGACGACGTGCTCGACATCTCGCTGCAGGTCTTCGAGGGCGAGTTGATCGGCAACGAGAACGACCTCGCCGACGGGGTGAACGCCAACGAGCTCGGCTTCTCGAGCACGTTCCCGTACGTAGCACTTCCGCACCGCGGCTCCGACCCCGCGCCCCACGACGACACGCAGCAGCCGTAACGCAACTAGCGACGCTGAGGAGGGCCCGGTGCGTCCGGGCCCTCCTGCACGCTCGGGAGATCTCATGAAGAAGATCCTTGTGCCTGCAGCCGTTCTCGCCCTGGCGCTGGCTCTATTTCTAGGCGGGACGCTCCTTCCCGGGCGTGGTTCGCGTCCGGTGGCTGCACCTCTGCCTCAGGCCGACGCGGATGCGCTGCTGGTGCCCGGGGCCAACACGGACGTAGACGCGACCATCTCCGCGCTGCGAGCGAAGATCGCCGCCGGCGACTCCACTGCCCGCGATCACGCCTCGCTCGCGTTCGGCTACCTGCAGAAGGCGCGGGTCCAGGCCGACCCCGCGTTGTACGACCACGCGGAAGACGCGCTGGAAGCTTCGTTCGAGGAAGCACCCGACGACAACTTCGAGGCCACGCTCGGCACCGCGATCCTGGCGGGATCCCGGCACGACTTCCACGGTCAGCTGGACTGGGGGCGTCGTGCGGTCGAGATCAATCGCTACAACTCCCAAGCTCTAGGCATCGTGGGTGACGCATATCTCGAGCTCGGGCTGAGGCAGAAAGCTCTTCGGATCTACCAGCGGATGATCGATCTGCGTCCGGATCTCGCTTCCTTCGGTCGCATCTCGTACGCGGCGCAGCTCGGTGGGGACACCGACGCTGCCATCGCTGCGATGGAACGGGCGCTTGATTTCGCGGGCACCTCGCGAGACAACGCAGCGTGGGTCCACTGGCAGCTAGGCGAGCTGCACATCGGAGCTCACGACTTCGCTCGGGCCGAGGAACACCTGCGGGACGCGTTGCGTCTCGCGCCGGGCTTCGGCTCCGCGATCGAGTCCACGGTGCACCTCACCGCGGCGCGCGGAGATATCGAGGGCGCGATAGAGATCCTCTCGCAGCTCGTGGAGGAGTTCCCCCTGCCCGGCAACTTCTCGTTCCTAGGTGAGCTTTACCTGCTCGCCGACCGACCCGACGACGCCGAGGCCGCGTTCGCGGAGGCCGATCGCCGGCTCGCGCTCTACCAGCAACATGAGGTGCGAACGGACGTGGACTTCGTGACCTTCTGGGCCGACCGGAAGATCCACCTCGACCGCGCTCTCAGCGACGCGCGGACCCTGTATTCGCAGCGCAAGAGCGCGGCGGTCTCAGACGCGCTCGCTTGGGCGCTTTACGCGAACGGACGCTACGAAGCAGCCCAGCCGTACGCGAGGGAGGCGCTCGCAAGAAGCGTCAACGACGCCGGCTACCACTATCACGCCGGGATGATCGCGAAGGAGCTGGGTGAGACGGACGAAGCGCGCTCGTTGCTGCGAAAGGCGCTGGAGCTAGATCCGTCGTGGTCGATCATCGAGTCTCATCGCGCCAGAGCGCTCCTCGCGAAAGCCCCGTAGCGACTCCCTGCTCCCTTGCGGTCTACCCTCGCAGGACAGGGGGGAGCGATGGATCTGGACGGGGTGCAACTCGGAATCGTGCTGGGTGCGTTCCTGTACGGGCTCAGGCATGGCATCGACCTCGATCACCTCGCCGCGATCAGCGACATCACCTCGTCACAAACGAGCAGACCGCGTTCGCTCGTCCTTGCGAGCGCGTACGCGGGGGGACATGCACTGGTCGTGCTCGTCCTGGGCTTCGTCGCGGTGACCGCGGGCGCCGTTCTGCCGCTGAAGCTCGATGACGTGATGGAACACGTCGTCGGGGTGAGCCTCCTGCTCCTGTCGGGCTACGTGTTCTATTCAGTGATCCGCTACGGCCGCGATTTCCGCTTGCGCAGTCGGTGGGCGCTGCTGTTCGAAGGCGTCCGGCGTACATTCCGCTGGCTCAAGCGCAGCAAGATCGCTGGGCAGGTCGAGATCGAGCATTCGCACGAACACGAGGGTGTGAACCACGATCACGCGACGCTGGTGGTCCCGGCACGCCGAGGGACGGCTGCCGTCGCGACGTCTGTCCAGCGACACCGGCACACGGTTGCGCTTCCGGACGACCCTTTCCTTACCTATGGGGTGGGTACCGCGGCGGGGGTCGGCATACTCCACGGGATCGGCGCCGAGACGCCTACGCAGGTCCTGCTGCTGGTCTCGGCAGCCGGAGTAGGTGGAACGGCAGCGGGGGTGTTGCTGCTCGGCGCTTTCGTCGTCGGGTTGCTTATCTCGAATACCGCCGTGGCCGTCGCATCCACGGTGGGCTTCGAGCAGGGGCGCCGCGCTCCGACCATCTACCTGACGCTGGCGTTGATAACCGGGTTCGCGAGCCTGGTCATGGGTCTGCTCTACGTCGCGGGTAAGGCCGAATTATTGCCGTCGCTATTCGGCTGAGCTCGAACCGAGCGTGTCTCCCGGACTCAGGTCGACGACCTGTAGGCCCTCGACATCGGAGGCGTGCTCCCTCAGCTGTGCCGGGGTTCCGGTCAGGATCGGGAAAGTCCCGAAGTGCATGGGGATCACGGTCTTCACCCCCAGCAGCCGCACCGCCTCGGCGGCGGAACGAGGACCCATCGTGTAGTGGTCCCCGATCGGGAGCATGGCGATGTCGGGCTCCAGGAGCCTCCCGATCAAGGACATGTCGGAGAACACGGCGGTGTCGCCCGCGTGGTACAGCTTGAAGCCGTCCTCCAGCTCCACGACGTAACCCGCCGCTTCTCCTCCGTAGACGATCTGGTCTCCGTCCTTGATCCCGCACGAATGCACCGCGTGCGTCATGTGGATCCTGCAGCCGGCCACCTCCACGGTGCCGCCCTTGTTGAACTCGACCAGGTTCTCCAGCCCCTTGGATGCGAGCCACCACGAGGTCTCTGCGATGGACACCATCTGCGCACCCGACGACCTGCCCAGTTCCAGCGCATCGTCGATGTGGTCGAAGTGCCCGTGGGTGATCAGGATCGCGTCCAACGGCCCGGGATCCTTGAGCTCGTCCGGACACGCCGGGTTGTTCATGACCCAAGGGTCGATCAAGAGCCGCTTCCCGGAGGGGGTGACGATCAGGAACGTCG
>JADDQX010000149.1 GCA_016781115.1 Actinomycetota bacterium | reverse complement strand
CCGGCCCCCGCAACGCGTTCGGACGCGCTCCGCAGTAACGAGACAGTCGCTCCACGACCTGGTCCACGTCCGCGCTCAGACGCTCGAGCGCGGCGCGCTCTTCCTTAACCCTCGTCGCGATCGCGGCCCTCAGCTCGTCGATACCCTCGCCCGTTCGAACCGAGGTCGACAGCAACCGCACATCGCGCAGCCCATCCGCTTCGATCAGACGCTGGACGTCGGTCATGCAGCGACGCCGGTCGGCCTCGCTCAGCCGGTCGATCTGGTTCAAGACGACCACTGTTACGGCCGCGTGGCTCGCGAGGGGGCGCAGGTAGCCCTCGTGCAGCGCCGCGTCGGCGTACTTCTGCGGATCGAGGACCCAGACGAAGACGTCCACCAGCTTCGCCAGCCGATCGACCTCGAGCCGATGCTCGACCTGCGTCGAGTCGTGGTCGGGTAGATCCAGCAGCACCAGGCCTTCGAGCTCTGCGTCCTGCTGGTGATGCCGGCGCGGAACGCCCAGCCAGTCGAGCAGCCTGCCAGAGGCCCCCTCACCCCACACCGTCGCGTGCGGCGTCCCGGTGGTGGGGCGGAGCACGCCGACCTCGGAGAGCTCGCTCCCGCTCAAGGTGTTGAAGAGAGAGGACTTCCCGCTACCGGTCGCGCCCGCGAGCGCCACCACCGTGAACTCGGCCCCCATACCGATCCGCTCGGCAGAACGATCGAGCACCGCGCGAGCGGCGTCGACATCGGCGGCATCGAGGCGGTCGCGGCCCGTCTCGACCACCACCCGCAGCGCCTCGAGCCGATCCTCGAGGTTCGGCCCCCGCCCTCGCGACAACAGCGTCTTCACGAGCGACCGGCCTCTTGGAGCGCGACCAGGTTCGCCCGCAGCGCAGCGACCTGTTCCTGGTCGGGCGCATCGCGCCGCACCACCGTCTCGAAACGCTCGACCTCTGCATCCATCAGGTCGCGAAGGCGCTCCAACAGATCGCTCCGCGCGCTGTTCGTCAACATCCGAACCGCCTCGTCGCCGAACAGCGCCTCCAAGAGACGTTGGCTGAGCGCGGCGGTGCCTCCCGCTATCGCGACCTCCCCGCCGGTCAGCCCACCCGTCTGAGCGAAGACCGCGATCATCAGCGCGGCCCCCACGGCATTCACGCCCATCGACACGGCGCGTCCTGCCGCGCGCTTGCCCGCGCCCTGTTCTTTCACCAGCTCCAGCACCCGCCCCTGCCACGCCCGCACCTCCGATTCGACGGAAGCGGCGAGCTGTGGAGACGAGCCGCGCGGGATCTCCTGCGACTCCAGCAGCGAGCGACCCGCAGGACTCCCCCGCCACGCGGCCAGCGCGCGCTCTGCAGACTTGTCTGACGCCGCGACCACGACCGTCTCGATGCTCCGCTGCACCTCCGTTCGCACCTCTTTCTCGACCGGCGGTTGGCCCAGCAGCAACTCGTTGAGCCGGTCGCGCAAGCGGCCGATCCCCGTTTGGAGCGAGCGCATGACGTCGCCGGTGCCGACGAACTCGTGCCAGCGAGCGAGCACCTCGGAACGAAGCAAGGCTCCACCGCTCAACGCATGCTCGATCTCCTCGAACCCCAGCGCGTATGCCCGCCGCGCTTCGTCGGCCAGAGCGTCTCCCGCCGCGATCTGCGCCTCGAGTTGCGCTATCACCACGTCCACGCGCGCCGGAACGGAAGCGACCGCGCCCTCAAGGGTTCGCCGCACAACCTCGCTCCGCGCGCTCGCATCCGAAGCCAGCGACCGCAGCCACGTCACGACCGGCTCGAGTCGTGCGGCCGGGATCAGCTCACCCTCCAGCGGGCCCTCCGCAACCGTTAGCACCGGCGCGTCCTCGAGCCCCTCTCTGCGCAACATGTCGCTGAGGTGCGTGGGAACCTCTCGCAGAGCGTCGGGAGGGACCCGGTTGAGCACGAGAGCGAGCGCCGTACTCCGCGCCCGCGCCCGCCGCAGGAACTCCCACGGCACCGCGTCCGCGTAACGGGCCGCCGTCGTCACGAACAGCCACAGATCCGCGGCCGCCAACAGCTGCGTCGCGAGCTCCCGGTTCGCTCGAACCACCGAATCCACATCCGGAGCATCGAGCAGCGCGATCCCTCTGGGGACGTCCGCGTCCGCGATCAGATGCAAAGCGGCGGAGCCCGCGGCGGGAGCACCGGTTGCCCGCGGCAGCCCCGGCAGGATGCGCTCGCCCTCGAACCAGGAGATGTCGTCGGGGTGGCTCACGAGCACCGGCGTCGTCGTCGTCGGCCGCAAGACTCCCGAGGCCGAGACGCTGCGCCCGACCAGGCTGTTCACGAGGGTCGACTTGCCGGCGCCCGTGGAACCTCCGACGACGGCCAGCAGCGGAGCGTCGATCTGGGCCAGCCGGGGGAGAAGGTAGTCCTCGATCTGGCCCACCAGCTCGTCTCGGGTCGCAGCCGCCTCGGACGCGCCCTCGATCGCCAGCGGAAACCGGACACGACGCAGCTCGGAGGCAACGGAGGAGACGGCCTCACCCAAGCGCTGGCTGTGCATGTCGGCTTCCTACCCCAAGACGCTTGCCCTGCTCCGCCTCTGGGCGCGGGAGGGATTCGAGGTACGGGAGCGAAACCTTGGGGCATAAGGGACGCAAGCCATCCAAACCAACCTTTTCTGGGGGAACCGCCGTGAGCCACTCGATCCTTCGCAGGTCGTTCATCGCCATCGCGTTGTTGCTGTCGTTGGTCGCGAGCTCGGGCGTCGCTCTGGGCCACGCCGAGCGGGACGCCGCCTTTCCCGACGGCACCGGCAAGGTCCCCACCTACCGGCCCATGATCGCCGAGCCGAACCTCGTCGTGTGCGCGCCGGACAGCCGGGCTCGGATCATGAAGATCGAGGACCGCGACCTCCGCAACGACAACCTCAAGCTCGCCGCCAAGTGCAGGTTCGAGAACCTGCAGGACGCCGTCAAGGCCGTCAAAGAGCGCGGCACTACGATCTACATGCTGCCCGGCGTCTACCGCGAGACCCCTTATCGCGCTCAGCCCAAGTGCGCGAAGGAGCTGGCGAAGAACGACGAGGACCCCGGGGCGCCGATCCTCAGCTACGAGCAGCAGATGATGTGTCCCCAGGCTCAGAACCTGATCGGCATCTTCGGAGACGCCAAGCCCGCCGACGACAAGCGCGAGTGCAATGCCGCAGTGTGCGACCTGCAGATCGAGGGCACCGGAGACGATGCGGAAGACGTCATCATCACCGGGGGCTTCACCAAGGATGGAAAGTGGATGAAGCTCAACGGGATCCGCGGCGACCGGGCGGACGGGCTCTACCTCAAGAACTTCACGATCGAGCTGTTCGAGTTCAACGCCGTCTACATCCTGGAAACGGACGGCTTCGTGATCGACGAGGTCGTTGGACGCTGGAACGACGAGTACGCCTTCCTCACCTTCGCGGTGGACCACGGGCTCTACAAGAACTGCGAGGGCTACAACAACGGAGACTCCGCGATCTACCCGGGCTCGGCCTCCAACGTGAACGACGACGACGGGTACGGCCAGACCAAGAGATGGTCGGTCGAGATCCGCAACTGCAAGGCGCACCACAACGCTGCCGGTTACTCCGGCACCGCGGGCAACTCGGTCTACGTGCACGACAACGACTTCTACGCGAACCAGACCGGGATGGTGACGGACTCCATCTATCCGGACCACCCTGGGCTCCCGCAGGACCATGCGTGGGTCACCGGCAACAGGTTCTATTCGAACAACTCCAACTACATCGAGCGTTACGTGCAGTCGGGCATCTGCGACAAGAAGCCCGCGGAGCGCGGCTACAAGCCTCCTCCGGGCAAGCCCGATTGGGCGGGCACGGTGTGCCCGGTGATCCCGGCCCCGGTGGGCGCGGGCATGGTGATCGCCGGCGGCAACTGGAATCTGCTCGAGAACAACGACGTGTGGGATAACTGGCGCGCCGGCTTCATGTTGATCAGCGTGCCCGCCATCATCCGCAACGAGCCCGAGCACGGCTTCGACACCTCACATTTCAACAAGTACTCGGGCAACACGATGGGCATCGCCCCCAGCGGCAAGGTCGACCTCAACGGTCTGGACTTCTGGTGGGACGACCAGGGCGAGGGCAACTGCTGGGAGAAGAACAAGGGGCCGAAGGAGCGCGGCATCACGACGAACACCATGTATCCGTTCGGGCTGCCCGACTGCGAGAGCGGTGGTTCCTATGGTCTTCCGAACAACCCGTACAAGACGGGCTCGATCGCGGCGTGTGCCCTGTACGACCCACGCGACCCCATCTTCCGCGACCCGCCGGGCTGCCCCCTCTTCGACACCCCCGAAGAACCCAAATAGCGTTCTCTGCTAACTCACCTACGCTGCGGCGTACTCGAGTTACTAGAGAACGGTAGGTTTGCGCCATGTGTAGAAGCATCAAGACGCTGCGCGATCCGCAGTCGCCGCCCTCCGATGAAGAGGTTCGCGCCGCCGCCCTGCAGTACGTGCGCAAGGTGAGTGGCTTTCGGGGTCCGTCTCGCGCCAACAGCGAGGTTTTCGAAGACGCGGTCGAGGAGATCGCGCTGGTGACGAGGAACCTGCTCGACCGCCTGGTGGTAAGAGCCTGAGCCGTTCTCTGCTCGGCCCTGCGCACGGACGCACGCGGCTCAGCACACAACGGAGAAAGCTGATGGAATACAAGCACCTGGGCCGCAGCGGCCTCTCGGTCTCGCGCCTGTGCCTCGGCACGATGAACTTCGGGCCCCAAACCAGCGAAGAGGATTCGCACGCGATCATGGATCGCGCGCTGGAGCTCGGGATCAACTTCTTCGACACCGCGAACGTCTACGGCTGGAAGAAGGGCGAGGGCCTAACCGAGCAGATCATCGGGCGTTGGTTCGCCACCGGCGGAGGCCGCCGCGACAAGACGGTGATCGCCACCAAGCTCTACGGCTCGATGAGCGACTGGCCCAACGACACGTTCCTCTCGGCGCGCAACATCCGCCACGCGTGCGACGCGTCGCTGAAGCGCCTGCAGACGGATCACATCGACCTGTATCAGATGCACCACATCGACAGGAAGACGCCGTGGGACGAGATCTGGGAGGCGATGGAGGTCCTGCGCCAGCAGGGAAAGATCCTCTACGTCGGGTCCAGCAACTTCGCGGGCTGGCACATCGCGAAGGCTCAGGCCGCCGCCGGACGACGGAACTTCCTCGGCCTCGTGTGTGAGCAATCGATCTACAACCTGGCGACCCGAGCGGTCGAGCTGGAGGTGCTGCCGGCGTGCGAGGACTACGGCGTCGGCGTCATCCCCTGGAGCCCGCTGCACGGCGGATTGCTCGGCGGCGTGCTGCGCAAGGAGCGGGAGGGGAAACGACGGCACACCGGTCGCTCGAAAGACGCGCTCGAAGCACGCCGTGATCAGATCCAGGCATACGAGGACTACTGCTCGGAGATCGGCCGCGAACCCGCGACGGTCGCGCTCGCGTGGTTGTTGCACCAGCCCGCTGTCACGGCTCCGATCGTCGGGCCCCGCACGATGGAACAGCTCAACGCATCGCTCGACGCCCTCGAGCTAGAGCTGGGGCCGGACGAGCTGGCGCGCCTCGATGAGATCTGGCCCGGCCACAAGACGGCGCCCGAGGACTACGCCTGGTAGAGCCGCTGAGCCGGCGCTGGAGCAGCGCGCTCGGCTCCGCAGCGCGGGACGCCCCGTCGCCTACCGGCGCCAGATGCCTCGCCTTCGGCTCGGGATCGATGCCGCCGCACGGCAACGTGTCGCCCACGCTGCTCCAGAACATGCGGGTCGCCCGCCTGCGGAGGCGAGCGCGGGCGCAGGAAAGCTAGCCTCCTACAATCCGTCGATGGTTACGACAGACGAGCAGGCGGTCGACCACCGCACGACGGCGAATCGACTCAGCCTCGAGGCCTTCTCGGCCGCCGATTGGCTCCTGCTGGTCGGCA
>JADDQX010000148.1 GCA_016781115.1 Actinomycetota bacterium | reverse complement strand
CTAGGTGTGGGAACGAGACCCCGCCACGCCCTCTGCCACACCTATCAGCAACACGGCCGCTATGACCGAGACGATGAAGCCGAGGAAGTTGAGCTCGAAGATGTCGCCCGTGCCGAGCAGGTTCGCGATTACGCCGCCGATCACGGAGCCGGCGAGGCCGAGCAACAGGGTCATCACGAGGCTCAGGCGCTGGCGACCCGGCTTGATCAGGCGCGCCAAGGCACCGATCACGAGTCCCGCGACTACGAATCCGATCATGTGGCTCTCCTTCCGCGAAAGTGCTACGACAGATGGCCCCTACCCATCGGCGAGGAAGCTAGCACCCCCGGCGCGCGGAGTGTCGGCTACGCGCTGAGACGCTGGGTGAGGATGTCGCGCAGCAGGACGAGGGCACGCCGGTGCAGTTGACACACCCGAGACTCCGTCACGCCGAGACCACGACCGATCTCCGCCAGGCGTCTCCCGCCGTAGTAGTGCTCCCGGATAACGAGCCTCTCTCGCTCCGGAAGACACCCGAGCGCCTCGACCACCTCGGCATGATCGGCCTCCAGAAGCAAGGCGTCCGGGACCTGCGCAGCGTCTGGATCGGAGAGATAGTCCTCCAGGCGCGTCCCCACAGGCGTCCGCGCGGTCTGGAAGTCGACGGGGATGACCTTCTCGATGACACGGGTCGCCGCCTGGCTCGCTCGGCGGGGAAGCCAGTTGAGGCTACGGATCCCGTCGCTCATCGCGCCACGGATCCGCCGGGACCCGTAGGTCTCGAAACGGTTGCCCAGCTCGGGGCGGAACTTGTCCACCGCGTCCATCAGCCCCAGCACGCCGAAGCTGTAGATGTCGGGACGGTTCGAGTCGGGCACGGTGCGGGCGACCCTGCTCGCGAGGAAATCGACCACCGGCAGGTAGTGACAGATCAGCTGCTGGCGGACGTCGATCTCGCCGAAGGCGCGCCAGCGAACCCACAGCTGGTCCAGCTCCGACTGCGTCAGTCCCCCGTCCATGGATCTCCCCGTTGTCCCGGTAACGATCGACACAAGCTCGACGATGGTGACACCTGGACAAGCCGACCGCAATCCCCAATCCGGTCAATCCAGACACCCTTTGAGGGGAAGTCCGATACCGGTGCGCGAAAAGGCGGCCGAGCCACCGCCTCGACCGCCTTTCCTCGCTCCGGGGGCGGGACTCGAACCCGCAACCCTCCGGTTAACAGCCGGATGCTCTGCCTGATTGAGCTACCCCGGAATGAGAAGGTGCATCTTAGAACGCCCGCAGGGCGGGATTCGAGCCGGTTCCTAGCGGGCATACGAAGGGAAACAGCAACCCGACCTCGGGAGGGATCACATGCGCGGCCGTCTAGGACTCTTCATCGGTTTCGGAGCGGGATACGTGCTGGGCGCGAAGGCGGGAACGGAGCGGTATCACCAGCTCCGCCGGCTCTACGACAACCTCTTGGCATCGCCGGCCTTCCATAAGGCGACCGGAAAAGCCAGGGGTGCGGTCGAGACCGGACTGGGGCAGGCGAAGGAGAAGGCTTCAGAAGGTGTGAGCAAGGTGTCGGATGTCGTCAAAGACCGCCGCTCCGGTAACGGCGACGGCTACCCCGCCAACCTGTCGGTCGCGCCGCCACCGGCGCACTGACGACCTACTCGAGGTAGTCGCGGAGCTTCTGGCTGCGCGACGGGTGCCTCAGCTTCGATAGCGTCTTGGACTCGATCTGCCTGATGCGCTCGCGCGTCACGCCGAACTTCTTGCCGACGTCCTCGAGGGTCCGGGGCTGCCCGTCTACGAGGCCGAACCGCAACCGGATGACTTCCTTCTCGCGCTCTGACAAGGTGTGCAGGACCGACTCCAGTTGTTCCTGCAAGAGCTTGAATGACGCCCGCTCGAGAGGAACGGGGGCATCGGCGTCCTCGATGAAGTCACCGAGGTTCGAGTCCTCCTCCTCGCCGACCGGGGTCTCGAGCGACACCGGCTCCTGAGAGATCTTCTGGATCTCCCGGACCTTCTTCGGCGACAGCTCCATCTGCTCCGCTATCTCGTCGGCGGTGGGCTCTCGTCCCAGGTCCTGCAGGAGTTGGCGCTGTATCCGAACGAGCTTGTTGATCGTCTCGACCATGTGTACCGGAATGCGGATCGTTCTCGCTTGATCCGCGATCGCGCGCGTGATCGCCTGGCGGATCCACCACGTCGCGTAGGTGGAGAACTTGTAGCCCTTCGTGTAGTCGAACTTCTCCACCGCGCGGATCAGACCGAGGTTCCCCTCCTGGATCAGGTCGAGGAAGGCCATACCCCTGCCCACGTATCGCTTCGCGATCGAAACCACCAGTCTCAGGTTCGCCTCGACGAGATGGCGTTTGGCCATCGCCCCGTCCCGCCGCGTCATCCGCAGCTCGAACAGCTGATCGTCGGAGACCTTGGCACCCGCAGCCAAGTTGTCTTCTGCGATCAGTCCGGACTCGATCCGCTTCGCGAGCGACACCTCTTCCTGAGCCGTTAGAAGAGCAACCCGACCGATCTCCTTCAGATACATCCGGACCGGATCGTTGGTCGGGGCCTTGAGAGCCATATCGACCTCTCGCCGAGCTCTGACACGATCCTCGTCGGCATCCGGCGCCGGCTCCTCCGCCTCTTCCTCGTCCTCCTCGATGATCGCTTCGTCCTCAACCACCTCGACGTTCAGTTCGACCAGACGCTGGTAGACGGCATCGGTGTCATCGGGGGTGAGGTCGAGCACCGACAGCTTCTCGGCCAGGTCGGCGGCCGTGATGCTCCCCTCTTGCTTCGCCGCCCGGATGATCTTCTCGACCTCGATCTGCGCAGGCGCGACCTCGGTCATCGTGGCGCCGGGCTGGGCCTCGGGCGCGGGCTCCTGCGTCGTGGTCGGGGGCTGCACCATCAGGCCGCTCCGGGGAGCGTTCTCAGAAGATCACGTCGCTTGGCTTCTAGGCGGACGAGCTCAGTGAAGAGAGCATCATGTCTTTCCGCCTCCTCCAGAGGATTCACATCCTGCAAGGTGACTCGTCTCCTCTTGATCTCGCGCTCGATCGCGAACACCTTCAGGCGAACGAAGACCTCCTGCATCGCGTCGTGCGACCCGTCGTCCGCGGCTTCAGATCCCATCACCGCGAGCTCCGTGTAGAGGGCGAGCCCCTCCGGCGAAAGCCGTTCTGCCACTTCCGAACCCAGCGGCGTTCCTGCCCGCGCCGCCGACAGAGCCTCCCGAAGCAACTCGCGCCGGGCCGGTGAGGTGAAGTCCGATTCATCGATGCCGCCGAGCCACGGCTGCGTTTCTCTGGTCTTGGTTAAGAGCAACTGAAGAGCCTCTCGTTCTACCTTCACATGACCAGGCAGACGGCGGTCACGTTCCCTGCCGCTGGTCCCCCCCGTCGCCGCCGAGGGACCTGAACGTCGCTCTGCAAGCGCCCGCTGCACGGCCTCCGGCTCGACCCCGATCCGTCTAGCAACCATGAACGCATACTCATGTCTGGCTATCGGATCTGGGTGCCACCCTAGCACCTGCACTGCCTCGCGAACCGCGTGCGAACGTGCTTCCGGAGTGTCCATCCGAAGCTTTGCCAACGTCTGCTCGAGCTTGAATTCGAGCAGTGGCTGCCCCGCTTCGATAACTTTCTGGATACCCTCCGCACCTTCGCTTGCGACCACCTCGGCGGGATCTCGGCCGGGAGGCAACGGAGCCACGAGGACCTCCAGTCCGATCCGGTGATGCAGTCCGAACCCCCGTTCCGTCGCGCTCTTTCCCGCGTTGTCGGAATCGAACATCAGCACAGCGCGCGAGGAGAACTTCTTCAAGAGCTCGAAGTGAGTTTCGCCTAGCGCGGTGCCGTTCGTCGCCACCGCCTCGGTGACACCCGCTTCATGGAGCGCGATCACATCCGTATATCCCTCGACCACGATCGCGTGACTCCGAACGATGGCCGACTTCGCGCGGTTCAGCCCGTACATCACGCGGGATTTCGAGAACAGCGGGGTCTCCCCCGTATTGAGGTACTTCGGCTGCTGGTCCCCCAGAGCGCGCGCTCCGAAAGCGACGATGTCGTCCTGGAGGCTCCAGGTGGGAAAGATGATCCTCTGACGGAAGGCGTCGAACAGCCTGCCGTCCCGCTCGCTGATGCGGCCAAGATCCGCCTGCACGATCTCGCCTTGTTTGAACCCCTTATCGAGCAGGTGCCTGGACAAGGAATCTCGGCCCGGCGCGTAGCCCAGCCGCCACCGCTCCGCCACCTCCGGTCCGAAGCCGCGTCCGGCCAGGTAGTTCCGGGCCGCATCCGCATCCGGCGAGTCCATCAGCGCGCGGTGGAAGAACTCTGCGGCGGCCTCATTCGCCTCCACAAGCCGGCGCTTGACGCCGTAGGCGCGAGCGTCGCCGGGGCTCTGGTCTTCGTAGTGGAGGTCGTAGTTGAACCTTCGTGCCAGCCACTCGACTGCCTCGGGGAAGGGAAGGTTCTCTATCTTCTGGACGAAGTGGTACACGTTGCCGCCCTCGCCGCAGCCGAAGCAGAAGAAGAGGCTCTTCGCGGAGTCGACGGTGAACGAGGGTGTCTTCTCCGAGTGGAAGGGGCAGAGACCTTTGAATGTGTGCCCTCCCGACCGCTTCAGGTGCGAGTAGGAGGAGATGACTTCGACGATGTCCGCCTTGTCGCGGAGGAGATCGATGTCGTCGTCTTTGATCTTCGCCATGCTTCCCCCTACCTAGACGCGCTGAGCCAAGCCGCGGGGAAGCAGCTTCATCCTAAGGCTCCGGCCCCGACCCAAGGTGGAGCGGCTCCCGTCACTTTCTCGAACGCCCGCAGCGCGAACCGGTCGGTCATCCCCGAGACGTAATCGACCGCAGCCACCCGCGGGTCCTCGCCGGCGGCTCCCCCCGCGCAGGAGTGGTGCTCGAGCAGGACGGTCAGGATCTGTGCGACCGCCTGCCTCGTCTCCGGCCCCACGCGCCCCAGGTAGACCTTCTCGAACAGGAACCCACGCGTGGTCCCCATCGCGTCGAAGACATCGCTGCTCATCTGGATCTGGGCACTGTCGGCCGAAGCCGCGACCAGGTCGCCAACCATCTTCTTGATCCGCTCGGGGTGGGTCCGCCCCAGCACCTCCAACGTCGAATCGGGCAAGTCCTCTTCGCTGAGAATCCCGGCCCGGGTGGCGTCGTCGATGTCGTGGTTGAGGTAGGCGATCCTGTCGGCGTAACGAGCGATCTGGCCCTCCAGCGTCCCGGGCATCGTCGGCATCGACCAGGTGTGGTTCGCGATGCCGTCCCGCACCTCCCACGTGAGGTTCAGAGACTCGAGCACCTCGACGATCCGAACCGATTGCAGGTTGTGCCTGAACCCAGGCAAGAACGCCGCCACGACCTCCTCGCCGAGGTGCCCGAAGGGCGTGTGGCCGAGGTCGTGCCCCAGGCAGATCGCCTCGACCAGGTCTTCGTTCAGCCGCAGGGCGCGGGCGATGGTCCTAGCCACCTGAGTAACCTCGAGCGTGTGGGTGAGGCGGACCCGGTAGTGGTCGCCCTCCGGCGCGACGAACACCTGCGTCTTGTGCCCGAGGCGGCGGAAGGCCTTCGAATGCACGATCCGCTCACGGTCGCGCTCGTAGCAGGTGCGTGTCTCGTCCTCCGGCTCCGAAACGTCGCGGCCCTTCGAATCCCTGGCGAGGCACGCGAACGAGGACAGTGTTGCAGCCTCGATGTCTTCCGTCCGTTCGCGAGGCAAGGTCCTCATC
>JADDQX010000147.1:2207-6001 GCA_016781115.1 Actinomycetota bacterium | reverse complement strand
GGTCTTCTGTGAGCCGGTCGGCTTGGTCGCTACCGATCATGAAAGCCCCGACCCCATCACCCCAGCAGCGCCACGCTCGCGCCGTCACCCACGCTCAGATCCGAAGACCCTGATAACCAGCTCGCGTCCGTGGCACGCACGGGCTGCCACCAGTCCCCTATTCCGAGCGGCTGTCAGGCGTACCGCCACAAGCACGGGGCCAGCAGACGCGTCTATCATTCAGGCCCAGAATGGCCGAGTAAGCACCCGGCGCCCTCCAGCCTGAGGTGTCACCCGCCCACCGCGCTTCGCGCGTACCGGAAGGCGGGACGCCATAGAGATAGCTTGTACTGCGGTCCCACATCTTAGAGGCCGCCCTGCAAAGTCTTCTGGAACTCCATGAACGCTGGTCCCAGTACGACGACGAAGAGAACGGGCAGGATGCAGACGACCATAGGAAAGAGAATCTTGACGGGGACCTTCATCGCCTGCTCTTCGGCGCGTTGCCGTCGCTTGAGGCGCATCTCCTTGCTCTGCTCGCGCAGAACGCGACCGACCGGCACGCCTAGCTTGTCAGCCTGTACCAGCGAACTGACGAAGCTCCTCAGGTCGACGACCGTTGTCCTGTCGCCGAGGGCACGCAGGGCATCGCTCCGGCTCTGCATCTGCATCTCCTGCAGTACGCGATAGAACTCGCCCGCGAGAGGGCCGTCGGTGTTGCGCGCAACCTGGTTCAGAGCAGCGTCGAACCCCATGCCCGCCTCGACACTGATCGTCAGGAGGTCGAGAGCGTCTGGCAGCGTCCGCTGGATCTCCACCTGACGCTTCTGTCCCGTGTTGTAGAGCAGGATGTCCGGGAGCCAGAAGACGAAGGCGCCTGCGGGCACGGTCAGAAGCAACGCGCGGACCAGGCCCTTGTCGGCGAAGACCAGGAAGCCCAGTGCCAGTGTGAGCACCAGCCCAACGGCCTTGACCGCCAGCAGGCGATCCACATCCCACGGCGCAGGGTTGCCGGCGAGATCGAGGCGCCGCACAAGCTTTCGAGCGGTCTCACCCGGCGACAGAGCCCTCCCCAAGTTCGTACATTGGTCCAGAGCTGGCAGCAGAATGCGCTGTTTGAAGGGTAGAGCGGTGGGAGCGGTACCTGAGTGTCCGATCGCGGTCAGGGAGCGGCTGACCTGGCGACGTTCCGCCAGTGCACCGAGGACCACGGCAGTCGCGAGGGCGAGGCCTAGGAAGACCGCCGCGAACCCGGACGTAAGCCACGCTGAAGTTGACATCACATCTCCACCTTGACCAGCTTGCGCATCCAAAGTGCGCCGACGCCGAGAGCAACCGTCGAGCCCGCCAGCAACATGAGTCCCAGAAGGGTCTCGTACATCGGGCTGAAGAAGTCGGGATTCATCAAGGCGAGGTAGAACGCCAGCGCGACCGGCAGGAGAATCAGGATGACGGCCGACATGCGACCCTCCGCGGAGAGCGCCTTGACCTGCCGCCGAAGCGCTCCTCTCTCGCGCATGGTCTGGCACACCGTCTGCAGCACCTCTGAGAGGTTGCCCCCGACTGTCCGCTGAACACGGATGGCCATGACGACCCACCCGAAGTCCTTGCTGTCCATCCTGACGGCGACCGTTTCGAGGGCGTCCTCCAGAGGGACACCCAGCCGTGCTTCGGCCAAGGCACGTGCGAGTTCCTCCGAGATCGGGGGACGCCCGTCCCGGACGACGCTGTCCAGTGCTTGCGGCAACGAGTAGCCCGTCGAGAGCCCACTGGCGACGAACTGCAATGCGTCCGGCATCTCAGCGTCGAAGCGGGAGGACCGTGCGCGCGCCTTCCGTGACAGCCAGGCCTGCGTAACCACGACCGCGAGCACCGCGCCGAACAGACCTAGGACGAGATTCGCGAGGAGTGTGAGACCGCCGGACAGGACGAGAGCAGCGACGGCTTGGAGGACGAGCCATTCCCGTGCCGAGAACTTGACGGCGCCCCGATCCAGCTTCGCCGTGAGCCGCGCCTCGAAGTTGCGGCCGCCCAGCACCGTGCCGGCCATTGCCAATGCGGTGCGAGCGAGGACGCCGGAGCCGATCGGCGACGTCTCGCTGGAAGTGGGGGCGACACTCCTTTGCATTGTGTAGGTCGCGAGCACCTCGTGCGTGCGGCGGCGGTGCCGAGCGTGACTGTCGCCTACCCGGACGGCGAGTACCAAGGCGCCCGCCAGGCCGACGAACACAGCCGCCAGGCCGAACCAGAGAACGAACTTCCTACCGAAGACGCCCGGACCGTCCGTGCCGGCCAGTACTACGGGTGCCGTTGCTCGGAAAGTCTGCCCGGTGCTGCTGGCCACGGTGACCTCGAGGTTGGTCACGTCACCCGACATGCCCGCCGGAACGTCGACCTGGAGCCATAGCTGCGCAGAGAATGCCCGCGCGGCTTCCGCGAACGCAGCAACGGCCTCGACCTCGTCTCCTGCGCTGAGGACGCGCCCGCTCCCTCGAGTGGCAAGCTGGCGCAAGGCGACCCTGTCGACCGACGTGCCGAGCGCAACGGCGTCGAGTCCGACCTTGCTCTCGCGGAGGTTGGAGCTCGCCTGTTGCAGAGTGACGGTGCTGGACTTGTCGACGCCGTCACCCAGTAGCAGGATCCGCCGTTGACCCTCCGAGCCCAGCTCGCTGAGAGCCCGGGGTATCGCGTCGTACATCCTGGTCCCACCGCGGGGCGCGAGGGACCGAACAGCCTCCACGAGGATCTCACGGTCGGCGGTGGGGCTGGAGAGCACGCGCACCCTGTTGTCGAAAGTGACGAGACCGACGGCCACGTCGGCAGGCACAGCCTCAAGGTAGGCGAGCGCGGCTGACCGCGCGGCTTCTAGCGGCGCGCCGGCCATTGAGCCACTCGTGTCCAGCACCAACATCACCCGGCGTGCAACCTGTGGCGAGTGCTGCCCGCCGCCGGGCGATACGCGCGCGCTGACCTCCTCATCGCCGAGCGCCACGCGGACTGACTCGTGAAGTAGGTCGGCATCGCTAGGCAAGCCGTCGACCTGGAACTGCACCCGCAGGCCGTCACCGGTCGGCACCACGGAGGAGATGGCCCCACTGGCTGACGCGCTGGCGAACGCCGGGGTCGTGGAGAGGCCCAACGACACCAGCACCAACCCGATGACGAGCCATGCTCGCCGATAGCCAATCGCTTGCTCGTCCATCACGCCGCCTCAAGCGCGAACATGCTGGGCGGCAGATGGATGCCGAGGTCTTCCAACCGCTCGTGCAACTTCGGACGAAGGCCGCATGACACTAGCCGCGCTAGGGACTTGCCGTGTGCGTCGTACCCGCGGGACATGTCGAGGACAAACAAGTCCTGCAGCGTGACGACGTCGCCCTCCATCCCTACCACTTCGGTGACCTGCACGATCTTCCGGCTACCGTCCTTGAGACGCGTCTGCTGCACGATAAGATCAATCGCGCTCGAGACCTGCTCGCGGATGGCGCGGACCGGAAGCTCGACCCCCGCCATCAGGACCATCGTTTCCAGCCGCGCGAGGGCATCGCGCGCAGTGTTCGCGTGAACCGTGCTCAACGATCCATCGTGACCGGTGTTCATCGCCTGCAGCATGTCGAGCGCCGCTCCGTCTCGGACCTCTCCGATGACGATGCGATCGGGGCGCATGCGGAGACTGTTCCGAACGAGGTCTCGGATGCTGATCTGGCCCTTGCCCTCAACGTTGCTCGGGCGGGACTCGAGACGGAGCACGTGATCTTGATGCAGTTGGAGTTCGGCTGCGTCCTCGATCGTCACGATCCGCTCGTCGGCCGGAA
>JADDQX010000147.1:0-2182 GCA_016781115.1 Actinomycetota bacterium | reverse complement strand
TTCATCCGTCCGCGGACGCATGCAGCCAGGAAGTCAGCGACGGCGGGGGTCATCGTCCCGAAGTCCACCAGGTCGTGTGCGGTGAACGGATCGGTGGAGAACTTCCGGATCGTGAGCATCGATCCGTCCAAGGCGATGGGCGGGACGACGGCGTTCACACGACTACCGTCAGCGAGCCGCGCATCGACCATGGGACTGGACTCATCGATCCGACGGCCCACCTTAGCCACGATCTTGTCGATGGTCCGACGGAGATGATTCTCGTCGACGAACGCACCGTTCGACTGCACGAGTTTCCCGTTTGCCTCGACGTAGATCTGGTCTGGCCCGTTCACCATGATCTCGGACACGCTCGGGTCGCGCAGGTACGGCTCAAGCGGCCCATAGCCGAGAATGTCGTCGGACACCTCTTGAGCGATCCGATTCCGGTCGGCAGTGGAGAGCGGCTTCTCCTCGCGCTCGAGGACCGACTGCAGCGTCTGCCGAACCCTGGCTTCGAGTTCATCGACGCTCATGTGGGGGTCATAGAGTTTCGGCCCGAGAGCCTCGAGGAGAGCTTGGTTCACCTTCCGCTTGATCTCGGTGAGCGGATCGGACGCGCCTCGCGCCGAACGCCGACGTGCCAGTGTGTCAGGAGCGGTTACCGACGCGGACCCGCCGACTTGGGCTTGCGCCAGTCGAGACGCGAGCGTCATGAGGCCACCTCGACTCGCCGGCGAAGGAACTGGCGACGGGCGGGCTTGGAACGGGGATGTTCGGCCGGAGACAGTGCCGCCGCAAGTCGGGTGATCGCTGCACTTACCGCGTGCCCCGGCTGATCCAATACAATCGGGACGCCTCGGTTGATCGACGCCGGCACCACGCGGCTCGAAGGAACCTGAACGGCGATCGGAGTGCGGAGCGTGCGCTCCACGTCTTGAACAGACAGGCCGACCTTCGCGTCGGACCGGTTCAGAAGGACGCGCCACCGCTCCCGCGGGTAGCCGAGCATTTCCAGGGTCTCGAGAGTGAGCTTCAGGTTCTTGAGCGCGGGCACGTCGAGGGTTGTGATGAGCACGCAATGGTGAGCGCGGTCCAAAGCGGCCAGCACGTGGTCGGTGAAGGCGGGCGGCGTGTCGACAACGACGACGTCGTACAGCTTCTGAAGAAGCTCGAGCAGGTGGCCAACCAGTTCACCCGAGATCGTCTCCGCCATGCCCGGTTCTACCGGAGCGAGGATCATGTCGACACCACTGTCGTGATGAGTGACCAGGGAGCGGACGGCCGTTTCGTCGAGGGCGCTAATTCCGACTGCATCCGCAAGAGTCCGCACAGGTTGGAGCTGCATCGCGATCGCGACATCGCCGAATGCGAGGTCAAGGTCAACAAGGCAGGTACGACGACCGGCTCGCGCGAACGCGGTGGCCAGGTTGGTCGCCACTGTTGTCTTACCGCACCCGCCCTTTCCGGCGAAGACAGTGACAACCTCACCCGAAACCGGCGCGACCCCGGCGGGCGCGTATTCGCGGCGTCCGCGCAGCGCCTCGGAGACCTCGCGCGACCGGATGCACGCCTCCTCGATCATGCCAGGGTCGTCTACCAGCACCACGTCCCTCACACCCGCGACCATGGCATCCCGCAGCACCCCACTCGAGAGCTCGCGGCGAACCAGCACGACGCCGACGGTGGCGTCAACCAGTCGCTGAGCCGCAGCGAAGGAACACGCTACGGCCGCATCGACGCCGGGTCCGACGACCACGAGGTCGTGACGACGCGTTCGCAGCAGGGCATTGAGACCATCGAATGAGTCGACGCACTCGACTTCGCCCCGGAGGAGCGGAACGGGACCGTCGTAGGCGTCGCGACCGGTGTCGAACAAGATTGTCATGATGCGTCCCGTCACTCGAAAATGGTTCGGTTGTCGTCGGCAGCACGGGTGCCGGTCCGCGACTCTTTGCTCAGCAGGCCGAGAGTGATCTTCCCGGTGTGCGCGGCGTGCGCGAGCTTCTGCGCTTGCTCAATGGTCACTGCCAGCGTGACAAGGGCGTGAAGTCCACGCTCGTCCTGCACTCCTTGGGTCCCTTCGGCCGGGTCACCGTCGGCGCGGGCGGTGCCGATCACCTTCGCAGCGGTCGGACCGACCGCGATAACGGTTGCGCGTGGCAGGAGGAGGCGAGTCGCTTCTTTCACCAACGGCACGGCT
>JADDQX010000146.1 GCA_016781115.1 Actinomycetota bacterium | reverse complement strand
AGAGAAACTTGCAGCGCGGTCTGGTCGTAGATGCAGCCGTCGCGCTCATCCTGTTGTTCGCGGTCTATCGCGGGTGGCGTCACGGCTCGTTGCGCGAGACGGTAGGTCTCGTCGGGCTTGCCGCCGGGATACTCGTGGCGCCCGTGTTGGTGGGCCCGATCGCCGGTCTTCTCGACAACCTGTCGTCGCTTCAGCTCAACGTCGCGAGGTTGATCGCGCTCATCGGGATCATCGCGATCGTGGAGCTGGTGGTGGTCGTGATCGGGATCCGCAAGACGAGGGGCGTCGAGATATCGGGTCCGCGCTGGCTCGACCGTGCCGGCGGCGTCGTCATCGGGATCTTCAGGGCGGTCACGATCGCGTCGCTCTTCCTTTACGCGATGTTGGCCGTGTCGGCCGGGAACCGTCAGCTGCCGGGATTCAGCGAGGCCGTGACGACTTCTGTCAGCGGCGATGTCCTCGCAGAGCCTGCGTCGCCGTTCACCAGTTTCTACGACGGGCTCATGACCCGCTCGGACGATCTTCGGGCTCTGACACTGTGGGTGCGACAGCAGACAGGCTTCCGCGAGAGCGTCCCCAGCGACACGGTTCGCTTCACGGGCGCTGCCGAGGACCTCCAGCTAGATCCGAGTGCCGAGCGCCGGCTGCTCGAGCTCATGAACGAAGAGCGCGAGGAGCGGGGGCTCGAGCCGCTCAGATGGTGCGACGCCTGCGCCGAGGTGGCGCGAAGCCATTCGAAAGAGATGTACCAGGAGGGCTACTTCTCCCACGTGGATACCTCAGGCGACGACCCTTTCGACCGCATGCGCAGAGCCAAGATCCGCTACGCGGCCGCAGGAGAGAACCTAGCGATCGCTCCGACTGTGCCGGAGGCGCATGAGGGTCTTCTCGCGTCGCCCGACCACCGCGAGAACATGCTGCGGGCCGAGTTCGACGAGGTGGGGATCGGGATCTACAACGGGCCCTACGGCCTCATGTGCACCGAGGTGTTTCGGACGGCTCCGTAGAGCAGCGGCAACTACGCCTTTGGGATCGCCCTCATCGTGCAGGAGCGGCCCCGGCACTGACGCCCTTCGTCAACCGCGTTCTCGAGCGACTTCAGTAACGGAGCCGGCGGGTCATTCAGCTCGTCTCCGTCGTGGAGCAGGTTGACGAGCTGCGCTGGGTCGCGGAGCAGGTCGTAGTACTCGCGGAACACCCTCGCGCCGGATCTCGAGTAGTACTCGATGTACTGGTCGCGACGCGTCAGAACGGAAGCCCAGCTGGGCAGACGGCCGGGCCTCCCGAAGGCGCTGCGGTATTCGAGGAAGAGCGCATCCCTCTCATGGTCTTGCAGGAGCGAGAGTCCATCCAGCGGCCGCTCCCGTTCGACACCGACGGCGTCCAGGATCGTCGGCATGATGTCCACGTTTGCGGCGATGCGGTCGTCCTGCGCGCCCGCCGTCACCGTTCCGGGCCAGCGCGCGTACAGAGGCACCTCGATCGACGGTGTGTACGGCTGCCTCTTGTTGCCGAGGCCGTGCTCACCCCACAGGAAGCCGTGGTCGGACGTGAAGATCGCAAGCGTGTTGTCGGCCTCACCTGCTGCGTGCAGCGTCGTCATCACCCGATCGACCATGTCGTTCACCGTCATCAACGTTCGGAGCTGTCCTGCGGCACGTTCGTCCGCGATCTCGGTCGGCAAGAGCCGATGCGCCCGAACCCAGGGCGGCTTGTCGCTGAGGTCCTCCTCGCCTTCCGAAGGATCGTGCTCTCGTGGGGGGACAGGTGCTTCCGCGTAAGCGGGCTCGGGAGTGAAAGGAGTATGAGCTGCGACGGGCGCGATGTACGCGAACCACGGCTCCGGCTCTGAGGAGGCCTGCTCGACGAACTCCGTGGCCTTATCGGAAACGAAGTGCATCGAGTAACCCGGAACGACCTGGTCTCCACCTTGGATGTTGAACGTGGAATCCTCGTACCCGAACGAGCTGACCACCCACTCATCGAAGTGTGGCGGGCGACGATCGTGGGGCCACTGGTTGAAGTACTTCCCGAAGATCCCCGTGCGGTAGCCGGCGTGTTGGAGGACGGCGGGCAGGGTCCGCCCGAACTTCAGCCGTTTGATCGCGTCCCTTCCATTCTCGTAGACGGTGTGATTGTGCGCATAGCGGCCCGTCAGGATCGAGGCGCGGGCCGGGCAGCAAAGCGGGGTAGTGGCGTAGGCGTTCGTGAACTCGGTTCCTTGTTCGCCGAACCACTTCTGCACCGCTGGGAGCACGTCCATCGTCCCTTCGGCGCGTTGGTCGTCCGTGATGAAGATCAAGACGTTGGGACGCTGCTGTTGTGCCGCGCGCGGCTGAGACATCCCGGAGCCGCCACCGACGACGGATGCCAGCAGGGTTGTCACCCACGCCAGCACGCCCGCGGTTGTCAAAATCACGTCCCCACTCCTTGTTCCCCGAGTCACCTCTGTGCGTTCTCGCGCACCCGCACACTAAAGAGTCCAAAGGGTTGCGCTGACCAAGATATTCCGGGGCGGCGGGAGCCCGGGGAGGAAAGCCGCTCGCGAGCGAGAGTGGTGGGGGAAAAGGTTCGGCCCCCGGAGCTCCGGGGGCCGATTCACCTCTAGAAGATCATCTGCAGGACGACGATCAGGCCGATGACGGCCAGCACGGTCCATACCAATCCCACTGCGTCCCCCCTTTCAGAACGGCGGGTGGAGCTCTTGCGGCCATCGTTCCCAGGCGACTGCCGACGAAACTGTCCGCGACGGTTCGGTGACACGGCGTGACCTTTTTGTCCCGGTTCATCCAAGATGAGCAAAGAACAAAGGGGGCGGGGTAGGGTCCCGGGGTGCTCGGTCTGCGGGTCGCTTTCGTGGGTGCAGCTCTGTTCACCCTCGGCGCGTTGCCGGCGAGTGCCCAGGAGGCGGAGGGGGAGCGGCTCTACGTCGAGTCCTGCGCCTCGTGTCACGGCGACGATGGCACCGGCACCGAGTACGGCCCCCCCATAGACGACGCCGGCGAGGCAGCCGCCGATTTCCAACTGCGCACGGGCCGGATGCCGCTCGCTGACGTCGACGAACAGACCATGCGCAAGCCACCCGCCTTCACCCCAGAGGAGATAGAGGCTTTGGTGGCCTACGTCGGAAGCCTCGGCTCCGGTCCTCCCATACCCGAGCTCGATCCGGCCGCGGGTGACCTGGTCGAGGGTCAAGAGCTTTTCGTGAACAACTGCGCCGCCTGCCACGGCGCCACGGCGAACGGTGGTGCGGCGGGTGTCGGGGCGCTGGCGCCCGGCCTCTACCAGGCCCTGCCGCTGGACATCGCGGAGGCCACCATCACTGGGCCCGGCGAGATGCCGGTGTTCGACTTCGAGGAGCAGGAACTGAACGCGATCGTGCGCTACATCGGCTACCTGCAGGAGCAAGATGATCCCGGTGGCGCCGACATCGGTGGCATCGGGCCGGTTCCCGAGGGCTTCGTCGGCTGGGCCGTCGGGATGCTCTCGCTGGGGCTCATCTGCTACCTGATCGGAAGCAAGGCCAAGACGACTCCGGAGCAGCGCTCGTGAACCCGAAGCCGCTCGGCTCGCGAAGCCTGATCGGGAGCAAGACGGGCGCGAGCTCCGAGCGAGAACCGTGAAGCCGGAGCGGCTCGTCGCGCTCGCCTTCGGCGTCAGCGTCCTGTCGTCGCTGGCGCTGGTCATCGTGTACGTGGCGGGAGGCGACGCGCAGTTAGAGGGGCTCCTGCTGGGGCTCGCTCTAGGCGGTCTCGGCGCCGGCGTGGTGGTGTGGGCGACGCGGCTCCTCCACGAAGATGTAGCGATCGAGGAGCGAGGACAGCTGTCATCCGAGGCCGAGCGGAGCGAGGCCGCGGAAGCTCTGGACGAACCCGACCTCACGCGACGATCGATGCTGGTGCGGATGCTCATAGGAGCCTCGGGAACACTCGCGGCGGCGCTGGCTATCCCCGCGCTGTCACTCGGCCCCCGCCCCGGCCAGAGCCTCTTTCGAACCCGGTGGATCGCCGGGAAGCGCCTGGTGGACCTCGATGGGAACCCCGTCCGCCCCGAGCAGGTCCAGGCGGGCGCCGTGCAGACCGTTTTCCCGGAGGGCGAGGTTGGAGCCGCCGATGCTCAGACCGTGCTGCTGAAGGTGGACCCCGCTGCGCTTCAGCTGCCCGCGGGGCGAGAGGAGTGGGCGCCAGAGGGCGTCCTCGGCTACTCGAAGATCTGCACGCACGCGGGCTGTCCCGTGGGCCTGTACCGAGCCGAGAGCCACGAGCTCCTCTGCCCTTGCCACCAGTCGACGTTCGATGTCTTGAGGGGGGGCGAGCCGACCTTCGGCCCCGCCGACCGCCCCCTGCCTCAGCTCCCGATCGAGGTCGACGACCAGGGCTTCCTCGTGGCGACCGGCGACTTCTCCGAACCGGTCGGGCCCGGCTTCTGGAACCTCCAGTCGGACGAGGGCGAGGATCAAGCGTCGTGAAGGTCCTCCGTTGGTTCGACGAGCGCCTCGGGGTTGCCGCCATGGCGCGTAAGGGGTTGCGCAAGGTCTTCCCCGATCACTGGTCGTTCCTGCTCGGGGAGATCGCGCTGTTCTGCTTCGTGATCCTGGTCGCGACGGGGACGTTCCTCACGCTCTTCTACCGTCCGGACTCCGTCCCCGTCACCTACCAGGGGCCGTACGCGCCACTGCAAGGCCAGGAGGTGTCGGCCGCGTACGAGTCCGTGATGCGGATCAGCTTCGAGGTACGAGCCGGGCTCGTCATGCGCCAGATCCATCACTGGGCCGCGCTGGTGTTCGTAGCCGCGGTCGTCGTCCATGCCATGCGCATCTTCTTCACCGGCGCGTTCCGCAAACCACGCGAGCTGAACTGGATCATCGGCGTCGTCCTGTTGATCCTCGCCCTCGGTATGGGATTCACCGGCTATTCGTTGCCGGACGATCTGCTTTCGGGAACCGGCCTCCGCATCGCGTACAGCGTTCTCATCTCGGTGCCGTTCGTGGGGCCCTACCTCGCCTTCCTCGCGTTCGGCGGCGAGTTCCCCACCGAGGGCATCATCTCCAGGCTGTTCGTCCTTCACGTGATGTTGTTGCCGGGGATCATCATCGCGATGATCGGCGCGCACCTAGCGATCCTGGCGCGTCAGAAGCACGCCCAGTTCCCCGGCGGCAAAGCAAGTGAAAGCAACGTCGTGGGCAAGCCGTTCTGGCCGGGGCAGGCCTTCAAGTCCGTCGGGCTCTTGCTGTTGACCGGCGCCGTCTTGTCGTTCATGGGTGGGCTGATCCAGATCAACCCCGTTTGGGACTACGGCCCCTTCGACGCGACCGTCGTGAGCGCTCCCGCGCAACCCGACTGGTACATCGGGTGGCTCGAAGGAGCGCTGCGCTTGTTCCCCCCGTTCGACGTCACCTTCTTTGGCATCTTGATCCCGTCGCCTTTCATCCCCGGCGTGGTCGTGCCCGGGATCGCGTTCGGCCTCATGACGTTGTGGCCGTTCATCGAGGCGCGGCTGACCGGAGACCACGACCACCACCACCTGCTGAACCGTCCTCGCGACGTGCCTTTCCGAACCGGCATCGGGACCGCCGCCTTCTTGTTCTTCCTGATCCTCACGATCGCGGGGGGCAACGACGTCATGGCGATCATGTTCAACGTTCAGGTAGAGGCGGTGACGAACGTGTTGAGGATCGCGATCTTCTTGGTTCCGGCCCTCGGCGGGCTGCTTGCCCACCGCATCAGCATCCAGCTACAGACGGCAGCGCCGCTGAGGCTCGGGGAGAGCACCCGCGTGCGGCGCAATGCGCAGGGAGGGTTCGAGTAGGCGACGCTCAGTCGCAGTGGAGGTCGGAGCCTTCGCTTTCCTCGCCCAGATCCGGGGCGCAGTCGCTGCCCTTGCCGATCTTGGGATCGTCGACCTCATCGAGAGCGTCGGGGTCCGGGCTCGGAGCCTCGGGCTCGGCCTTGTCCTCCGGTGCCTCGGGCGCCTCGGGCGCCTCGGCCTTGTCCTCCTCCGGAGCCTCGGCCTTGTCCTCCCGCGCCTCGGCCTCCGTCGTTGAGTCCGAAGGGGGCGGGGCGGCGGTCGCAGGAGCGTCGGCGGAGGCTTCGGCGCGCCCGTCGCGCGTCTTGCTCGTCGACCGGACGGGTTCGTCGTTCGCTCGACGCTGCCGCACGGTCTTCGGCCGCGACTTCTTATGGATGCGCTTGCCGAGCACGATGTCACTTCCTGGTGCAGATCTCCCGGCGCCAACCGATGGGGCGGCCGTGCCTT
>JADDQX010000145.1:5747-6037 GCA_016781115.1 Actinomycetota bacterium | reverse complement strand
CCTGTACATGCCGATGTTCAAGATCTTCGATCTCATCAAATAGTTCGCAGGTCGCACTCAAGCCCGACTAGTCACTGGTCGAAGAATCAGATGCAAGCCGAAAGAGAGCAACGCAGCTAAAGGCAAACCCGTCGCGAGGCGGGGACGCAAAGCCACGGGACCTACGAGGTCGGCCGGGTTACCTGCAGGGGCGGTCTGACCGTCCGATGCAGGCGAGGTGGGGTTTGAGGTGTTCGTCTTCGTCGGTAGTCCCTAACGGCTTGTAGGGACGTGAAAGGAAAGGGGAACTG
>JADDQX010000145.1:0-5668 GCA_016781115.1 Actinomycetota bacterium | reverse complement strand
ATCGCCATCCTGGCGGCGATCGCGATCCCGGTGTTCCTGAACCAGCGCAACAAGGGCTACGTCGCGGCTGTTGAGTCCGCACTGAAGAACGGCGCTACGGCAGAAGAGTCGTTCGCCACCGGCAACCAGGGCCTCTACACAGATCAGGTCGGCGACCAAAATGCGCCGGCCGCCGGCACACTTGCCGGCGAGGGCTTCAAGTGGGCCACCGACGTGACCCCGGTCGCAACGGTCAACGCCGACAAGAGCGCTTATTGCATCTCCGCTACGCACGCCCGGCTCGGGACCACGTCGTACGCCATCTCGAACCTGTCGACCACCCCCAAGAAGGGCACCTGCACCGCCGGAGTGTTTACCGCCGCCACGTAGGAATCGTTGTGAGCAACACGTCGAAGAAAGGGGCGGGATTTTTCCCGCCCCTTTCCCGTGCGTATGTGGTCCGGGCCCTTCAAGGAGCCTGCTCGAACGTCCGATAGCTAGATGACGAAGGTTCCCAGCGACACTCGTTCCAGAAGGACACTCATGCGCAAAGAAGATGGCTTTACTCTGATCGAGATGTTGACGGCCATGGGGCTGGCGGCCATCTTGATGACGCTCGGGGCGTTCTCGCTGCGGCAGTACTGGCTCGTTCGATCATTGACGGGAGCGACGGGGGAGGTCGTAGCTCAGCTGCGCACGCTGCAGCAGAACGCGGCGTCCGAGTCCAGCCCGATCATCTTCGGTGCCGCTGTCAGGACGGGCACCGGTAGCTGGACCACCATCCGTTACAGCCTGGGCGCGAACATCGCGGATGCGGCAGACGATACTTGCACCGTGCGCTCGCGCCTGACCTTGGACACTGGAGTCACTTTCTTGGGTACCAGCACGTTCGCAAGCAGCAGCCAGGTCAGCTCAGGTGTGCTCGGCAGTGGATGCGGCGTCACCCCCGAGGACAAAGTCGTCCTCTTCTTCCCCAAGGGAACGGCAACCCGGGGCCACGTCGACCTCCGCCAGCCGTCACTTGGCAGGTCGGCGGGGGTGTGTGTCTCTGCCCTGACCGCCCGCGTCTCTCAGCGCACGATCGCGGAAGCAGCCTCGTGCTGACCCGCCTGAGGCAGTGCGAGCTCGGTCTCACCCTCATCGAGACTCTGGCGTCGATCCTGATCTTCTCCATCATGACGCTGGGCATCACGCCGCTTCTCATGGGGTCGCTGCGGGGCACGGCGGTATCGCGCTCCTACACCGTGGGGAAGAACCTTTCCAACCGCGTCCTCGAACGGGCGCGGGCTCTCCCGTTCTTCCAGTCCGTTAGGAACCAGTCGCCGCCGGTGCGACGCGATGTGCTCGATGTCTACTTCCCCAGCCTCGACACCGCAGACGGGTACGACGCGACGACGAAGACTTTCACCACGACCTGTACCGGCACGGTCACCGCGGGGACCCGCGCGGCAGCCGCATGTCCCTCGAATCTCCCGGCGGGCTACGGCGCGACGGTGATCGCACGTTTCGTGACTCCCGTCGCGGGGTCGAATCCGCAGACGTACACCACAGCTACCCCTGCGGCCGGCTACAACTGGACGGACGTCGCGACCGAGGCGCCGCCGACGACGCTGCTGGAGCTGTCCATCACCTCCAGCTGGACCCTGGGCACGCCACGGACCTACAACCTGACCTCCTTCGTGGGCGAGAGGAAGCTGAGCCCCGAGCTGTATTCGGCCAACGCGCGTCTGAACTACGTGGTCCGCGCTATCGCGTCGTACGTGGGGACCGAAGACCCCAACAAAGGCGTAAGGAGCCAGATCGAGGCGGTGGCGGGTACGGCCGAGTCGAGCATCAGCAACCGTGCATCGTCCAGAGCCGACGAGGTGGTGACCGGAGGTCGTATCACATTGACGCGCGAGCAAGGCACGGGAACCGAGAATGCGGTCCTGGCCCAGGTGGCCGGAGCACCGGTCGCTCTCGCTGCTCCTCCGACCGTTACGACACCCGATGTAGCGTTCTCAGGCGGCTTCTCGACCATAGCCGACGGTCCCGGAGAGGTGATCCATCCGCACCTCTCGACGAGCTTCGGGACGATCGCCTACCTCGACGACCACGTGGTCGAAGGTGCCAACACCAACGCCGCGGTCAGCAGTGGAGGCGCGCCTTACGCGAAAGGTCGCTTCTCCTACACGGGTCTGCCGGGTCTAGAGGGCGCGAGCGCTCTCTTCGTCAACAACCAGATCGAGCGAGCCGCCGTCGAGGGCCAGGCGACCCAGTTGCAGCTGGATCGCACCAAGAACATCATGGCGGTCGAGCGACAAGTATCTCCGGCCATCAACGGATGCACGGCCGCGAGCGCGGTCGCGGGCCCGATCTCGGCGGGGTCAACCGATCCCACCTGTGCCTTCTCGAACTCGACGAACGCGGTGGGCGCAAGCGCTCAAGCCAGGTTCGGAAAGCTGCGTATCTTCCCGGTCACATTTATCCCCGCGACGAACCCCGACACGTCGGTGTTGGTGCTGGACGAGTTCAAGATGAACGTCACCTGCGCATCCACATCCGCTCCGGGTAGCGCGAGCGCGTCTGGCTCGTGGAGCGCCACGCTCAGAGTCTGGGTCGAACCTCCCAACGATCTCGTGGACGGGACATATAAGTCCTTCCAGATAGCGGGACAGACCGGGACGTCCGCAACCAGCGAGTTGTCGCTGCTGGGCAATCCCCTCGTTTACGACGCGCTCGGTACGGACAACGATGTCTACCTGTTCCAGGACTCCACCCGCAAGGGCTACCTGATCGCCGGCGGGCTGACCGCGCCGGCGCTCTTGGCATCTTCTGCTTCGGCGACCACGAGGACCGCTCAGGTCAACGCGAACAGTCCCGCGATCGAGATCGTGACGGTGCCGACGGATCCAGCGCGGCCGGAGACGAGCCTCACGGTCGACGTTGGCAGCATGTCGTGCGCGACGGTGGACAAACGTGGCCTCTAGGGGAGAGGACGGGTTCACGCTCGTTGAGCTGCTGGTCGCGCTCGCCCTGTTCTCCGTCGTCTCAGTGTCGGTCTACCAGACGGTCTTTTCCGTCGCGCGCGGCTCCGACGTCAGCACGGCGGTCGCGGGTGCGACGCAGGAGGCCCGGCTGGGCTTCAACCGGATGGTGCGGGATACGCGCCAGGCGAGCGCGATCCAGGCCACCAGTGACACCTCCTACACGATTCAGGTCGACTTCGACTTCAACGGCTCGATCACCCCTGCGGGCTCCCTGAATGCACAGGGCGACTACGAGACCTTGACCTATAGCTACGACTCCTCCTCGCAGACGATCCGGCTGGGGAGCGACCCGAGCGTCCCACCCGACGTCCTGATGGCGGGTGTGAGGCCGGTCACTACGACCACTCCGCCGTGTCTCGGCCGCATCTTCTGCTACGTCAGCAATCGGCTGGAATACGACCTGGGAGGAGACCCCGACGCCACGTCGGCCGGCGACGGGACGACCACCTGTCTCGAACTGGATCGCACCGGCGCTCCGGGCGTCGGCAACGCCAACCGGAACTGCGGCGCCGCCGAATGGCCGCTGATAACCACGGTGCGCTTCTCGATGACCGTGACGCAAGGACGATCCACCAACACCTTCCGCGCCGAGGCCGGGCTGCGGAACACACGATGAAAGGCAGCTGAGCATGAGGATCATGAAGGACACCCGAGGTGTCGCCATGGTGACGGTTCTGATGGCGGGAGCGGCTTTGACCGCGGTCACTTCGGTGGCCGCGATAGTCGCGGTACGGGATTTCCGGGCCGGTCGCGCCGACCGGTTCGGAGCAGAGGCGCTCGCCTACGGCGACGCGGGCATCGACGCGATGATCTCCCACCTGAGGAGCGGCAAGGTCCTCTACGGTGACATCTACTCGGCCGGATGCGGTGGCAGTCCTGCCGGGACCGCGTGGCAGACGTCGGGGCTGACCCTGCCCACGTCGACGGTCGGGGCGCAGGGCTCCTTCGATGCGGTGCTGCGCGTCTTCAACATCAATGCCACCAGCAGGGATCAGTGGTTCGGAACCACGGCTTGCGCCAATCGCGCCGGGCCGGGAGCGCCTCTATACGTGGGAGTGATCTCGACCGGGAGAGGTCCGGCGGTGTCGGCATCTCGGCGAGAGCTTCTTCAGGTTCTCCGGCTGACACCGTCCGGTCTACCCGTTGGGCACTACGCGATCAATGTGAGTGTTAATGGAAACCCCGAGATGCACGGGGTGAGCATGATCTCTGAGACGAGCTTCGCAGGCAGGGACAAGCTCACGTTCCTCGGGACCGACCCCTACTACAAGCTGAGCGACTTCTGGCCCAACAACACATGGCCGGCGGGCCGTACTGCCGCGGATCGTATGCCCGCGGCTGCGCACGCGGTCGGGGGGATAACGATCGGACCCGCGAGCGGAACGCCCGAGTTCCAACGCGGCGTTCCGAACTGCACCGCGAACAGAGTCCAATCTGGGAGCCTCGCCTCACAGTCGTTGTGGGATTCAGACGGGAGCGCGTTCACAGCGAACCCGGATGGCACCTCGAAGGCGATCGCTTCGGGTTGCTCCGATCAGGTGGGGTATCCGCCCCACGCTCGATTCACGTCGGATGACGCGAGACGCGTGGTTCCTGCGGGTCGACTCACAGAGGAACAGTACAGGGGGCTGAAGGAGGCGGCGCAGCTGTACGGGCTCTACTGCAACTATGGGACCACGACGAGCTACTGCACGATCCGCAACGGCCCCCGTTTCTCGCCTCCCGTGGTTTTCCAGGATGCGGACGTAGCGCCGTTGATGCCGCCGACGGCTGGCGGGACCGCGGCCTTCATCGCCTACTTCGAGTTCAACAACCGGTTGTCGCCTCTGGTGAACTCCGTCAAATGGGCCGCGGGCAACGTGTGGCCTTGCGCCTACGACACGACCACTGGCCTTCCCACCGCGAATAACCGCAACGGAACTATGATCGTACGCAACGGCGGCTTCGAGATGGGGACGGGCGGGCAGCTGAACGGCGCGATCCTCGCTCAGGATGGGACCTTCACGTACACCGGGGGTCCCACCGTCAACGGGACGATCCTGGCGCGCGAGATCAGGATGACGGGCGGCGCGATCTTCTCGATGGACGATTGCTGGGTGGCGACGAGGTCGAACATCTTCAGCTCGATAACGCCGTTCCGGTGGGCAGAGATCGACCGCTAGGCGCGAGGCGCCCGTAACTACACGCATGTACTTCTAAAGGGTCTCTGTACTCGGGACGATGAATCGAGTTGAGTACTGACGTTATTGTGAACTGTTGTTGCCAGCCGGCGCCTCGGCGACCAACCGAAAGGTGGAGGAGTTGCAGCGAGAGTTCGGGGAGCCTCTGCTGACGGTGGGCGAGGTCGCGACCATGATGCGCGTGTCCAACATGACGGTCTACCGGCTGATCAAGTCCGGTCAGCTGTCCGCCATCCGCGTGGGCAAGAACTATCGCCTCCGCCGCAGCGACGTGGAGCACTACCTGACGGAGCGCTCGGTCAACGTACCGGTGATCCCCTGATGGCCCTCGGTGCTGCGCCTGCCATCGGCCTCGATATCGGCGCCAGCGCGGTTCGCGTCGCCCAGGTTGGCTCCGGGCGCGGCGGGCCGTCCCTGCTGAGTTTCGCTTCGGCGCCGTTGCCCCACGGCGCGGTCGCGGACGGTGAGATCCGGGATCCA
>JADDQX010000144.1 GCA_016781115.1 Actinomycetota bacterium | reverse complement strand
CTGTGTCCTCCGGATGACGCGCGGTTCACGCGGCGACGGACTGTTGTAGTGCGACGCGTCCACGCCGCACTTTCTCGATGATCTCGTCGGCGGTCTTGGTCCACTTGTAGGGCTTGGGGTCGGCGTTGTGGTGGCTGATGTAGTCCTCGATGGCGGCGATCAGATCGGCGACGCTTCCGAAGCTGCCTCGCCGGATCTTCTTGTCGGTGAGCTCGCGGAACCAGCGCTCGACGAGGTTGAGCCACGACGAGCTGGTCGGCACGAAGTGGAGCGTGAAGCGCGGGTGG
Source organism: Actinomycetota bacterium (assembly GCA_016781115.1). Lineage (GTDB taxonomy): Bacteria > Actinomycetota > CADDZG01 > CADDZG01 > WHSQ01 > MB1-2. Next base: position 5,810 of record JADDQX010000144.1, on the reverse strand, counting down.
CGGCTGAGCCAGGCGCGGACGTTGGGATGCGTGTGGGTCCCGTAGTTGTCGACGATCAGGTGGATCTTCTTGGCCTTGTCGACGCTGCGATCGATCAGGCGCAGGAACCGCACGAACTCGCGGTTGCGGTGACGGGGCATGCACTTGAACACCAGCAGCCCGGTGGCGATGTTCAACGCCGCGAACAGCGTCGTAGTCCCGTTGCGCTTGTAGTCGTGGGTCAGGGTGCCGGCCCGGCCCGGGATCATGGGGAGGCTCGGCTGGGTGCGGTTGAGCGCTTGGATCTGGCTCTTCTCGTCGACGGACAGCACGACCCCGTCATCGGGCGGGTTCACGTACAGCTCGACGACGTCGCGCAGCTTCTCCTCGAACCGCTTGTCATTGGACAACTTGAATGTCTTGATCAGGTGCGGCTTGATGCCACGGGCGCTCCACACCTTCTGGATCGTCGACTTCGACAGGCCCGAGTGCTTGGCCATCGACCGCACCGACCAGTGCGTCGCCCGGTCCGGAGGTGCCGTGTGGAGGGTGTCTTGCACCATCGCCTCGATCCGCTCCTGGGAGATGGTCGGCTTCTGGCCACGACCGGGGCGCACCTTGCCGACCCAGTCGATGCCGTGTTCGACGAAGCCGCGACGCCAGGCGAGCACCGTCGAGCGCGACACGCCGAGGCGCTCGCCGATGACCGAGTTGGGGACGCCGTCGGCGGACAGCAACAAGCCCTTCGCCTCGCGCACCGCCCGATGCGGGAGGGTCGTGTTCGCTGCCATCGCCTCGAGCGCCATCCGCTCCTCGAGCAACAACTCCAATGCAGGGGCCGGAGGATGAGCCATGCCTCACAATACGCGAATCGCGCGCTCAATCCGTGGACACTGCACTAGGGGTACAAATTGGGGGCGCGGACAAGCAGGCGATGATGGGTTCACCTCTTGCTCCGCCGAACCAAGCCCGATTCCGCTCAACGTCGGGCAGCTGGCCGCGCTGCGGTCGGACCGCCCCCACAGCGGGGACGATCCGCGTCGCGGCAGCGCCCTCCTGTTGCCTCGTCAGAGAGCGCGGATCAGAGCGACGCTCCGGCGACCCCTCGCCAATCGGGTCGCTCCCCCGGGGTCCAGGTCACGCGGTTCGATCCGGTCGTCGACCGACACCACTCGGCGGCCGAGCCGAATGCCGCCGCCCGCCGCCACCCTCCGTGCGTCGCCGAGCGACGAACACAGCCCGGCATCCACCGCCAGCTCGATCACGGGAACACCCAACAGGTCATCGCGGTGGCGGTCGATCGACCCCGCTTGACTGGCCACAGCGCGCGCGTCCGCCTCGGAGAGGGGCTCGGGCGAGAACAGCAGAGCGGCGGCGCGCTCGACCTCGGCGGCCGCCTGGGCGCCATGGACCCACGACGTGACGTCTTCTGCCAGAGCGCGCTGCGCGCTGCGCGCGCCGGGATCTGTCCGGTGCTCGACCATGAGCTGCTCGATCGCGACCACAGATCGCGGACTGAACTGCAGGAGCATGGTCTCGACGTCGTCGTCGTCGGTGTTGAACCAGAACTGCCAGAAGTCGAAGGGTCGCGTGCGATCGGCATCGAGCCACACGTTGCCGGATTGCGACTTGCCGAACTTGGAGCCGTCCGCCTTCGTCAGCAGCGGCCATACGAGCCCAAAGCCCCGGGCGCCAGATCGCTTGCGCATGAACTCGACGCCAGCGGTGATGTTGCCCCACTGGTCCGAGCCGCCCATCTGGGCTTCGACGACGGCATTTTCGTGGAGCCACCAGAAGTCGAAAGCCTGCAGCAGCTGGTACGACAGCTCGGTGAAGGACAGCCCGCTCTCGGCGTCGAGCCGGCTGCGCACAGAGTCTCGGGCCAGCATGTCGCCGACCCGGAAGTGGCAACCCACGTCGCGAAGGAACTCGAGCAGCCCGATTGGACCCAGCCAACTCCGGTTGTCGACCACTTCGACGCCAACTGGGTCGTCGGTACCGACCAGCCGGCACATCTGCTCGCGAAGTCCGGCACGATTGGCGTCGAGTTCGGGCTCGGTGAGGAAGTTACGTTCGTCGGATCGGCCAGTCGGGTCACCGATCATGCCGGTCGCTCCTCCAACAAGCAGCACGGGGACGTGGCCGTGAGCGCGCACCAAGCGTGCGACGAACAGCGGCATGAGCGACCCGACGTGCAACGAGGGCGCGGTGGGATCGAATCCGACGTACACCCTGAGCGGACCCTGCCGCAGACGGTCATCGAGGCCGGCGAGATCCGTGCAGTCGGAAAGCAGCCCTCGGGACTGCAGTTCGTCGAGCAAGCGATGCATGGCTGTCTCCACGGGTGGGCTTAGTCGGTCACCGATGGAGAGCCAACGAGCGGGAACGGCCTGACGGATCCTCACCAGCGTCTGCAGCCCCGCTACGCCTCCTAGCCAGGGTCGCAACGCTGCTTCGCCTCGCTTTGAGGTGCGTAGGTTCCCGTCAACACGCGAGACCCCGAATGGCCCGACATCGGATCGCGCTCCTCCGGCTCCCGTAGGCACCGTCCCGTACAGTGGTTCAACTGCCCGTCCCGAGCACCTGGAAGCGCACTGTGACACTGCCGCCGGCCCGTCATCTCGGACTCCTACCTGGTCCAGCGGCGGAGAATTCCGCCGAGATCCTCCGCCTGGTGATCCAAGTGCTCGACGACCACGCGCACTGGCGGCGCAACCTCCACCCAGAGGATCCCTCGCTGCTCACCCCGGCTCGTCGGGCCCAGTTGGCCGACGCACAGCAGGATCTCGAGGACGCTGTTACCCGTCTCTTGGCGCAGCTCAAGCGAAGCTTTCCGTTTCACAACCCCCGGTACCTGGCTCACATGCAGTCAGAGACGACCATCCCGTCGCTGATCGGCGGGTTGGCCGGGATGCTCTACAACGCCAACAACGTCACCTCCGAGTCTGGAGCGGTGACCCTCCAACTCGAGGTCGAGGCCTGCAACCGGCTCCTCGAGATGATCGGCTACCGGCCGCCGCCAACGCCGCCGGCCGAGCCAACCTCGGAAACGATCGCCCGGTACGTCCGTTCACTACAGCATGACTTCGGCTGGTGCCACCTGTGTTCCGGTGGCACCAGCGCCAACGTCGAGGCTCTGTGGGCAGCCCGAAACGTTCGGCTGTCGAGCCTGGCCATCGCGGAAGCAGCCCGGGTCGCGCAGCTGTCGCTCCCGGTCATGCTGCCGGGCGACGACATCGAACGGGACATCGCCGATCTCACCCAGCCCGAGCTCCTACGCCTACGCCCGGGCGATGCCATCGATCTGCTCCCTCGGTTCTATGAGACTGCGTTGGCCCAGTGGACGGAGCGCGAGGCCGCACCTGGCCTCTCGGCCCTGAAGAAGCGCGTCGATGACTTGCTCGCTGATGCCCGCCGCGTGCTTCCTGTTGGCTGCTTCACGCTGCGACCCGTGGTCCTGTACCCAGGCACCGCCCATTACTCCGTCAAGAAGGCAATCGACATCCTGGGACTCGGTGAGGCGAGCACGCGTCAGGTCAACACCACCTTGCGCCACAGGATGGATACGGACGACCTCGTCGAGAAGCTCACGGAGATCGTCGGGTCTGGATCCGAGTTCCCTCTCGCTGTCGTGGCGGTCGTCGGCACCACCGAGGAGGGCGCGGTCGATCCGCTTCACGAGATCTTGTTCCACCGCAAGGAGCTTGAGAACAAGCTAAAGCACAGCTTCTGGATCCACGCCGACGCGGCATGGGGCGGCTACTTGCGGACGATGCTGTCGCCCAGCCCGCGCCACCTTCTGCACCTCGAGACGCTGGCCATCCGCGACGCCAACCACCTCGACCTGCCGGCGATGTTCGGGGAGGGAACCCGTCACCCGGCCGCGTGGCTTGCCGGCATCAAGAAGTATTGCCATGCGCAGGGCATCGACGAGGCAGCGATCGCCGCGCCGGCGTCGCGACTCGACACCGCCCTGGCCGACGGCGACTGGACCGAGGCCCGGGCGGCCGTCGGCGAGTTCGTCGACGTTGCAAACCGCGAGCGGCCTGACGTCCTGGCAGCGGCAAAGGTCGGCCGAGCCGAGATTCGTCGTCTTCTGACGTCGATCTTTGAGGGGTCGGCGTACCTCACCGGAGACCAGCTCGAGCGGGTCGTTCGCCTCCCCGAGCTGAAGACAGAGTTCCGACGATCGACGTCGATCCCTGGACTCGCGCACGGCGACCCGGTACTCGACGCCCTAGACGCGCTGGGCCAGGCCGACTCAGTGACGGTCGACCCTCACAAGCTCGGCTATCAGCACTACGCGTGCGGCGCCATCGCATTCCGCAAGGACGCGGTCCGTCACCACGTCAAGCAGGCCGCTCCCTACATCACCCGCCTGAACAACGCTGTGGTCGCCAGCCAGCCGCTCTGGCGGCTCGAAGTCCTCGCCGATGACGAGGAACCCAAGGTCGTCCGGCGCCTCGAGTCGCCGAGCGGATTCACCCTCGAGGGTTCCCGGCCAAGCGCGCCTGCCGCTGCGCTGTGGCTGTCGACCACTGTGCTCCCGCTCGACACCGAGAATCACGGGTTGCTAGTGCGTGAGGGCTACTTCGCGGCCCGCGAGCTCGATGCCTGGCTCGGCACGTGGAGCGAGGTCGAGGACGAGCTCAGACCGGCCGGTCGCGGGTTCGATTTCGTACCGCTGACCTGGGACGGAGATGCCGCCGTCGTCGGCGACTCAAACGTCGTGATCTTCGGCGTGCGCGATAACCGACCCGAGTTCAACGATCTCGAGGGCTACAACGCCCTCACCAGGAAGGTGCACGAGCGTTTCGCCATCCTCGCCGAGGGCGGCGATCACCGCTTTAGCTACGAGCAGGACTTCTTCCTCTCGTCCACTCAGTTCAGGGAACCGTCGTACCCGGAGAAGACCATCGCCGAGATCGGCGATCGGGTGGGCCTCCGCTGGCAGAGCGACACATACCAGCGCGACGGGATGGAGGTCCTGCGGGCGACCGTCATGAACCCCTACGTGCGTGCTCTGCGGGAGCGGCGGATCGATGTGCTCCGCGACTTCGTCGTCGGGTTGGCTGCCGTCGCACGCGAGGCAACGGACGCGTAGGGCAGCGTTCTGGGCGGCAGCCCTCTCTGACGTCAGTCGACACCCCCCAGCGCACGCTGGGCGTTGCGTGCGCGAACGGTGGCCAGGAAGTCATCCACAAGTTCGCCTGTCGGGTCGCCCTGGTCTGCGTCGTCGGCTGCGCATCGCCGAGATACCGGACTGGGCGGCACGATTCGACGCGGCACGCTGCAGGCCTCGGGCGGTGGCACGATGATCGAAGCGGGCTGCAGGCCTTGCACGCCGACAACGGCGTGAAGATCTGGCTGGTTCATCAGCTCGGCCGGCGGGACCTGTACCACGGGCGCCAGTGCCGCGGCCGACTCGGGCGTCGAGCGGAAGACGATTTGCGTCCCTGCACCCATCACGAGGTCGTCGAGCCGGCCTTGTGCTTGGCCGAGACTTTGGAGCGCCAGCATGAGACCAATGCCGAACTTGCGGCCCTCGGCCAGCGCGCGGGCTAGGCCAGACGCCGGGAAGCGGTGGGCCTCGTCGACGTAGCAGGTCAGGAGGGAGCACTCCGCGCCCGCGCGGGCAAAGGCCCCGTCAAGGACCTCCGCCAGCGCGAGGTGGCCAACGAGGTTTCCCTCGGTAGGCGAGAGGCTCGCCAGGCTCACGATCAACGGACGACCAGCAGCCACCACCTCACCGAGGTCGGTGCCCTTGCCGGCGGGCGCAAGTATCCGCCGTACGGTCCCGCCGACGAGAGGGTTGAGCTTCGAAGACACCC
>JADDQX010000143.1:5659-5823 GCA_016781115.1 Actinomycetota bacterium | reverse complement strand
TCCAGCGAGATATCCAGTCGACCGGCTTCTTCCGCCAGAAGACCAGGGCCCTGCGGGGGATGAGCCAGAAGCTCCTCGACGACTACGGAGGCAGGGTGCCCGAGAAGATGGCCGACCTGATGACGCTGCCGGGGGTCGCCCGGAAGACCGCGAACATCGTCCAG
>JADDQX010000143.1:0-5527 GCA_016781115.1 Actinomycetota bacterium | reverse complement strand
CCGCCTGATGGAGCTGGTCCCGAAGAAGGACTGGCGCAAGGTGACGGAGCTCTTCATCGAGCATGGCCGCCGCACCTGCGATGCGAAGAAACCGCTCTGCGCCGATTGCCCTGTCGAGCCCTTGTGCCCCTCGTCGCAGGAGGCCGGCCTGCCCGACCTTTACCGGCTGACGGCTCGTTCCCGGAAAGGCCCCGACCCCGGAAGAAGGTCTCGCGCGACCGGCCGCGCGCTCGGTTGAGGGACGATCCTCTCCGAGACTGCCGAGGTTGGCTCCTCGGTACGGGATCGAAGCCAGACAGACACATGAGCCGGCTGCATCGTGTCACGGACGACCCCTACGAGCGCGTGACTCAGGGCATCCAGGCTGAGCTCGTCGCGGAGCTTCGAGGCGAACGACTCCAGCGTCCGGGCGGCGTCGTACTTGCGCCGATAGAAGCGCCGGTCGATGAACGTCTGGACCCGGTCACGCAGGGGCCGGAAGAGGGCGGCAACGGCCAGCGTCGAACCCGCGACGGTCAGCTGGGACTCACCCGCGAGCGGGTCTAAGACGACCTGGAGAACCGCGACGGAGGCCACATACGTGAGCGTCAGGACCCCCGTCAGGACGACGTAGATCAGGGTCCGGTTGATCAGCCTGTCGATGTCGTAGAGGCGGAAGCGGAGGATCGCGACCCCTATCGAGATCGGGACGAGCGCCATGGTGGACAGCGCGCCGGTCTGGAGCCATGTCACCCACGCGGCCGGCCCATCACCCCAAAGATCGTTGCCCAGGGTTCCCAGCATCGCGGCCAGGTAGACGATGGCTACCAGACTCCCCACGGCCGCCAGCCACTTCATCTGCAATCTCTCGACCCCCCGCGACCTGCGGAATCGCCGGACCAGACCGGCGGCCGAAGCGAGGATCGAAAAGGGGAGCAAGAGCAGCCCCGCGAACAGCAGGTCCAGGAACGGGCGGAGTGCCTCGATGCCCAGTGGATTGGTGATCTTCGGAAACCCGACGTCGGCGAAGGTTCCCGGAGCGAACAGGATCAGCAGGTAGATAGCGGCTATGGCGAAGCCGGAGAGGTAGGCGACCGGCTTCCACCGTGGAGACGGTAGCCGGCCGTCTGGGAAGAGCAGGATCAAGAAGGTGCCGAGGGGCCCGATCACCAACACCCAGGTGCCGGCCATGAAGGCGAGAAGCACATCGCCTCCGGCAACCGAGCCTGCTTCGGTGAGCAGGCCGCGGTAGCGAGCGTAGCCCTCCACCGCTCCGGTTACGGCTTCGACCGCACCGATGCCGAGCATGATCCACCCGACGGTGTTACGCGGCTGGCGGGCTATGACCACGGCGCCGACCCCGGCGAAGCCGAGCATCGTCGCGACGAACACGATGTTTCCCAAGCCTCCCGACCCCCACTCGGTGGCGCCGAGGGGCTCGTTGATCACCTCGAAGGTGGCGCCGGCGACGAACAAGGCGACGACGACGAGGGAGGCGAGTCGCGCCAGCCACTGCAAGGTTCTGTCGGTCATCCGATCAGCTCACCATTAGACCGTCTCGGGTTCGTTACGAAACCCGGAGGATGGGTCTGGCCGGGCCCGGCCCAAGTTTGCATCTGGACCATCCTCTCCTACCCATGGGGCGCCTGATCTGGGTCCTTGGTGGACCGGCACATCTTTTTGACACGTCGCTCAAGAGCGACCCCTACGATGGCATATATGAAGAAAGTCATCCTGGCGGCGCCTCGTGGCTACTGCGCCGGCGTCGACCGAGCCGTGCAGATCGTGGAGCGCGCCCTCGCGACCGTGGGTCCTCCGGTCTACGTACGCAAAGAGATCGTCCACAACCGCCACGTGGTCGAGGAGCTAGAGAAGGCCGGAGCGATCTTCGTCGACGAGGAGACCGATATCCCTCAGGGCTCCGTCTGCGTCTTCTCCGCACATGGTGTGTCGCCCGAGGTGCGTCGTAACGCCGAGGCTCGGAAGCTGCAGGTGATCGACGCGACGTGCCCGCTGGTGACGAAGGTGCACCTCGAGGCGAAGAGGTTCGCGCGGGCGGGTCGCAAGATCGTGCTGGTCGGACACGAAGGACACGAGGAGATCGAGGGCACCGCCGGCCAAGCGCCCGACCGCACCGTGGTCGTGGAGGGCGTCGATCAGATCGACCAGCTCGATCTCGATCCGAACGAGCCGGTCTCGTACCTGACGCAGACGACGTTGTCGGTGGACGACACGCTGAACGTCGTCGAGGCGCTGCGAGAGCGGTTCAACGACATCGCGGGGCCTCGTTCGGACGACATCTGTTACGCGACCCAGAACCGCCAGGTCGCCGTGAAAGCGATCGCTCCGGATGCCGACCTTGTGCTGATCGTCGGCGCCTTCAACTCGAGCAACTCGAACCGCCTGGTCGAGGTGGCTCGAGACATGGGTACCCCGGCGTACCTCGTCCCGGACGAGACCCACCTCGACCCCGCGTGGCTCCAGGACGTCGAGACCGTAGGGGTCAGCTCGGGCGCGAGCGCCCCCGAGGTGTTGGTGGACCGCCTACTTCGACGACTCGCATCACTTGGCTACGACCACGTAGAAACCAGAGAGGTGACGACGGAGGACATCACGTTCTCGCTACCTCCCTGGCTGCGAGAACAGAAAGAAGCCGAAGCCTCCGCCGGCTAACGCCTGCGACGACGAACCTCCACGCCGCTAGATTGTTGCCATGAGGACGAGGCTGGGACCGATGCTGTGGTTCGTCGCCGGCGCGGCCACGGCACTCAGTCTGCTCGGCGTACACAGTTGGCTCTACCTGACCCTGTTGCCGTCGATCACGTTCGGACTGATCCTTCTGGCGTTGCGTGTGCCCGGATCGTGGCTGTGGCCGGTAGGCGCCGGGTCGCTGGTGGCGACCCTGTGGGGCCTTCACATCACGAGCGGGGACACCCCGGACGACGAGGTGTGGCCGCTCCTTATCGGCGTCGGATCGGCCGTTCTCGGTGTCGCGATGTTCCTGAGGAGTCGAGGAGACGACCCGAAGAACCTTAGGTAAGGGTCTGCTCGATGTCGTTCGCCATGTCGAAGTCGATCGAGGTGAGGCCGCCCTCGGAGTGCGTCGACAGCACCAACGTGACCTTGTTCCAGCGGATGTCGATGTCGGGGTGGTGGTCGTAGCGGTCGGCGAGCTTCGCGACGTCGTTCACGAACTTGATCGCGCGGCCGAAATCCTCCCACTCGAACACCTTGGAGATCTCGTCGCCCTCCCGCTCCCAGTCACCCAACTCGTCAAGCCGTTGTTCGATCTCTTCGTCGTCCAGCAGATCGGCCACTCGTCGGTTCCTCCTGGTTGGCTAGAAAAGCGTTCGTTCCACCCCTGGTGCGGCGCACCATACCGCGCCCCCGGCGGCGAATATAGTCCGCTCGCCGGAGAGGCCAAACGCGAGGAGCAGGCGGTGGATTACGGGATCGGCGTGGGTGGATCGATGGCCATGATCGGGCCGATGGCGAAGCTGATCGAGGACGCCGGCTTCGAGTCGTGCTGGGCGGCCGAGACCACGAACACAGCATTCATCTCCGCTGCCACCGCGATCCAGCACACGTCCAAGATCAACGTCGGGACCGCGATAGCCCTCGCTTTCCCTCGCTCTCCGACGATCGCGGCCATGACGGCGTGGGACCTGGACGAGCTGTCGGGCGGGCGCTTCATCTGCGGGCTCGGCTCTCAGGTCAAGAGGGTCAACGAGCACCGTTTCTCGGTTCGCTTCGAGCACCCCGCCCCGAAGCTCAAGGAGTACGCGCAGGTCATGCGAACGGTGTGGGCGGCGAACCGTGGCGAGGACGTCACCTTCGAGGGCCGCTTCTACAACGTCACGATGCCGACGTTCCACGGAAAGCCTCAGCCCGATCGGCGCGACGTCCCGATCTACTTCGCCGCGGTCGGGAGGGTCATGTCGCGCGTCTGTGGCGAGGTTGCCGACGGGTTGCTCGGCCACCCGCTGGCCTCGCCGAAGTACCTCGCCGAGGTGGTTAGACCCGCCATCGCGGAGGGGGCCGAGAGGGCCGGCCGCAAGCCGTCGGAGTGCAACCTCACCGGCGCGCCGATGATCTCGATCCACGACGACGCCGACACCGCGCGACGGGAGGTCAAGCTTCAGATCGCCTTCTATGCCACCACCCGCACCTACACGCCGATCCTCGAGATGCACGGCAAGGCCGGCATCGTCCCGAGCCTGCGCGATGCGTTCGGCGCGAAGGACAAGGACAGGATGATCGAGCTGATCGACGACGAGCTGTGTGACGCCATAGCCGCGGCCGGTACAGCGGACGAGGTGAGGGACAAGGTCAAGCAGTGGGAGCGCCTGTGCGACCGGCTGCTGCTGTCGCCGCCGTGGTACGGCCCCCGCTTCGAGCGGATGATCGAGATCGGGCAGTCGATCCTGGAGACCTTCGGCAGCCGCGCCGCCGTCTAGCTACTCCTCCTGCGAGCTCAGGAGCTCGAACCCGTTCACCTTCCAACCGCCGTCGGGCGTGTCCAGCAGGGTGAGGCGCAATGTGTAGAGGAAGGTGCGTCCGGCTACGTTCTCGTTCGACTGTGTCGTCTGTGTCGTCTGCAGGATCGCCACGGCTTCCGCCGCGGAGACGAAGCTCACGTCGGGCCCCTGCAGGATCTGCCCGCGCGACGAGGCCGAGGCCTCCTCGATGGCGGGACCCAGACCCTGCCCGACGATCTGTTCGTACTGCTCGCGGAAACGGCCAACCGCCAGCGCCAGGACCTGCTCGCGACGCTCCTCGATGTTGGTGGAGTCGTAGTTGCTGATGAGGGTGGCTACCTCCGTCGCGACCCCCGCGACCTCAGGCGTCTCCGAGTTCAAGAAGCTCGAGACCTCGCCGGGCGATGTGTCGACGCTCTGCAACCACAGGAAAACGAAGGTCCCTGCCAAGGCGAGAGAGATGACGAGCCCGGCGATCAAGAGCGGCACGAGAAGGCGCGGCCGCCCACGGTCGGCGGCGGGGGCTTCGGTCGATGTCGGCGCGGGCGCGGCCTCAGCTCGTTGAACCACGTTCGACAGTCTAGGCGTCGGTCTGCTCGTGCTCGTCCTTCTGTACCCCTGGAACAGGCCGTAGGGGGGGCCGCTGTGCAGACAGAAGGGTTAGATGCTGTTCAGGTAGAAGAGGGTCCAGGACCAGTCGTCCATGCGCTGCGGCAGGGCCGAGTCTTGCGCTTCCTCGGCCAGGACCTCGGACACCGCGGCCGCCGCTACGCTCGCTCCCGATCCTCCACCGCTCGAATCGTTCGAGGACGCCGAGTCAACCTTGTCGGCGCAGTTGGCGTTCTTCGGTGGCAGGCGGAAGCTCCTGTCGGTGGGCCGGCGACGGTTCGTGCCATAGCTGCACGATGCCGAGGCGGGCTCGCCGATAGCCCCGAACCGGACGAGGCCGGTGCTCGGCTCGAACGACTGCGCGATCTTGTCCAGTCCCGTGGGCAGGAACTGGAAGATCTGTGACAGGTCGTCGGCGTGCTCGGCCTGGAGATCGTTCAGCTCCGCGAATTCGCGGAGCT
>JADDQX010000142.1:5433-5932 GCA_016781115.1 Actinomycetota bacterium | reverse complement strand
GGGATGACGGACGAGGAGGCATGGGCTGTCCTCGAAGCGGCGTGGGAAAGCGGCATCCGCTACTTCGACACGGCCCCCCACTACGGGCTCGGGCTCTCCGAACGTCGGCTCGGGGCGTTCCTCGCTACCAAGCCGCGCCATGAATACGTGCTGTCGACCAAGGTCGGGCGACTCCTGCGACCGAGCCCGGAAACAGCTGATCGACTGGACGACGCGAACCAGTTCACTGTGCCCGCGTCGCTCCGGCGCGTCTGGGACTTCTCCCAGACCGGCATCCGCAGCAGCCTGGAGGAGTCTCTCGAGCGCCTCGGACTCGACTCGGTGGACATCCTCTACCTGCACGACCCCGAAGAAGCCGATCTGAACTCCGCGCTGGGCAGCGGCGTGCCTGCCCTTGTCCGGCTGCGCGAGGACGGGCTCGTCAGAGCCGTCGGCCTGGGCTCCAAGTCGGTGAAGGCACTGCTGGCGGGCGTGCTCACGGGCGCCCTGGACCTCGTCA
>JADDQX010000142.1:0-5404 GCA_016781115.1 Actinomycetota bacterium | reverse complement strand
CAGCCGGCGCTGGACGAGGTGATTCCTGCCTGTCGTGCCACAGGCGTGGGAGTCGTCGCCGCGGCGGTGTTCAACTCGGGGCTGCTGGCCTCGCCGCGACCCGGTCCCGGTGCACGCTACGAATACGCAGACGTGCCGGCCGAGACCCTGGAGCGGGCGCGCCGCATCGAGGACGTGTGCGCGGAGTACGACGTCGCGCTGCCGGTGGCGGCACTGCAGTTCCCGTTGCGCGACCCAGCGGTGGCCGCAGTCGTGGTGGGCGGGGCCGAGCCACGGCACGTGCAGGAGAACGCGGAGCGCGTCCGCGCACCGATTCCGGAAGAGCTGTGGGCCCGGCTCGTGACCGAGGGGCTGGTGCGGATGTGAGCGCCGCCCCGCCGCGGTGCATCGACGCCCACCTCCACGTGTGGGACCTCAGCAGCAGCGACTACGCGTGGCTCACGCCGGACATGGGCGCTCTGCACGCGAGCTTCTCGCCGGAGCAGGCTCGCGCCGAGCTCGACGCCGCCGGGATCGCTGAGGCGGTTCTCGTCCAGGCCGAGGACTCCGAGCGGGACACAGAGCTGATGCTCGACATCGCGCGTCGCCATCCGTGGGTCGTGGGGGTAGTCGGCTGGGTCCAGCTCGACGACGTGGCCGTCGCCGAACGGCAGCTGGACAGGTGGCAGCAGGACGCCTCGTTCTGCGGCGTGCGCCACCTGGTGCACAACGACCGACGCGATGACTTCCTCACGCTCCCCACGGTCCGCCGGTCCCTTGGCGTCCTGGCGCAGCGTGGCCTCGCGTTCGACGTCCCCGACGCTTGGCCGCGGCATCTGGCGGCAACGGCCCAGCTTGCGGCGGAACTGTCCGACCTGCGGATCGTCGTCGACCATCTGGGCAAACCACCGTTCGGTGGAGACGACTGGGCTCGGTGGCGTCGCGTCCTCGCCGACGTGGCGGCTCACCCTGGCACGACGGCGAAGGTGTCGGGACTTCAGGTGCCGGGTCGACCGCTGTCCATCGAACAGGTTCGCCCCGCGTGGGATGCGGCGCTCGAGCTGTTCGGCCCCCCACGGCTGATGTGGGGCAGTGACTGGCCGATCACCGTCCCGGGCGACGGGTACGCCGGCACGTGGCGAGTGATGTCAAGGCTCGTCGGCGAGCTGTCGTACGACGAGCAGTCGATGATCCTGCGGGGCACGGCGACCTCGGTCTACCAGCTCCACCGTGGCGACGACTCTGCGCGACCGTGACGGGTTAGGTCCTCGCCACGATTGTTACGGCACGGCGGTTGCACTTGCGTTTCCCGCGTGATGGGGTCGGTTCTGTACTGCACGCCGACGTGCAGAGGAGATGTGGTGCTGACTGGAATCAACCCGCTGCTCACGGGAGACCTGTTGGCCCACCTCGACGCGATGGGCCACTCCGACGCGGTGGTGCTGGCCGACGCGCACTTCCCCGCCGACCGGCTCGCCCAGCGGTTGCTCACCTTCCCCGGACTGTCGACGACTGCTGTACTCGCCGCGATCCGCTCCGTCGTCCCGCTCGACGACGCCCCGTCGCTCGACCTGATGGCCACAGCCGACGGCTCCCGGCTGCCCGTGCAAGACGAATTGGCGGCCGCGGCCGGAGTTCCCGAGGGCGACGTCCGGTTCCTTTCGCGGACCGACTTCTACGGGGCGGCCGCCGAGGCGTACCTCGTCGTGCGGACGGGCGAGACACGGACCTATGGCAACGCGATCCTGCGAAAGGGCGTAGTTCCCGTAGAGGCAGGGAGGAGCTGATGGAGCAGAAGCAGACCGCAGCGGGAGCCCAAGTCGGACCCCTGCTGCTGAAGGTGGAAGGGGTCACTAAGAGCTTTCCCGGCGTGAAGGCGCTCTCGGACATGCACCTCGAGCTGCGACCGGGTGAGGTCCTGGCGCTCGTGGGGGAGAACGGCGCCGGCAAGTCGACCCTGATGAAGTTGCTCTCCGGCATCCACACCGCCGACGAGGGACGGTTCTTCCTCAACGGGGAACCGTACGAACCGCAAAGCCCGAAGCACGCCCAGGAGCTCGGGATCAGCATCATCCACCAGGAGTTCAACCTGATGCCCGACCTCACGGTCGCGCAGAACATCTACATCGGCCACGAGCCGCGCAGCGGCAGCTTCTTCCTCAACGAGCGGAAACTCAACGCGCAGGCCAAGAGGCTCATCGAGCGCCTGCACCTGTCGCTGGAGCCGAAGTGGGTCGTCGGCGAGCTGACGGTCGCCAAGCAGCAAATGGTCGAGATCGCCAAAGCCCTTGCCTACGACGCCAGGGTGCTGATCATGGACGAGCCCACGGCGGCGCTCAACGATCGGGAGGTAGAGGTCCTGCACGACCTGATCCGCCGGTTCGCGCAGCCCGACACCGGCGTGATCTACATCTCCCACCGCATGGACGAGCTCAAGGTCATCTCGGACCGCATCACCGTGATCCGCGACGGTCGGTACGTCGGGACCGTGAACACCAGCGAGACAACCATGAAGGAAGTCATCTCTCTCATGGTCGGGCGGGAGATCTCCGTCGAGGCGAAGCCGGAGGGTGTGCAGGAGGATCGAGAGGTCCTGCTGTCCGTGTCGGGGCTGTCGACGAAGCACCTGCTCAAGAACGTCAGCTTCGACCTCAAGAAGGGCGAGATTCTCGGCTTTGCCGGCCTGATGGGCGCGGGACGCACCGAGGTGGCGCGCGCGATCGTCGGCGCCGACAAGATCGAATCAGGCACGATCAGGCTGCGGGGCGAGGAAGTGAACATCAAGAGCCCCGCTGACGCGGCGAAGTACCGGATCGGCTACCTGTCCGAAGACCGCAAGAGGTACGGCCTGCTGCTCCAGCAAGAGGTCAACGCCAACATCGGGCTAAGCTCGCTTCAGGAGCTGTTCCAGTCGTTCGGCTTCATGAAGGACAAGGCGATCCGCGCCAAGTCCACGGAGTACGTCAAGGCATTGCGCATCAAGACCCCGTCCATCGCGCAAACCACCAGGAACCTCTCCGGCGGCAATCAGCAGAAGGTCGTCATCGCGAAGTGGCTGGTGAAGGACTGCGACATCCTCATCTTCGATGAGCCGACCCGCGGCATCGACGTCGGCGCCAAGGAGGAGATCTACCGCCTCCTGAACGATCTCGCTCAGCAAGGCAAGTCCATCATCATGATCTCTTCGGAGCTGCCCGAGGTGCTGCGCATGTCGCATCGCATCCTGGTCATGAGCGAGGGGCGAGTCACCGGGCAGCTGTCCGCCGACGAGGCGACCCAGGAAAGCGTCATGCATCTTGCGACGCTGAGACCGGACGAGAATCCCGAGGACGCCGCAGAGCTAGGTCTGGATGAGTCGGACCTGGTCGCTACCGCGACCACGACGAAGGCAGGAAGCCCGTGACAGCGTCGACGCTCACCCCGGAAAAGAAGGAACACCACACCGCGACCGAGGCCATCGGCACCACCCTGCGGGAACGGCTCCAGCAGTTCCTCGCGTTCGCGAGTCTCATCGTCATCGTTGTCTTCTTCTGGGCGATGAGCCCCAACTTCCTGAACTTCTCCAACTTCACCGCGATCCTGTTCTCCACCGTGGTCATCGGCACGCTGGCACTCGGTACGACGTTCGTGATCATCACTGGCGGCATCGACCTTTCGATCGGCACCGGCATGGCGCTGTGCGCGGTGATCTCCGGCGTGCTGATCGTGAACACGGGACTGCCGGTGGCGGTCGGCGTACTCGGTGCGATTCTCTTCGGTGGCCTCATCGGGTTCATCAACGGCGTCAACATCGCCGTGTTCAAGCTGCCGCCGTTCATCGCCACGCTGGCGATGATGCTCGTCGCACAGGGCCTAGCACTCGTGATCTCCGGCAGCGCACCGATCTACTTCACCGACGACCCCAGCTACTCCAAGATCTCGACCGGGAACATCGTTCCCGACGTGCCGAACGCCGTGATCATCCTCGCGGTCCTCGCCGTCGTCTCGGCTGTGCTGCTCAACAAGACGATCCTCGGTCGCTACACCTACTCGATCGGGAGCAACGAGGAGGCGACGGCGCTCTCTGGCATCAACACCCGGAAGTGGAAGATCGTGATCTACACGCTGGCCGGGTTGTTCATCGGCATGGCCGGCGTGCTGATCTCCGCCCGCCTCGGCTCAGCGCAGCCAGCGACGGGCATGGGGTACGAGTTGCAGGCGATCGCGGCGGTCGTCATCGGGGGCACCTCGCTCACCGGTGGCAAAGGGTCGATAGTCGGCACCGTCATCGGCGCGCTCATCATCTCCGTCCTCAACAATGGCCTGCAGATCATGTCCATCCCACAGGAATGGCAGAACGTCATTCTCGGCTGCGTCATCATCGTGGCCGTCTACGCCGACATGGCGCGGAAGCGCGCAGCCTGAACCGTCGGTCGGGCCGAACATCACGACCCTCGACGATGAGGTCCCGTCATCCGCCCCTGACAAAGGAGTCTCAGCAGATGCACACGAAGAGGATCGCAGTACTGGCGATCGCGCTGATCCTGGCGGTGAGCGCATGCAACCGCGGCGGCACCGGTGCCGACACCGGAGCGGGCGGCGGTGGGGGGGGTGGTGGCGACAAACCGTATATCGCCATTGTCTCCAAAGGCTTCCAGCACCAGTTCTGGCAGGCGGTGAAGAAGGGCGCCGAGCAGGAGGCGGAGAAGCAGGGAGCGAGGATCACCTTCGAGGGCCCCCCGACCGAGCAGGACGTCGAGGCGCAGGTCACGATGCTGACCAACGCGATGGCCAGGAAGCCTGACGCGGTCGGATTCGCCGCGCTGGACTCCAAGGCAAGCGCGTCGCTGCTCGAGCAGGCAGAGACGCAGAAGATCCCGGTTGTCGCCTTCGACTCCGGCGTGGAGAGTGACATTCCGGTCACGACCGCCGCGACCGACAACAAGGCAGCGGCCGCCGAGGCGGCCAAGCACATGGCGGAACTGCTCGGCGGCAAGGGAAAGGTAGCCCTCGTGGTGCACGACCAGACCAGCCGCTCGGGCATCGACCGCCGGGACGGTTTCGTGGAGTGGATGAAGGCCAATGCGCCGGGCATTGAGCTCCTGCCGCCCCAGTACGGCCAGGGAGACCAAGCCAAGTCAGCGGACATCACCAAGTCGATCATCGCCTCGAACCCCGACGTGAAGGGCATCTACGGATCGAACGAGGGTTCGGCCATCGGCGTCGTCAAGGGTGTCGAGGAGAGCGGCAAGAAGGGCATCACGATCGTCGGCTTCGACTCCGGCAAGGCCCAGATCGACGCGATCAAGAGCGGTGTGATGGCGGGCGCCATCACACAGAACCCGGTCGGCATCGGTGAGCAGGTCGTCGCAGCGTCGATGAAGGCCATCAACGGTGAAGAACTTCCCGAGATCATCGACACGGGCTTCTTCTGGTACGACAAGAA
>JADDQX010000035.1 GCA_016781115.1 Actinomycetota bacterium | reverse complement strand
GTTGCTTGCCGTCGCTACGTGGTCGACCCTCAGCTCCTTCGAGACGCGCGACGACCTCAGAGCTCAGCGGCAGGTGATCGAGGCTCTCGTTCGGGGGGACGACCAGATCGAGCTTTCCGGTTCCGGCGACGCTGTCGGACGCGTGGTTCCGACCGAAGACGGAGCGCTTTTCGTAGCTACCGGGCTGCCGCCGGTCGGGGAGGGACTCGTGTACCAGCTCTGGATCAAGGACGGTGAGGTGATCACCAGCGGGGGGACCTTCGAGTCGTCGCGGGGGGTCGCAGTCGTGACGATCGAGCGCAGGTTCGGGGATTTCTCCGGAGCCCTCGTCACCGCTGAGCCGGCGGGGGGTTCGCAGCAGCCAACCTCGCCCCCGGTGGTGGATTCGGTCTGATCCGTCACATCTCCCCCCAAACCAACGCAATCCCTCATCCCGCTCGGCTCCGAATCCTTCTCGCAGCCCGCTGAGGGCTGTCCGACGCCGCGGCCCATAAGCGAGGCCGCGGGCCGGCAGACGGAAGGGGACGCCTTGGCTGAACTAGAGAAAGAATTGTTCGAGGGCGAGCCGGTGATCGAGTTTCAGAACGAGAAGGATCGCAGGAACTTCCTGAAGTATGCGACGAAGGTTGGTGTCGGGAGCGCCCTCGTGATGGTCGGTGCGGCATGCACCGACCAGGAAGAGCCGACCACACCCGACGTCGCAACGTCGCCGGACGACGCGGAGGCGACGGTCGACAACAACGAGTCGCCGAGCCCCGACGGCGGTGACAGCGCGCAGGTCCCGCAGGGCGACCTGGAGATCTTGAACTACGCCCTTACGCTGGAGCATCTAGAGGCTTCGTTCTACGAGCAGGGTCTCAAGGGGAACCTGCTGTCGGGTCGCGACCGCGAGATCGTCGCGGCGGTGAGCGCGCACGAACAGTCGCACGTGGACTCGTTGACGCAGACCATCCAGGACCTGGGTGGCACTCCGGTGGACAAGCCGAAGTTCAAGATCCCGCCGGCGACCTTCAAGGACAAGGCTGCGTTCCTCAAGACCGCGGTGACCTTCGAGGAGCTCGGGGTCACCGCCTATCACGGCCAAGTGCCGGAGATCCAGACGCCGGACATCCTGATGGCAGCGGGTTCGATCGCGGGTGTGGAGTCCCGGCATGCCGCGGTGCTCCAGAAGATGATCGGCGGCGACCCCTTCCCCGGCCCCATCGAGGCGAGCAAGTCGATGGACCAGGTGCTGAAGGCGGTCAAGCCCTTCCTGGCGAGCTAGAGAGGAGACGAGCTTGGATAGAAGAAGCTTCATCAAGGGAACCGCGGCCGTCATCCCCGCTACGGTCGCGCTGCAGATGTTGGGAGGGGGACGCTGGGTCCTCGCGCAGACCTCGGACTTCAAGGACCCGGTCGACGTGCTGAACTTCGCACTTACGCTCGAGTTCCTCGAGGCGACGTTCTACAACCAGGGCAACGCCAAGAACCTCGTCGGCGGAGCCGAGCTGGGGCTGCTGAAGCAGGTAGAGGTGGACGAGGAAACGCACGTGAAGTTCCTCACCGACACGATCAAGAAGCTTGGTGGGAAACCCGTCGCGGCTCCGAAGGTTGACTTCGGCAACGCCTTCAAGGATCGAAAGAGCTTCCTGACCCTCGCTCACACCTTCGAGAACACCGGCGTCGGCGCGTACCTCGGCGCGGCGCCTTCGCTCTTCAAGGAGAAGGAGCTTCTGTCGGCCGCGGCCGGTGTCTTCGGGGTCGAGGCGCGCCACGCAGCCGTGATCGGCGATCTCCTCGGCCTCAAGGCCGAGGGCGGGGTGTTCAAGGGAGCCAGAGAGACGGCGATCCCGAAGGACAAAGTCCTGAAGGCGGTAATGCCCTTCATCAAGAGCTAGTCCGGCGCAAGCGGAGACAGCTTCGGCACGTTAAGCAGCACTTCACACAGAAAAGGGCTCGCCATGAGGCGGGCCCTTTTCTGTGGCTAGAAGACGGCTCCACGGTTTTGCGTCAGTGCTGTGGATATAGGTGAAGGTCCAGCCGAGGAGGAGGTCAGACTCCGGCTGCGGCCTCCAGGTCGTCGACCGCGAAGAGCAGCTCGGTCTCCCCGTCCCCCCGCTTCACCACGTACGCGGCCGAGATCTGCACACCCTCCGCCGCAAGGCGCTTGCAGTAGCGCCCGAGCTCGCCCGGACGGTCGTCCAACGTCGTCGTCAGCACGGGCCTGGCACTCTCCACCCTGAACCCCTTCGAGGCGAGCACCTCACCCGCGTCCTCGCCGTCGTCCACGATCAGGTGGATGATCCCGCGGCCCTCGAAGGCAGAGGCGGACAGTGTCTCGATGTTCACCCCGGAGGAGCCGAGCAACTCCCCGATCTCGGCAAGCACCCCAGGGCGATCTTCGACCGTCAGGACGATCTCCTCGAGCATGCGCGAAGCGTACTCCTATAAGGTTCCCCCGGCGAAAAGTGGGCCGGCCCCGGGCCTCAGGTCGGAGGAAGACATATATGGGCGACAACAGCTGCTACACCTACACGTTGTTCGATCTGAACCCGGACGCCGTGTTCTGCGTCAACACCGAGGGCGTCGTAACCGACGTGAACACCGCGGCGCAGCTACTGGCGGTGCGGTCGCGGGACGAGCTGGTCGACCACTTGTTCCATGAGTTCATCACCCCCGAGGGGCTTGATCAGGCGACGGAGCTCTTCGCCCGGGTTGCAAGCGGCGAGTCGGTGGTGCACGAGAACGTCAGCATCCGCACCGGCGACGGGAGGGACCGCGTTCTGGACGTCAGCGCGTACCCGAGCATCCGCAACGACGCGATCGTGGGCATCTGCGGGATCGCGCGTGACGTGACGGACCGGATCGAGGAACGTGAAGAGCTTCAGGCGAGCGAGCGCCGCTACCGCGAGCTGGTCGAGATGTCGCCGGACGGGATCGCCGTGTTCAGCGACGGCATCATCCGGTTCGTCAATCCGGCCGTCTTGAGGATCCTCGGAGCGACCGATCCGAGCGAGGTCATCGGACGCTCCGCCCTCTCTTTCACACCCGAGCACCTGGTGCCCCTGATGCTGGAGCGGATACAGCGGGTTCACGAGGTCGGACAAGTGGGGATGCTTCCGCAGCAGCTTGTGCGGCTCGATGGAACCATCGCCGAGGTGGAGATCGCCGGTTCTCTTATCAGCTACGAAGGTCAGCCTGCCGTGCAGGTGGTTGTCCGTGATGTGACCGATCTCATCACGACGCAGCAGGCCCTGCGCGAGAGCGAAGAGTTGCTCCGGCAGCTCACCGACAATGTCGGCCAGATCTTCTACATCGCGAGCGCGGACAACCAGGATCTGCTCTATCTCAGCCCGGCCCATGAAGAGATCTGGGGCCGGCCCCGCGGTCAGGCTCTGGCGGCGCCGTGGGCATGGCTGGAGGGGGTTCATCCGGACGATCGCGTTCGGGTGCGGCGGATGGTGGAGAAGGATCCCGCGAGCGTCGATGTCAGCTACCGCGTCGTGCGACCTGACGGGTCGACGCGCTGGGTCCATGACAAATCGTTCCCGGTGCGAAACGAGAAAGGTGAGATAGTCCGTATCGCGGGTGTTACCCAGGACGTAACGGAACGGAAGGCACTCCAGGAGCAACTGCAACAGGCTCAGAAGATGGAGTCGGTTGGCCGCCTGGCCGGTGGCGTGGCGCACGACTTCAACAACCTGTTGATGATCATCCTGAACGCGGCGGAGTTCGTACGGGAGGGGATATCGGCTGACGACCCACGCCGCCGCGACGTCGACGACATCGTGGCGGCCGGGCAGAAGGGTGCCGCTCTCGTTCGTCAGCTCCTGACCTACAGCCGCCAGCAACTGGTGAACCCGAAGGTCCTGGACGTGAACGACGTGGTAACCGAGATGAAGGATCTGCTCCAGAGGAGCCTCGGCGAGGACCTCATCTTGACGATCAAGCAGGAGCCGCGCCTGCTCCAGACTCGGATAGACCCGACCCAGTTGCGCCAGGTGATCATGAACCTCTTGGTGAACGCGCGCGACGCGATGGGCCAAGGTGGGATGGTCACGATCGAAACGTCGAACGTCTCTGTGTCCGACGATCCGCAGCCTGGATCGGCCGATGCCCCCGCCGGGCGCTCCGTGTGCATCGCGGTAAGCGATACCGGCCGCGGGATCGATCCGTCGATCGTCGACAAGATCTTCGAGCCGTTCTTCTCGACGAAGCCCATGGCCGAGGCGAGCGGGCTGGGGCTGTCGACGGTGTACGGGATCGTCACGCAGGCGGGCGGCAGGATCGCGGTCCATTCGGAGCCCGGCGTGGGCGCCACGTTCAAGGTCTACCTGCCGGCGGAAGAAGCTCCGGCGGGCCAGCCAGCCACGCGCCCGCTGCCCCCCAAGAAGGGGGGAACCGTTCTCCTCGCAGAAGACGACCCGCTCGTTCTGTCCGTGGCCAGCAGGATCCTGTCCAGGCGTGGCTTCGACGTGTTGCATGCCGCTACCGGCCGGGACGCGCTGCAAAGGTGCAAGGAGCATGAGGGGCCGATCGACCTATTGGTCACGGATGTCGTCATGCCGTTGATGTCGGGCCGCGAGCTCGCGAGCCACGTGAAGATCCTCCGGCCCGAAACGAAGATCCTGTACATGTCCGGCTACAGCGAGGACATGATCGGTCGCCACGGGATCCTGCAAGAGGACGAGAACTACATGCAGAAGCCCTTCACCTCGTCAGAGCTCTTGGAGAAGATCGAAACGGTTCTGCGCGCGCGTTAGTGGGCGCCCTCGGCCGTGAACACGGCTCGCAGCGTGCGCCACAGTATCCATAGGTCGAGCGACAAGGACCAGTTCTGGATGTAGAAGAGGTCGTAGCGGATGTAGTCGGAGAAGCTGGTTTCCGTGCGGCCACTCACCTGCCATAAGCCGGACATGCCAGGCTTCACCTTCAGGCGGTTGCGAACCCAGTCGTCGTACTGCTCGACCTCCGACGGCAGCGCCGGACGAGGACCGACCAAGCTCATCTCGCCCCGTAGGACGTTCCACAGCTGCGGCAACTCGTCGATCGAGTAGCGGCGCAAGACCTTCCCGACCTTGGTCACCCGCGGGTCGTCGGCCAGCTTGAAGAGGAGGCCCGGGCCCTCGTTGAGGTGCTCGAGCTCGGCCCGCCGTTCCTCGGCATCAGCGTACATAGACCGGAACTTCCGGCATTCGAAGAGCTCGCCGTCGCGGCCGACCCGAACCTGCTTGAAGATCGCACCGCCTTCGGAATCCTTCTTGATCCAGATAGCCACCGCCGCGAGCAACGGTGACAACAAGACCAAGCCGAGGACGGAGCCGAAGATGTCGAGGGCCCGCTTCATCGTCTTCTGAGCGCGGTCCATCCCTGTCCTGCGCACGTAGAGCAGCGGTACTCCCGCAACCGATTGCACGATCATGCGCGAAGCCATCAGGTCGATCGTTCCCGAGGTGATCTGCAGGTCAACGTCGACGTCCTGTAGCTCCCAGAACAGCCGGTTCAGCCGCGTCGTGTCGAAGGCGGAGGCTGCCACTAGCACGAGCCCCGCATCCTTCTGCTCGATGAGATCGCGCAGCTGAGCGGTCGTTCCGATCACCTTGCGCCCGTTCCCGGCTTCCGTGCCGAGCGGTGCATCGTCGTCTACAAAGCCGAGGATCTTGTAGCCCAGCCACCCCTCCCGCTCCAGCGCCTTCGCCACCGTCCGCGCCTCTTGGTTCGCGCCGAGCACGATCGTGCGGGTCGTGTCTCCGCCGCGCCGGCGCAGGTAGTGAAGCGCTTTCCGAACCAGCAGACGTTCGCTGCCGACGACGAAGAAGCCCATCACCATCGCCAGCAGGGCCCACCCGCGCGCGAGGTTCATATTCGCGATCGAGTCGGTGATGAAGATCACGACCGTGCCGGCGACGACGCCGTGGAACACCTGCTTGAACTCGTTGACGGGCCCGAGGACCTGGCGCGGCTCGTAGAGGCCGTAGAGGTAGAACAGCAAGATCCACACCGGGATCGCTACCAGGGTGATCAGCGTGTAGTCCCAGCGCGCGGTCGGGATCGCGCCCAGGATCTCGAAGCGGATAACCGATGCCGCGAAGAGCGCGACCGAGATGGCGAAGGCGTCGGCCAGCACGCGCAGGGCGATCCTCTTCGCGCTTCTACGCTGGAGTGGCTGTCGGATGCTCGTCTGCTGCGGGTCCAGCACCACGGCAGGTGCGCCTTGCGCCATGCTCCCCCTAGAGGTAGCCGAGCCCCCTGAGGGACTCCTCGATGATGGCCTCTTCCTCGGCCGAGTACGGCGACGCCTCGTCTTCTTGTTTCGATGATAGGGGCGCAGTCGTTTTGATGGGTCGATCCTGGAGCATCTGCTGGTCGAAGGCGGAGGTCAGGACGAATCCATCGAGTCCCTCGGGGACCTCGAGTCCCGCGAGGTAGAGCAGCGTCGGGGTGACGTCCATCACAGAGCCCGAGATCGCCATCCCCGGGCGGACGCCCGGACCCGAGACGATGACGATCCCGTCCGGGTGGTGGACGCCGCGCGGGAGGTGGCGCAGGTCCGTGAAGGCCTCGCGATGGAAGAGCTCGTCGTCCAGCTCGAAGCGATGATCCCGCAGTACCGGCAGGATGTCGGGGGCACCATCGAGCTCCGCTCCCTGGAATACCTCCTCCGACCTCCACACGTGGTCGGTGGCGCGTCGTCCGTCCGGAGCCGTCAACGCTTCGAAGCGCCGCACGAGCTCGTCCTTGAGCTCCTCCAGCTGCGAGGCTTCGACGATCCCGTGCCTCTCGCGGCCCTTCAGGTTCACGAAGATGCCTTGCTGCGGGATCGGAGACGCGAAGGCTCTGGTCCTCGTCCAGTCGATCGCCGCGAAGGTGCGGCCCTTCGCGTCACGGGCGAGCTTGCGCGGCAGGAACCGCTTCGCCACCGGCACCAGGCTCCGTGCGGCGCCGCTCTGCATCAGGGTCGCGGACCTCTTGAGCTTGAGGTAGCCCCACTCCGCCAAGAGGGCGTTGAGGTGCACGCTGACCTCCCACGCCGTGAACCCGTGGTCCGAGCAGACGACGACGCCACCTTCTCCCGCGTAGTCCTCGAGGAGGCCGACCACTCTGTCCATCGCTTCGAAACACCTCAGCACGGCAGGACGGAGCCCGACGCCTTCGGGTGACCCATAGAGGTCGTCGGCGGGATCCATGTAGCGGTAGTAGACGTGCTGGAGCCGATCGGGAGCCTCCAGCACCGAGAACACGATCTCGGGGGGATCGAGCTCCAGCAGACGCCGCAGCACCTCTTCCCGCTGCCTGATCGACACCAGTGCTCGCTCGCACAGAGCGGCGTCGCGCCAGTCCTGCTCGTAGTTCGCACTGACGTCGACCACGTAATCCGGCGCCCACTCGAGGATCTTCTTCTCGTGCTCCGAGGGGTACACGAATCCCCGCTGCTGCTCGCCGTATCCGGGGGTCATCATCCCTGACACCATCCAGCCGTCGAGCTGGCGCGGGGGATAGGTCAGAGGCAGGTTGTAGATGCCGGCGCGGGCCCCTTGCCCGTTCGCGATCTCCCAGATGGTCGGAGCTTTGATCTTTCCGGAGTGCACGAGCTCCTGGGCGTCCTGAGCGTGCCCCTGGAGGAACCCGTAGATGCCGTGGCGGCCGGGGTTGACTCCGGTGGCGGCCGAGGTCCACGCGGGCGGCGTGTAGGTCGGGACCGTGGACTTCAGGGTCCCCCAGGCTCCTTTGTCACGGAGCGCCTTGAGCCGGGGCATCGCTCCTTGCTCGAACATCGGCTCGAGCAGGTGCCAGGCGGCCCCGTCCAAGCCGATAACGACGCCTCTGTCCATGCGCCGCATCCTAGGTGTCGGTTGGTTAGGTGGTTCTCGGCGCGAGGAGGCTCGGCCTCCGCAGCAGGGTCACAGCTCCGGCCAGATGTCGCGGACGAGCGCTCGAGCCTTGGTTGCGTCGAGGTCGGCGTCCTCGAGGATGGTGAACCGCCCCGGCCGGGTCTTCGGCGCGTGGAGCAGCAGGTCCACCATCGCGTTCTCGTCGAGCCCGAGGTCCGCCGGTTTGTCCGGGAGGTGCAGACGGCGCAGCCGCGTCCTGAACGCCTCGGTGTCTTCTCCGTAGAGGGCCACCGAGACGATGCAGCCGAAAGCAACCTGCGCGCCGTGCATCGCCCGGCCCCCATGCAACTCGTCCAGTGCGTGCGAGATCTCGTGCTCACCGCCCGAGGCGGGACGCGACGTGCCGGAGCAGATCATCGCCATCCCCGACAGCACGAGTGCGTCGCACAGGCGCCGGTAGAAGAGGGGGTCGTTCGCCGACATCCCGGGGTCGGTGTCGAGGGTCGGCGCGATGAGCTCGAAAGACTCCACCGACAGGTCCCACGCTCTCTGGTCGACGTCCTCGAGTCCGCGTTCCGCGGCGAGAGCCCAATCCCGCAGCGCCAGTGGGTTCGCCAGCAGGTCTCCGAGTCCGGCGGCCAGCGACGGCACGGGAGCCGTGACAAGTGTGGGCAGCGAGACGAAGACGTAGATCGGTGCCAGCGCCCCCAGGCTCTGAGGCTTTCCGGTCTCATCGGGGACGACGGCCACCGGCGAGCAGATGCCGTCGTGCGACAACTGCGTGGGCACGGCGATCAGCGTGAGCCCGGCCCGCGCTGCTGCGAGCTTGCCGACGTCCAGGCAGCGGCCGCCTCCGACGGCGACGATCGCGTCCGCGCCCGAGCGTTTCGCTCTCGAGCCGATCCGCGCGGCAGCGTCTTGATCCGCCGCTGGGTCGTGGCGTTCTGGGGGCCGCGGCCCCTGCAGCTTCGATGCGAGCCTCTCGCCGTGAACCGACGACAGGATGAACGGAGCCTCGATCTCGCGGGCGCGCAGCTGCGCGGCCAATTCTTCCGCCGCCGCGTCTTCCCGGTCATCTGACCCATAGATGAAGACCTCTGGGAATTCCACTACGACCGGTGACGCATCAAACGGCCGTCGAGGCAGCCTCCGTCGGCTCCCATGCCGCACCGTGCCGCTCGATCACCGCGATGGCAGCCGCCATGTCGCCCGGTTCGTCGACCTCCGCATACTCCCGAGGTCGCACGAGAGCAGCACGCACGTCCAGGCGCGGCAGGATCGCGCCGTAGATGTCCTCGTAGTAGAGCGTGGTCGCGGATCTCCATTCGAGGTTCGTCGCAAGGTGCGTGTAGGTGGTCGCGGCTGCGGGACGAACGAGCGAGACGCCGGCGAACTCGCCGTGGCTGCGCGCCCGCCTCAGGTCTTTGCCGATAGCGGCCAGGCGGTCTCCGCGCAGCTCGACCCGCATGTCCTCTTCGTCCAGCTGATGAGGCTCTCTCTTCTGCACGGCGAGCACGAGGTCACCACGGGTGGCCGCGGTGCGTACGTATACATCCGGGTGCACGATGACGTCGGAGTTGACCACCAGCACGTCCATCCCCGGCGACTGGTCGAGCGCCACGCGCAGGCTGTGGAAGTTTCCCCAGGACGCGTACCGTGCGTTGAAGACGTAAGTGACCCCGTCGGCGCCCCACCTCTCATTGACGAACTCCTGGATCGGAGCGGGCTCGAACCCCGTGACAACCAGAAGGTCCTCGACGCCCGCTTTCTTCAATCCCACGAGGATGTAGTGGAGCAGAGGTTGGTGGTCCCCGATCGGGATCAGCGTCTTCGGGCCGTGTCCCCCCATACGAACGCCTCGGCCCGCGGCGAGGAGCGCCGCCCTTAGCTTTGCCACGAAACCTCCAACACGATGTCCTCCTTCAGCGGGCGCTCCCACACGAGGTCGTTCCCGTCGCGCTTCCACCCCTTGGCCTCGACGTCTCGCGCTCCCTCCGGCAGCGCGACCCGCACCACCAACAGCTCCGGGCGCACCCGCGGCTGGCGTTGAACCGTGAGCCGGTAGACCTTACGACCTGCTTCTTCGACGATGGCTCCCGGAGTGACGTAGCCGAGCCGGAAGGTGCCGGTGTCGCCCGGCGGGATGTCCATGGTCGCGGTCCACACCTTCTTGCCCTTCTCGTGATGCTCCGCAGGCTGGTCGGGCGCCGGCCACGTGGCCGCTCCGGGTGGTGAGTCGATCCGTTCGCCCTCCACCTCGGCCAGCCGAAGTTGAGCCTCCGTCGGCACGTAGACGTTCATCATCGGGAAGTGGTGACCGTTCGTGGCGGCCTCGCGCCCGGTGTCGCCCATCGGGTACAGCGGCTGCGGGAAGAACACCTTGTTCTCGATACCCACCTCGGTCGTGACGGCGGCATCGTCTCCGTCGAATTGCACGTTCACCGTGTTGGTGTGGTGCGTGAAGTAGTCGAGCTTGTTGCCTCCGACGTTCTGCTCCACGACGTAGAGGTAGTCGCCCGGCTCCTTCTGTTCGATCGCGCCGTCCCAGTTCATCCGCTCGATGAACCTCTGTTCTTCCGCGTCGAACAGATACACCTGCATGTGTTTCTCGCGCAGCGCAGATCCGAAGCCGTCCACGACCTCGGTCGGGTGCTTCGGTTTCAACATGTGGACGTAGAAGTCGTCCACCACGGCACGGAGGTGATTGCGCCGCACCTTCGGGATCGGATACGACGCGTACGCCTTGTACAAGAGGAAGTGCACGATGCGGTTCGCGGAGACGTAGACGTTCTTGCCGGTCGTCTTGAACTGACCGACGCCCGGCATCAGCTTCTGCATCAGGATCGGGTCGACCGCGATCACACCGTGCACCTTTGGGAACGTCGGTTCGCTCGCCTTCGCATAGTCGATCGTGAGCTGAGCCGACAGCGGCCAGTCCGGCGACCAGTTCGCGTTGCCGAACCGCTGCGCATCCTCGATCGCTCTTACGTACCACGCGTCCTCCGGCACCGGGAGGTCGATCGTCGCTCGGTTCTCGTCGATCTGATAGATCGTCGTGGTGGGGATCAGCTCCGGCTTGCCGTCCTTGATCGAGAGGAGCGCGTACTGCAGGAGCGCTCCGCCCGGCCCTCTTTCCTCGGCCGAGTTCTGCATCCCGAAGACGTAGTTGCGCGTCTCGTCTTCGCCTAGGAACGCGGGCAGGATCTCGAAACCCGCCTCCGCGTCCGCCAGCAGCTCGTCGGTCTTCAGCGCCTTGTCGATGCCGCCCGTGATCGCCCCCCGCGCCCGTTGCGGGAGGTTCGACAGCTTCACGGCCTCTAGCTCGCGACGAAGGCCGTCGACCGCGCTCCTGACGCCGCTGATCGTGTCTGCGATCTCTCTGATCCGGTCGATGCGGATCTGGGAGCCGCCCTTCTCGTCGGTTGGGTCTTTGGCGATGATCTTGTCGGGCCCGCGCAGGGCGTTCTGAGCGACGTCCAACGTGCCCTGCGCGGCCTTTCCCGTGAGCTCGGCCGCCGCGATCAAGTGGCCGACCTCTTTGAGCGCGTCGCCGACCACCGGCAGTCCCGCCGCCAGATCCAGCAGCGGGCCGCCCCTGTCGTACCCGCGGCGGGCGCGCTCGGCGGCGGCGACGCCGGCGAGCGTCTCGTAGCGCGCCTCCTTCATCGCCTGCGCCTGCAGCTTGTTCTCCGCTTTCTGAAAGTGCTGCGAGGCGTCGAGCAGCCCGGTAGCTAGGTCCAGGGGCGCCGACAGCATCGAGACCCACAGCCACGTGCCCGCAAGCGCGGCCAGCACCGCCGCCGCCGCGACGATGCCGGTCCTGTCCTCGGGTTGCATGTACCTATGTTGAGGCATCGGGGAGGCAACACCGGGATGCGGCTTCGGCCGCTACCGACTGGAACGCACCTAGCGGTATCCGGCCGGACGGCGGAAGGGGCGGCGGGCTTGTTCCTCGCCACCAACGAGGGGACGCAGGTCCAACAGATCGTGCGAGGGGAAGCTGCACGGTTCCTCGACGGCTTGTCCTTCTCGCACGACGGTCGCCGCCTCTACTTCCGCGCCGATCACGGCGACTACCACGAACTCCATCACGTACGGATCTTCAGCGGAGCCGAGACCGCAGACACGGAGCGGGATATCGCCGCCGCGTCCCTCAGCACGGTCTATTCCGGCCCCGCGGCCCCTGCTCTATCCGTATCGCCGTTCTCCAGGAAGCCTCGGCTTCTCTATTCCGCCCGCTGCCCAAGGGGAGGCGGCGACGCCGGCGTGATCGTGGGTGGCGCCGAGACCTCTCTTGATCCGATGTTGGGGGCCATCGAACCCGTTGGATGGCTGCCCGACGGTTCGGCGGTGTTCCTGGCGTTCGGCGACCGGCGATGCGATGACTTCGGTGAGGGAGATCTTTACTCTTGGTCGCGAGGGGAACCCACGTTGCTCATCAGAGACGTCGATGCGGCCGCCGTCCGCGCGCGGCTTCCCGCCGCCCCCGATCCTCCCTCTAGAGCTCAGGGCGTGGTGGCTTGATAGCTGCCCCACCCCGGTCGGTCGCCCTCGCCCCAAGGTAGAGCCAAAGGAAAGAGCCCCCGTGAGGGGGCTCTTTTTCGTTAGAACAAGTAGGGCTCGGCCTAGCGGGGGATCTTGTAGCTCGACGACCAGACCGCGGCGTCGATCACGGTCGATCCGCTGGAGCGTTCGGCGACGTGAGTGATCCAGCACGCGGTGGCTGCGCAGAGCGTGGCGGCATCGCCGGCTCCGGTCGTCAGCACGGATCCCGTCTTCGCCTTGACCGCCTTCATCGGCACGATGAAGGTGAACGACTTGGAAGCGGGGTCGAACTTGCCGGCGAGATACCCGAGCGTCTTACAGCCGACCAAGCTCGCCGCTCCTACCGTGGTCGCTCCACAGTCTCCTTCGAGCCGGAAGAAGCCGTTGGGGTACACCTTGCCGATCTGGTCCATGTTCGACTGGTCGGCGGGGTTGGGCTTGCCGACCTCAAGGCTTTTCGCGGTCACCCGGTAGCTCACGCCGTTGACGGCGAAGGCCCACATGAAGCGGGTTAGTTCGGGCAGAGCCCCCATGGGCGGCATCGCTGCACTCGTGACGGTGAACTCGAGGTTGGACTTGTTCTTGGTGATGGAGCCTTCGGTGAGGTCGAAGCCACCCTGGTCGAAGCCCGGGATTGCTTCTCCATTCAGCCCGGCGTCTCCGGGTGAGTCCGTCCACAGCTTCGTCGGCTTGGCGGCTCCCGCCGGCGAGATCAGCGCGCCCAGCAGACACGCGCCCAGCAGCAGAGTTCCGATCTTGCGCATCTTCATCTCCTTATCTTCTGACCTTGTACGTGACGTTTCTGGCGGCTACTGCTTGCCGGTGTAGCGAAGGATGTCGATGCCTCGGTAGTAGTCGATCGAGTAGAGGATCTCGTCGTTGGCCCAGTAGATGGCGCCGGTCTCACCCGCGATCGGGATGAAGTAGCCGACCTCCGTCATCTTTCCCTTCGAGCTCACGTCGAAGAACCTCGTGCCGTGCTGGAAGAAGGCGGCGGCGAAGATGCCCCCGTTCTTGAACTTCGGCGAGGGCTCCAGCCAGTGCGACGAGCAGCCACCGATGCCGGGGTTCGCCGGCGGGTTGCCGTCGGTGTAGGTGCCGTTCTTCGCGTAGTACTGATCGATCATCGTGAAGGTGCGGGTCTTCTTCCACTTGGATGCGTCCCACGTCATCACGGCGCCGCGGCCCGGATCATCGCTGCAGCGGGGCGTGAGGTTCCTCTCGCCGCCCATGAGGAGGAACTTGTCCTTGCCGTTGTTGGGCCAGCGACCCGAGTGGATGAAGCGACCGTCCACGTTGGAGCCGGTTGCCAGGAGCTTGGGGTTGGTCGGGTCCTTGCGGACGTCGAGCAGCATGATCGGCTGGGTCGCCGTGAGGACCAGACCCGGAGCGATCTCCTCGACGTCGTGACCGCCACCGGTGGGAAGTCCGTCGCCCCACTTCTCCTCCATCAGCTTCGGCTTGGCGGGGTTGCGGAGGTCGTGGATGTTGCCGTCGGAGCCGTAGGCCCAGGTGCAGTCGAGGATGCAGCTCTGGGTGTGCTGACCACCCTTTGCGGTGCCGACGATGCGGGGGTTCGTCTTGTCCTCTACGTCGATCACGTAGAGCGTGTTGGTGCCCTCCTGGCCGACGGTGTTGGGAATGACCATGATCTTTCCGTTGGTGTCGATGTCCTCACGGCTGAGCTCGAACTCCTGAGGCATCGGGACGACGCCGGTGAGCTTCGGGTTGATGGGGTCCTTGATGTCGAAGATCATGATCTTGTTCTGGTCGTTGGCGTAGAGGTACTTGCCGACGATGCGAGCACCGACCGCGTCCTGCGAGATCACGACGTTGCCGACATACTCGACATTCTTCGAGAAGACCCCGGTCATCGCGCCCGTGCGGTCCGGCAGCAACGAGAAGTCCGAGCGCAGCGTGTAGGCGTTCGTGGTCGCGACGGTGGCCGCGCCCGCGCTGGTGGTGGTGGCGCCGAGCGCCATCAAGAGCGCTGCCAGGAGCAGAGCGTAGGTCTTGCGCATGTCGTTCGTCCTCCCGCGTCAAACGTGGTTTGTACGGGGAGGGTTCGACCCGCTTAGCCGTCCTCCTGCACGGTCGAAAGGCCCTGAGACGGGAGCGGAACGGCTAGGTGCCCACCCGGGGCGCCTGCGGCGAGATCAGGTCGGCGATCTCGCCGACCATCCGGCTGAGATCGAAGTCCTTAGGCGTATAGACCGCGGCCACGCCGAGTTCTCGAAGCT
This sequence comes from Actinomycetota bacterium, assembly GCA_016781115.1. Taxonomy (GTDB): domain Bacteria; phylum Actinomycetota; class CADDZG01; order CADDZG01; family WHSQ01; genus MB1-2. The sequence goes on along the minus strand of JADDQX010000035.1, from coordinate 3,708 downwards.
TCCGCTCGTCCTCTTCCGGGATGACGCCGCCGACCACGACGGGGACCTCTGCGGGGTCGACGCCCTCGGCGCGGAGCCGATCCAGCACCGCCGGGACCAGCAGGTTGTGGGCCCCCGAGAGGATCGACATCCCGATCGCGTGAACGTCTTCTTCCACCGCGGCCCTGCTGATCTGGTCCGGCGTGAGCCGGATGCCCTGGTAGATGACCTCGAAGCCGGCATCGCGGGCCCGCAGAGCCACCTGCTCCGCCGCGTTCGAGTGGCCGTCGAGGCCGGGCTTCGCGACCAACATGCGCAACTTCCTGACGCCGGCGCGTTCTGCCGCCGCTTTCACCTTCTCGCGCGCTCTGTCGAGCCCGGCGGGCTCGGTTCCGCCCGTCTGGGCGCCGATGCCGGTGGGCGGCCGGTACTCGCCGTAGCTCTCTCGCAGCGCGTCGGCCCACTCGCCGGTGGTCGCCCCGGCCTTAGCCGCCTCGATCGACAAGGGGAGCAGGTTCTGGTCCGTGCCCGCAGCCCGTTTCAACCGGTCGAGGGAGGCGACCACGGCGGCGTCGTCACGTTCTTCTCGCCAGCGGTCGAGCCGTTCCAGCTGCTCCGCCTCGGCCGCCGGATCCACTCGCTCGAAGGCAAGCTCATCCAGCCCGGCCACCAACGGCGATGGCTCCGTCTGCTCGTAACGATTGAGCCCCACGACGACCTGCTCGCCCGACTCGATCGCCCGCCGACGTTCGGCATGGGCGGCGACGAGCCGCTCCTTCATGTAACCGATCGCTTCGACCGAACCTCCCATCTCCAGCACCCGCTCGAGCTCCTCCCACGCCGCGGCCGCTATCTCGTCGGTCTTGCTCTCGATGACGACACTTCCTTCGAAGATGTCGCCGTACTCCAGGAGGTCGGTCTCGTAGGCGAGGATCTGCTGCGCCCGCAGCGACCACTGCTGGTCCCATGCCCGCGGAAGACCAAGCGCCTCGTTCCACGCTGGTAGCTGAACAGCTCTCGCCCGCGCGTCTCTGGACTGTGTCACGGCGAGCATCTCGATCAGGATGCGATGGATGTTGTTCTCTGGCTGCATCGCAGTCAGTCCCAGTGAGTTCACCTGGACCCCGTAGCGGAAGCGGCTGAACTTCTCGTCGTCGATGCCGTAGCGCTCTTTCGTCACGCGCTCCCACAGCCGCCGGAAGGCGCGCATCTTGCAGGTCTGCTCGATGTAGCGGATCCCGGCGTTGCAGAAGAATGAGATCCGCCCCACAAGGCGCGGGAAGTCCGATCCGGCGATCCGCCCGGTCGCCTTCACCGCATCCAAGACCGTGATGGCGTTCGCGAGCGCGTAAGCGACCTCCAGGACAGGGTCCGCCCCGGCCTCCTGCAGGTGGTACGAGCAGACATTGATCGGGTTCCATCTCGGAGCCTCATCCAGCGTCCAGGTGATCAGATCGGTTGTCAGCCGGATCGAGGCCTCGGGCGGGAAGATGTGTGTGCCGCGCGACAGGTACTCCTTCAGGATGTCGTTCTGCGTCGTCCCCGCCAGCTCAGAGTGCTTCGCGCCTTGCTCGTCGGCGACAGCGGTGTAGAGCGCCAGCAGCCACATCGCGGTGGCGTTGATCGTCATCGAGGTGTTCATCTCGGCAAGCGGGATCCCGTTGAACACGGCCCTCATATCGTCGAGGTGACAGATGGGGACGCCGACCTTGCCCACTTCGCCGGCAGCCATGACGTGATCGGAGTCGTAGCCCGTCTGGGTAGGGAGGTCGAAGGCGACCGACAGCCCGGTCTGGCCCTTGGCCAGGTTCGAGAGGAAGCGCGCGTTCGTTGCCGACGGCGAGGCGTAGCCCGCGTAGGTCCGGAAGATCCAGGGCCGGTCGCGGTGGTCGCTGGTTGTCATAGCAACTCAATCGTAGGCTGTGCGCCGCACCCACCCACCGGTTTTGAGCGCGTGAGTGGTCGTATAGCGACCGTACGCGCGCTCAAAACGACCGAAGGAGCACGTTCACGTGGACATACGCAAGATCGGAGTCGTCGGATGCGGAACGATGGGCTCCGGCATCTGTGAGGTTTGCTCGAGGTCCGGCTTCGAGGTGGTCTTCTCCGAGATAACGCCAGAGGCAGTGGCCGCCGGTCAGCAGCGGATCGAGGGGAGTGTCCGCAGAGCGGTGGACCGCGGCAAGATGGACGCCGCCGAGGCAGACGAGCTGCTGAGCAGGATCTCCTCCACCACGGACAACAACGGCCTGGCGGACTGCGACCTCGTTTTCGAGGCGATACCCGAACAGCTGGAGATGAAGAAGCAGCTGTTCGCGGAGCTCGACGAGATCCTGGGCCCGGACGCGGTCCTGGCCACGAACACCTCCTCGCTTCCGGTCATCGACATGGCGGTGTCGACCAAGCGTCCTCACCGGGTCATCGGCTTCCACTTCTTCAACCCGGCGCAGGTGATGAAGCTCGTGGAGCTGGTGCGGACCGTTGCAACGGACGATGAGGTGGTCGAAGTAGCCCGCGCCTTCGCCGAGCGGCTGAACAAGACGCCGGTGGTGGCACGGGACAGGGCCGGGTTCATCGCCAACCTGTTGTTGTTCCCCTACCTCAACTCCGCGACCCGGATGTACGACGGAGGATTCGCCTCGCGGGAGGACATCGATGCCGCGATGCAGCTCGGCTGCGGTCACCCGATGGGCCCGCTCGCGCTGCTCGACCTGATCGGCCTCGACTCGTCCTACGAGATCTGCGAGGCGCTGTGGCGGCAGTTCCGCGACGATCAAGACGCGCCGGCCCCGCTCCTCAAGCAGTTCGTGGTCGCCGGGTATCTCGGTCGCAAGACGGGCCGCGGCTTCTATAGATACGAGAAGCCGGAGTCGTCCAAGGTGATCGATGCGGCCGTCGATGGTTCCGCCGCGACGCCCTCGGCGATCGCGACCGTGGGCGTGGTCGGGACGGGGCTGATGGCTTCGGGGATCGCCGAAGTGGCGGCGAAAGCCGGCAATGACGTGATCCTGCGCGGCCGCAGCGAGGCCTCGATCAAGAGAGCCAAGGGCGCGGTCGAGAAGAGCCTCAGGCGCGCCGTATCGAAGGGGAAGCTCGAGCAGGACGCCGCGGACCAGATCCTCGGGCGCATCACGACCACACTCGAGTTCGCGGACCTGGCCGAGGTCGACGTCGTGATCGAGGCTGTGGCGGAGGACCTCGCGGTGAAGACGCTGATCTTCAAGGAGCTCGACGCTTCGGTGAAACCGGACGCGATCCTCGCGTCGACCACTTCGTCGCTGCCCGTCGTCGATCTGGCGGCCGTCACGTCGCGGCCCGACCGCGTGGTTGGACTCCACTTCTTCAACCCCGCTCCGATCATGAAGCTGGTCGAGGTTGTCCGAACGGTCGCCACCGCGGACGACGTGGAGGAGCGAGCCACCGCGTGGACGAGGGAGATCGGTAAGCACCCGGTGCGTTGTCGCGACCGGGCGGGCTTCATCGTGAACTTCCTTCTGTTCCCGTACCTGAACGACGCGGTGCGGATGCACGAGGAGGGCTACAGCACTCCGCAGGACATCGACGCCGCGATGAAGCTCGGCTGCGGACACCCGATGGGGCCTTTCGCTCTCATGGACATCGTCGGTCTCGACGTCACCTACGCGATCTTGAACTCGCTGCACGAGGAGTTCCGGGAGCGCCGTTACGCCCCGGCCCCCCTGCTCGAGCACATGGTCCGGGCGGGCTACC
>JADDQX010000141.1 GCA_016781115.1 Actinomycetota bacterium | reverse complement strand
TTCGGCTTCGAGCGCCGCGAGAACGCTCGTCTGCGGCCCGTCGGACTCGCCCACCGCGCGCTGCGGCGCGAACGCGGCGTCCACGAAGTACACGCTCACCGGCTGACCGCCTCGCATCCCGCGGCCGATTGTCTGCCAGAGCCGCACCGCGAGATTCCAGACGAACGCCGCACGGTCGTCCCGATTCAGCGCGGTGTACTGCATCGGTTGGGCGAGCTTGCGGTGGTACAGCCGCTTGAACCGGTGGTGGAGGGCGCGGCGCTCATCTGCCACGGTTCCATCGCTCTGGGCGGTCTGGCCGTACTCGCGAAGTGCTTCGCCAGCCAGGATCGAAAGAGCGAGCTGCGGATCACCCGCCGGCGGGTGAGGCCGGACGAGGAACATCACCGCTCCGAACGCTCCGTTTGCCTCCTCGTTGAGGATGTTCACGCCGCGCTCGATCGACAGCATGGGCACGATGAGTACGACCTTGTCGGTGGCCGTCGCGAAGCTCTCGACCTGACCACGCGGCACGACTTGTTCGAAGTGGGCACCGCGTCCGACACCCTCGCCGTCCGGAACGACATATGCGTGAAGATCCTGGTACCGCGATGAAGCGACGCGTGCTATGCGCCGCGAGACCGCTTGCGCCTGCGCAGTGCTGTTGACGACGAGCATGACTCGCCGACGGCGAGGATCGTCGATGGCGGCGAGGACGTCATCGATCCATGCACCCCTGGCGCGCCTCAGCCCGCCCCGTTCCGCGAAGAGCGCGTCCACGATCGCGTCCAAGTTGGCGTCGGACGATGTGCCGGCTCCGGAGACACGGAGCGGAGGGTTCCCATATCCCGCCTCAACCGGCGTGAAGTGGAACCGGGTGTTCGCCATCCGGGCCGCGGCTTGCTCGGTGACGTGGAGCACTAGGTCCGGAGGGTGGTTCATGTTGAAGAGCGACGACCTTCCGGACCAGCCAGTCGCGGAGACGACTAGCACGTTCGGTCCCTCGATTCCCTCCGCACCGAGCAAGTCGTGCAGGTGATGTACCAGCCACCGTCCCAGTCCGCGACACCAGAGCATCCGCAGCGAGCTTTGGGACGGAGTCGACGCCTCCAGCCACTGAAACCCGACAAGGTTTCCCATGGGCATGTCCGGCACCAGCGAGAGATACGAGCGAATCGCCCGCGTGGCGCTCATGCCCCAGTCGGGGACGTCGACGCCAAACTCCTCGTCGAGGAGCGCAGCCGAGTGGTCGACGACGAAACGCGACGTCTCGGAGAACTCGTGCGCCCACACCGCAAGACTGATCAGATTCGCCGCGTGCTCAAGCGCAGTGCTGTCCGGCTCGACGTCGAGCGCCACCTCCACCCACTTGGCCAGCCGGCTCGACACGACCTCGATGGGCTCGCTACCCAGAACCGCCGCTCGCACTCGAGCTAGCTCCGAGTCGTCCGCGGTTGGGGACGTCTCCCCCGGCGCCACCAGGGGAGCGAGGTGATCGAGATAGGCAGAGCGGGCGTGCTCTGCGACTTCTTGGTCTGTCGCTCGTGACTGCGAAATGCCATGCAGGACACGTGCGGCGTCGACCAGCAGCGACTGTTCGTTCCAAACCTGGTGACCCAGGCGAGCGATGACGGCACGGCTTCCCTCCGCGCCGTAGAACCGATGCAGCAGCTCATCGAGCGCCTGGCTCGCTCGGTTGGCGCGACGCACGACGCCCTTCGCTCGTTCGGTCATGTGCCACCGGGCCGGCTGCTTCGCCTTCGCGGCGTCTATCGGTCGTTCGACGCCGGCCCAGCCGTCCTCGCTGTCCTGGAGATCCTGTGCAGGCATGAACGTGTGGTCCCACGCGCTCAGCATCCGGTCCGCCTCGTCAACCAGTAGGAGGTCAGCGTGGTGCTGCATGTACTCCAGCCACCTCATGCGGTGAGTAGATGCGAGCGGGCCAGGTTCCGACTGCAGAAGCGCTGCAGCGGTAGTGATCCATACGTTCGCCGTCGGCACCACGCGCTCAGCCGTATGCACCGGACAGACCGCACGGAGTGGACACGCCCTCGGTGCGGCATCGGGCTCACTCACCGGAACGAGGTCGCGACACGGGAAACTCGAAGGCGAGAGCGGCACGCGGTCGGCACCTGACTCGTCGCGGAACGGTTCGAGCAGGCAAGTCTCGGCGGTCCACGCTCCAAAGTCGCTCGCATGACGGAAGGTGAGTGCCTTGCCGTCGGCGACGGCCACTGCAAGCTCGTCACCCAAACGCTCGAGAACACCACGTGCGTGTCGCTCGCGCGCGTGTGCGCCAAGTATTGGTGCCGCCTCGATCCCACCCTTCCTCAGCGTGTCGACCAGTTCGAGGACGGCCTGCACCGTGTCGGTGCAGATGACGACACGCAGACCGCGTCGCGCAGCGGCGGCAGCGAGCAACACCAACAGCGTGGTCTTCCCGGCGGTCATGAGACCGACCGCGTGAACGAATCCGCCGATGGTGAGCGTCGTTGCCGGCGCTTCCTCGCCGGCCTCGGAGATCGACGACATGCGTAGCTCTCCCAGGCGGGCAACGAATGCGTTGCCCGGAGTCGCGCGATCAAGGTGGGCGGCAACTTCTGCCAGCTCGTCCCATGACACGTGAAGCGGCTTGCGTCGCCGCGACGTGACCGGTGCAAGCGCCGGCGGCTGGTCGGTCGTCCGCACAGCCGGTACCTGTACGCGCTGCCACTCACCCGACACCGCGAACTGGTACGTGCCCGGCTCGGCATCCTTCTGATCCCACGGGCGATATGGAATGGGCTCCTGAAGCGCGTCGTCATACCAGCCGCGGCGCTTGTCCGAGTGCTCGGCGTAGGGGTTCGCGCGCCAGCCCTCAGCGTGGCGGCGCCAGGCACAAAGCCGTTGCGCAACGCCGTGTTTGTCGTGATCGTCGGCGACTGATGCGTAGCGCTCTAGTAGTCCAGTGAGACGGTGCGCCGGCGAGTCGTGCCCAAGCAAGAGCTTGAGCCGCTGGCAAGCGCCTCGACGCGACGCGTCCTCATCGGGGGGAGAGCGATACCCGTCGATCAGAGCGTGGGCATCCTCCGGAGAGACTGACGGGTGAAACCGCGCCATGTAGTGCAGCACGAGCTCCGCGCGAATCACCTCCGCGACCGTGACCGGTATCGCGCGCCAAACGTCAGCGGGAAGAACATCCCGAACGTCGCGCCTAGCGCTGTCCATCCACACCGTCAGATCGCGGCTCATTGGACCACACTCCTCAGACGGGCAGCAGCAGTTCTCGCCTGGCGCACCAGCTGGTCCGTGTCGATGAGCTCGACACTCGATCCCTTCACGAGGGCTCGAGCCCGGTTTGCATAGTCCGGCCGTTTCATGCGCCACGCCGGGACGACGAGCAGGCGTCGGGTCTCCGTACCGAAGACCGTAGGGATGTCGGTTGTGTCGCCGAGCCGGAACGGGCGCTGGTGGTCCTTTACGTCGAGGGCCCACGTCGTCTCGTCGACGAAGTGGACAGCCAGGTCGTATGCGTCAGGCGAACTCGGCGGGCCAGGCCACAGGTCGACCCGAACGCCGTCGAGACACGCGAGTTGGCGTTCGAGGTCAACTTCAGCCAGACCTGGCAGTCCGATGTACAGCCGCACGCCGCGGCGCTGCTCGTACCACTCGGTTCCGAGGGGCACTGTCAGCTCCACCGGTGTGCCGCCATCAACGGCCGCACACCACGGTGTCGCGCACCGGAGGTGTGTTTGCGCGCCGTTAGCAATCGGGTTCCGACACCGCGTGCAGACCGTCACACGCACATCTCGGTCCGATACAGGCCACGGCCTGTAGGCAAGTTCGAGCAGCGTCCTCGCAGGTTCGACAAGCCGGGTCGGCAGTACGCCCCTGAAGCTCCGAAACTCGGCCTCTGTGAGAACGGGATGCTCGATGAGGAAGTGACGAAACATTCGGTAGGCGTCTGTCTCCGGGTTTTCGCGCGAGGTCTTGCGGAGGAAGTCGAAAACCAACTCGTCCGCGAGCTGGGAGTCGAGTCGCCGGTCGCTCGCGCGGGCCAGCTCTTCTCCAAAGTCGGTTAGCTCGGCTGTCTCCCGGTCGATGATCGACTCGTCTCGGTCGTACGGGCAGTCGCCGAGGTTGATCGGCCACGCCGATAGCGGGTGCTCCGACCAGAAGAGGAGGTCGAGCGCCGAGCGCAAGGGCGTGAGGCCTGTCGAGACGTGGAGGCCTGACCGGGCCCAGTGCTCGTGGACGCCGGCAAAGGCGAGCCGAAGAACGTCGGGCACGACTGCCTGGTGCCGGGTGGCGCCTCCGGAACTGACTTGGCGCCGGTACCAGCCGGGAGCTCTCGCTCGGCGGTCATCACCCCGGATGGCGGACAAGACTAGCGAAGCGCCCCGCGCCGTCCACGGGAGCAGCACCTCAAGGGGCTCGACGGAGACTGGAGAAGCGACGTCAGTCGACATGCTGGTCACCATACGGAGGGGGTGTGACAGGAAAGAGGGAGTGGCACTCCAATGCCAGAGCCTAACACGCCGAGGGAACATGCGTTCGCCCTTCTGACACCCGAGCGAATTCGTGAATTCTCCCTACCGACTCAACCTCGGCGCGGGGTCAGCACGGCAGTGACGACGGAGAACCCTCCGCCCAGCGGCTCGACCTCGCCCGATGCCCACTCACCGGTTACCACGCGCCTGAGGCGGTTCGCCGTCAAAGAGGACGCGTACGGGTCGCCGCGTGAAGGTCGCCCCTGTTCGACCAGGACGAAGCGTCGCTCCGATCCGGTCGCCGCATTCAATGCCAGGACCGCCTGCCCAGTCGTACCCGACCCTGCGAACGGATCGAGGACAAGCCCACCCGGTGGACTCCAGAGCGTGATGATATTCTGAAACAGGGCCATTGGCTTGACCGTGTCGAAGCGATGCCCCCGGCCGACGACGGCATTGAGCTCCTTGACTCCGACGTCCGTCGTGCCGGACACAGGGTGCGGCCACGAAACGGTGTCGATGCGGAGAAGCTCAAAATCGTCGCTGGCCCAGAACGTCGTCGGAACGACACCCTCTTGCACCTCGAAGAAGTACGTCTTGTAGCGAAGCTCGCCGTGCCCCGGCTGGCGCCGTTGATCGTCGCGCCAGAAGTAGCGAGGCCAGTTTCCAGCCTTGCGTCGCTTCGTCGCCTTCGACACCGCTGACTTGAGCGCGGGGTCCTTCGCATCCGCGGCTAGGGGGTCCTTGACCCCCTTGATGACGAGCGCCGGATGCAGCCCATCATCGAGGTCGCGGTCCTCGTATTTCACACCCCATTCCTCGACCGCGGCCTTCATCTTCGGACGCTCGTTGCGCCAGCAACGTCCTTCCTGGGGATAGTGAATCTTCCCCGTGAAGGGGTTCTGGATGCCGTAGACCTGCGCAGGGTGCGTGGGGCCGCCCATCAATGTCGAGTCCGACGGGCTCCAGGGGCCCAGCGGGTCGTCGTCGCGGTTTTGGTAGGAACCCGACGCCGCCTCAGAGTGAGCCAGGCGCCCGGTCTTCGCCTGCTCTTCGTCCTTCGCGTACACCAGCACGTACTCGGTGGCGGTAGAGACCCCCGTGTCGTGGCTCTTCGGTGACATGATCTTCTGCCAGTTGATGACCGCGAGCCTGTTCTGCGGCTTGAACATCTCGTCGAGCATCTGGCCGAGCCGGAACAGCTCGCGGTGGTCGATGCAGATCGCCAGGATGCCCCCCGGCTTCAACATCGCGCGCATCATCTCCAGCCGCGGCTACATGAACCGCATCCACTTCGTATGACGAGCGCCGTCCTCTGGCCCAACCAGCTCGCCGATTCCTGGGTCGTTCGGGTCCTCGTCCCACTTGTCGTTGTACCGCCAGTCGTTCCCTGTGTTGTAGGGCGGATCGGTCAGGGTGAGGTCGACCTGGCCGCGCTCGCGGTAGAGCGTGGCCATCGCTTGAAGGTTGTCGCCCTCGACCAGGAGATTCGCGGCCTGCGCCTCCGGCGGACCCGCGCTGAGCGACTTGACCTGTCGCGTGACTCTCGGTCGCACCTTGCGGAACATGCGTACCGCGCTCGACTTCCCGGCAAAGGCGATGCTGATGCCGCCGCCGATCGCGCGTTCGAGGACGGCTGCCCTGTCGTCCGGAGTTAGCGCCTCTAGGATGTCGCCCGCGACAGCGAGTTTCTGCTCGTCGGTCAGATCATCGACGCGAACGTCGGAAGGTCGCTTCGTCATTCG
>JADDQX010000140.1 GCA_016781115.1 Actinomycetota bacterium | reverse complement strand
CCGATCACCACGACAACCTGCCCCGGGTCGATGTCGACGTCGATGCCCTTGAGGACGTGGAGGTCGCCGAACCACTTGTGCACCCCCTCCAGGCGAACGAGGTGGCGAGAGCCGTTGCCGGATACGTCAGCGGCGGCGGTCATGCTCCGACGCCGACGAGCCCGCTGCGCATCCTGCGCTCCACCGCGTTCACCAATCGGATCGCGGGCAGCGTGATTGCGAGGTATCCAAGGGCGGTGTAGATCAAGAAGGTGGCGTTGAACGTGTTGCCGTAACCCTGGTTCCCCACCGACAGGAGCTCCCGCTCGCCCGTGGCGAGGCCGAGGAACAGGACCAGCGAGGTGTCCTTCACCAGGATCACGAACTCGTTCATGAGCGGTGGGATCACGCGGCGAACAGCCTGAGGGACCACGGCGTAGCGCATCGCCTGCATATAGGACATGCCTAGACCGCGCGCCGCCTCCAGCTGGCCCCGCTCGATCGACTGGATCCCGGCGCGGAACACCTCGGCCGAGTAGGCGCCCATGTTGAGGCTCAGGGCGATGATGCCGGCGGTATACGTCGAGATGTCCAGGCCGAGCCCGAGCGGCAGACCGACACCGATGAAGACGATCTGCCAGAGCAGAGGCGTGCCTCTGAAGAAGTTGATGTAGACCCGGGCGGGCGCACGTACGACCGCACGCTTCGAGATCGCGAATATGGCGAGGACGAGACCGAGCACGATGCCCAGGAACTCGCTGGTGAGAGCGAGTACCAGAGTGTTCTTGGCGCCGTTCAGGAACGCGTCGAGTTGTTTGTTCACGGGAGCGAAATCGAGGTAGTTGATCGCGAACCGCTGGACGTCTCCCTCACTGAACACCAGGACCACGGCGCCGAGGATGATCGCTTGCACGCCGAGCACGGCGCCCGCGACGGCCTCTTCTCGACTGACCTTCGTGGGCATCCGGCGGAAGGTGCCCCATCCCAGGGCCGCGGCCGCGATCCCGAGGGCGATCGCCCAGATGGTGACCCCGGTCATCTCGGCCGACTTGAAGCCGCGTACCAGCTCCTCCAGCGGCGTGAACCCATGGGCGACCAGGACCGCAGCGACGCCGACGGTGGCGAGCAGGATCGACACCGCTCCCAGCGCCAGAGCGACGAGCGCGAGCGGCCGACTCTGCTCCTTGATCCACGACAGATCCCGTGTGGGTTTCTCTGCGTGTGCCGTCGCCATCAGATCCTCCTCAGAAGGAAAGAGCCCGCCCGGAGAACCGGCGCGGGCTCGTTTCTCTCTAGCTCGTCGCTACTCCGAAGCGTACGGAGGAAGCTCCTGGTCCGGGAAGTACTTCTTGAAGATCTCGGCGTAGGTGCCATCCTCGAAGATCTCTGTCAGCGCCTCGTTCATCGCCTGCAGAAGAGCCGGGTTGTCCTTCGCCACGGCGAAGGCGTACTCCTCGCCCGTCTCCACTTGCTCTACCACCTGCAGTTGGTCCCGGCCCTCAATCGCTTCCAGCGAGACCGGCAGGTCGTTGAAGACCGCTACCACCTGACCCGCTTGCAGAGCCTGGTACATGGGCGGCGCCTGCGGGAACTGCACCAGCTCGACGTTGGTGAGGTTCTCTTCCGCGTAGAAGGCGCCCGTGGTAGCGCGCTGAACGGCAACCCGAGCGCCGTCCGGCAGGTCATCGACGCTCTTGATGTCGGAGTTCGCGGTCGTGTCCACCGTGAGCGACTGCAAGGAAGGATAGACGGGATCGGTGAAGTCGACGCGGGTCTTCCGTGCGTTGACGACCTCTTCCGCGGGAGATCCTGGCGGCGCGTACGCGGTGACGGCGGCCGCGATGATGTCGAACTTCCGCGACTTGCTCTGGAGCTGAGTGAAGATCGTGTCGAAGTTCACGCTGAGCCAGTCGTCGTCGGTGTTCTCGAGGCCGAGTCTCTCCGCTATCGCCCTGACGAGATCCACATCGAACCCGACGAGCGCGCCGGCGTCCTCGTTGAACTCGAACGGCGGGTACGGGATGTCCGACCCCACGGTCAGATGACCTTCCTCGACGAGCGTGAACTCCGCGTTGCCGGCGGCTTCGGTCTCCGTCCCGCCACCCGCCGGAGGCGTGGCGACGGGCTCGTCCTCACCGCACGCTGCGGCGATCAGGAGCACCATGGTCAGCGCGGCGAGAAGCCTCAACCAACGACCGTCAGATCTCATCTCGTGTTCCCCCGTTCCTACTCTTCACCCAGGTACGCCTTACGCACCCGGTCGTTGCCCAACAAGCTCTGTGCCTTGTCCTCCAGAACGATCTCGCCGGTCTCGATGACGTAGCCGCGGCTCGCCGCCTGAAGCGCCATCTGCGCGTTCTGCTCGATCAACAGAACCGGGATCCCCTCGGAGTTGATCGTCTCGACCACTCCGAACACGGTCTCGACCACCTGCGGCGCGAGTCCCATCGACGGCTCGTCGAGCATCAGTAGTTTCGGCTTCGCCATCAGCGCGCGTCCGATCGCAAGCATCTGTTGCTCTCCACCCGACAGGGTGCCGCCCGCCTGCTTCCGCCGCTCCTTCATCCTCGGGAACAGCATGAAGACGCGGTCGACGTCCTCGTTCAGCTCCTTGCGCGAGGTCTTCTTGCGCTGGAACGCACCCATCTCGATGTTCTCGGCCACCGACATGCTCGGGAAGATGTGGCGGCCTTCCGGGACGTGGATGATCCCGCGCGAGACGACCTCGTCGCTCCTCAGGGAGGTGATGTCCTCGCCCCTGAACAGGATCTCGCCGCGCGACGGGCCGTGCACCATCGAGATCGCTCGGAGCGTCGTCGTCTTGCCGGCCCCATTGCCGCCGATCAACGTGACGACCTCGCTCTCACCGACGGTCAGGTTGATGCCGCGCACCGCCTCGATCACGCCGTAACGCACGTGGACGTCTTTGAGCTCGAGGAGCGCCTCAGGCACCCGTCGCCTCCGTGCTGCCGTTGCCGCCTGGCGCGGTCTTCTGCCCCGCGTTGCCGCCGGCGCCGGCACCCAGATAGGCCTCAACTACCTTCGGGTCCTTCTGGACCTCCTCGGGCTTGCCGAACGCGATGCGCTCGCCGTGGTCGAGAACGGCCACGCGATCCGACAGCCCCATCACGACCTTCATATCGTGCTCAATGAGAAGGACGGTCACACCCGAATCGCGGATCTTGCGCACCAGGTCGCGCAGGCCGTTCTTCTCCGCAGGGTTCATCCCTGCAGCGGGCTCGTCCAGCAACAACAGCCGAGGCTTCGTACCCAAAGCTCGCGCGATCTCGAGCCGGCGCTGGTCGCCGTACGACAGGTTCTTCGCGAGGTCGTTGGCGAACTTCCGGATCCCGCAGTACTCGAGCAGCTCGAGAGCCTTCTCCTCGCCTTCCTTCTCCTCGCGGTGGTGCCGCGGGCTGCGGAACATCGCGCCGAAGATGCTGGTGTGGTGCCGCGCGTCGACGCCGATGAAGACGTTCTCCATCGCCGTCATGTTCGGGAACAAGCGGATCTGCTGGAAGGTCCGGCACACGCCCAGCTCGACGATCTGGTCCGGGCGCTTGCCCGTGATCGCGCCGCCGGAGAAGCCGACCTTGCCCCTGGTCGGGGCATAGACGCCGGTGATGCAGTTGAACAGCGTCGTCTTCCCGGCGCCGTTCGGGCCGATCAACCCGAAGATCTCGCCCTCTTTGATGTCGATGTTCACGTCCGACAGAGCGCGCAGACCGCCGAACTCCATCGTGACGCCCTCGACGCTCATCAAGGTTCCGGCCATCAGTCGTTCCCCTTCTTTCGTTCGTCCCACAGGTCCGCGTCGCGGGTCTTGATGTGGGCGTGTGGATCTTCGGCGGTCACGACGTTGTCCGCCGCACCGGCTTCCTGCAACTCAGTGCGGCGACGTTTGGCCGCGAGCAGCCCACCGGGTCGGTAGATCATGACGATGATCAGAAGGACACCGAAGATCGCGATACGGCCACTCTCGATGTCGAACCCGAATATCTCCTCACCTCCGGACAGCTCGCGGACGACCTCCGGGAGCGTCGTCACGAGGATCGCGCCCAACACTGCGCCCGCGATGCTGCCGAGGCCGCCGATCACAACCGCGCAGAGCACGAGGATCGACTGGAGCAGGGGGAAGCTATTCGGAGCGATGTATCCGAACTTGATCGCGTAGATCCATCCCGCGACACCGCTGACCGACGCGCCGATGACGAACGCGAGGACCTTCATCTTCGTCACGGGCACGCCCATGGCGGACGCGGCAACCTCGTCCTCGCGGATCGCGGCCCAGTAGCGGCCGACCCTGGAATTGTCGAGGTGGCGGATCATCATGACCGCCAGCAAGATCGCCGGGATCAACAAGAACCACCAGTAATACTCGGCGTCGAGGCCGAAATCGAGCTGCCAGAAGGGCAGGTTGATCTCGGGCGACGGGATCTGTGCGATGCCACGTGAGCCGTTGGTGATCGTGAGGTTGTTGGCGCTCTGCCGGACGATCTCATGGAAGCCCAAGGTGACGATCGCCAGGTAGTCACCACGCAATCGGAGAGTCGGAACACCGAGCACGAACCCAGCGATCATCGCGACGATCACCGCGAACGGCAGCACCGTCCAGGTGGGCCACTCCACGATGTGGAACTGGTCGGGAGATCCGGAGTCGGTCATGAGCGCGGTGGTGTAGGCGCCCAGCATGAAGAAGGCCACGTAACCGAGGTCGAGGAGCCCCGCAAGCCCGACGACGACGCTCAGCCCCAGCGTCAGGAGGATCCAGTAGCCGGTCGTGAACAGCACGTTGATGCCGTACCCGCCCTGCAGGATCGGGAAGTAGTCGTTGTCCATCAGCCACGGGATGACGCCCATCAACGCCGCTGCGATCAGGTAGCGGAAGTAGCCGAGCCGGCGCCAGCCGCGCCAGGCGATGTTGCTCGGAGCCACCACCGCGTCCGGAAGCCTCTGCGACAGCCGCGGATAGTTGCGGTCGAGGTGGGAACGGAGGTCCGCCGAGGTCGCGGCGGTGCCTGTCGTGGACGCCATCAGCCGCCGATCCTTTCACCCATGATGCCGGTCGGTCGGAAGATCAGCACCAGCGGCAACACCGTGAACGCGATGACGTTCTTCCATTCGGCCCCGATGCAGACCGTACTCATGTTCTCGATCAACCCCAACAGCAAACCGCCGAGCATGGCCCCGCGGATATTACCGATGCCGCCGAGGACCGCGGCGGTGAAGGCCTTGACTCCCGGGATGAAGCCGAGGTTCCAGGCGATCGAACCGAACAGGAGCCCATACATGGCACCTGCGACCCCGCCGAAGAAACCGCCGATGAAGAAGGTCATGATGATGACCCGGTCCACGTTCACGCCCATCAGCTGCGCGGCAACCGGATCCTCCGAAAGCGCACGGATGCTGCGACCGGTCGAGGTCTGGTTGATGAGCCGGTCGAGGACGATGAAACAGAGGATCGCGACCACCACCATCAGGAACTCGGGCGAGGTCACCCTCGATCCGAGGACGTTGATGCTGAAGTATTCCGGCCCGGCGGCCAGAACCCCGGGGTACTGACGCGGCCCGGGGCCGAGCAAGAAGGGAAGGAACTCCTGCTGGAACATATAGGTGGCGAAGAACGATGCGCCGATCGCGCTGATCAGATAGGACAGTCGCGCGGCGTTGCGCTTGCGGAGAGGCCGGTAAGCGGCGCGCTCCAGCGCTACTGCGCCTCCCGCCGACATCATGCCGCCGACGAGGAGGATGCCGATCACCACCAGGATCAGGGCGATGCCGCTCTGTGGGTCGACGATCCCGAGGACCTCGCCGAAGATGAACCAGGTCGAGATGGCGCCGAAGGCGAAGACCGCGTCGTGCGCGAAGTTGATCAACTTCAAGACGCCGTAGACCATCGTGTAGCCCAGGGCGATCAAGGCATACAGGAAGCCGAGGATCGAGCCCGTTACTAGAGCCGGACCTATAAGGCCGGTGTTGCAGTCCAAGATCTCCCCCGAGAGTCGCCCGCGCTAGCTCTGCGCTTGAACAGGACCAAAGATCGCGGTGCAGAAAATACACGGGAGGGGGACCTGATGTCCCCCTCCCGCTTTACGGCTAGTTGCTAGGCCTGGTCGATGAGCTCCTGGGCCGGCCCGATCGACTTGATCTCGCCGC
>JADDQX010000139.1 GCA_016781115.1 Actinomycetota bacterium | reverse complement strand
TGTGGCGGCCCGCGACGAGTTCAACCGGCGGGAGCCTTACTTCGACAACGACGAGGGCGTGCTGCGCGAGATGCGGGAGTTCGCCCGCATGACCTACGACGCGACCGACAAGAGGGGGTTCGCCGCCTACGTCGGCGACACGATCGCATCGATCTGCGAGCTTTACTGCGACGGTGTCACGGCTCAGATCGAAGACGTAGCAACGCTCCAGGAATACCGCGGGAGAGGCCTAGCCAGCGCCGTGGTCCTGCGGGCCCTACACGAAGCGCAGGCTTGGGGGCACGACACGATCTTCCTCGTAGCCGACGACGAAGACTGGCCGAAGCAGCTCTACGAGAAGCTGGGGTTCGACCCGGTCGGGCGGACCTACCACTTCCTCCTCAAGCCGGAGAAACCCGCCTCTACTTAAAAGACCTCCTGCAGTGCCGGCTCCGTCGCACGTTAGCGCCGACCGGGCCTAGCGGGGGTCCCAGCGGGTCTTGGGAGCGATCGGACCCAGCAGGATCCGGTCCTTGTGGCGCTGGATCGTCTCGATGAGGTGCGCCACCACGTCGTCGGTCAGAAGGTGCGGCCGCAAGCCGAGCTCGAGAAGCTTCGTGTGCGAAGGGTTGTAGTAATGCTCCTCGGCCTCGATCCGAGGATCCGCGACCTTCTCCACCGTCACGTTGATGCCGAGGTCGCCTCCGACCCTCTGGACGCGCTCGGCCAGGTCTCGAACCGACCACCGCTCGGTGAACTGGTTGAAGACGCGGTACTCGCCGGGCTCCGCGGGGTTCTCCACGGCGAGGCGCACGCACTGGATCGTGTCGATGATGTTCAGGAAGCCGCGCGTCTGTCCGCCCCTTCCGTACACGGTCAGGGGGTAGCCGACGACGGCCTGGACGCAGAAGCGGTTGAGGGCGGTGCCCAGCACCTCGTCGTAGTCGAACCGGGTGCAGAGACGCTCCTCGAGCTCTGTCTCCTCCGTCCGGATGCCGTACACGACCCCTTGATTGAGGTCGGTCGACCGGAGGCCCCAGATACGGCAGCCGAAGTGGATGTTGTGCGAGTCGTGAACCTTTGACAGGTGGTACATCGATCCGGGCAGCTTCGGGAAGGGCAGCG
This sequence comes from Actinomycetota bacterium, assembly GCA_016781115.1. Taxonomy (GTDB): domain Bacteria; phylum Actinomycetota; class CADDZG01; order CADDZG01; family WHSQ01; genus MB1-2. The sequence continues at coordinate 5,001 of JADDQX010000139.1, read as the reverse complement.
TGTCGCTGCGGCCCTTGTGATCGATCTCGATGAAGCCTTCCTCGATGTCGATGTTCGGGGTCCCGTACTCGCCCATCGTCCCGAGCTTCACGAGGTGAGCGTCGGGTGCCAGGTCCCTGATCGCGAACAGGACGTTCAAAGTCCCCTCGACGTTGTTGCGCTGCGTGGCGACCGCGTGCTTCCGGTCGATCATCGAGTAAGGAGCGCTCGGCTGTTCCCCGTAGTGGACGACCGCGTCCGGGCGGACCTCGCGGATCACCAGGTCGACGAACGACGGGTCGGTGAGGTCGCCGATGAACGAGGCGATCTCCAACCCCGACACCTCTCGCCACGCGGTCAAGCGCTCGTGCAGCGAGCGGATCGGCGTAAGCGAATCCGCGCCGAGCTCAGTAGCCATCCCCCGCCGCAGGAAGTTGTCGACGACGGCGACGTCGTGTCCCAGTGAGGAGAAGTGGATCGCGGTGGGCCAGCCGAGATAGCCGTCCCCACCGAGGATGAGGATCTTCATGGCGGAACACGATATCGCCCGCCTCCCGGCCCTCCCCGGCATGTCACGATCGCAGGCGTGGCCGAGATGCCCGAGTGGAACGAAGACGACGAGCTGGATACGCGCAAGCCGCTGCTGCTCCGGGTGGTGGCCGCCATCGTCGTCGTCGGGCTCGTGATCTTCATCGCGGACCTCTTCTTCAGCCTCGTGCTGAGGTGGATCTGACGAGGGGGCGATCGGGCCCGGGCACCGCCGGTGGTCGAACCATTACTCTCGGCTCGTGGATCGAGAGGTCGAAAGAACACTCGAGGCTCTTCTCGACGAGCGTCGCACCTTCGCGCCGCCGGAGGCATTCGCCAAGGCGGCCATTCTCAACGACCCCTCCGTCTACACAGAGGCCGAGCGGGATCCCGACGCGTGGTGGGAGACCCAGGCCGAGCGGCTGGACTGGTTCGTTCGCTGGGAGCGAGTGCTCGAGTGGGAGCCGCCCCATCACAGGTGGTTCCTCGGCGGCCAACTGAACGCATCGCACAACTGCCTGGACCGTCACCTCGCCGAGAACGCCGACCGAGTCGCCTACCACTGGATCGGAGAACCGGGAGAGAAACGCTCAGTCACCTACGGCGAGCTGCACGAAGAGGTGTGCAAGCTTGCTAACGTGCTGAAGGAGCTAGGGGTTCAGAAGGGGGATCGCGTTGCGATCTACCTGCCGATGATCCCGGAGCTCCCCGCCGCGATGCTCGCCTGCGCGCGTATAGGCGCGGCGCACTCCGTCGTCTTCGGAGGGTTCTCTGCCGAGTCTCTTCGAGATCGGATCAACGACGCGGAAGCGAAAGTGTTGATCACGGCGGACGGCGGCTATCGCCGCGGCGACGTGGTCCCGCTGAAGACCAACGTCGACGAAGCACTGACAGCCACGCCCTCGATCGAGAAGGTTGTCGTGGTGCAGCGGACCGGCGAAGACGTGCCGATGCAGGAGGGCCGCGACCTCGTCTACTCGGAGCTGGTCGCGAACGCGTCGCCGGACTGCGACGCGGAGGCGCTGGACTCCGAGCACATGCTCTACATCCTCTACACCTCGGGCACGACCGGAAAGCCGAAGGGCATCGTGCACACGACGGGCGGCTACCTCACCGGAGTCTCGTCGACCCATCGCTCCATCTTCGACCTGAAGCCCGAGACCGACGTCTACTGGTGCGCCGCCGACATCGGCTGGGTGACCGGACACTCGTACATCGTCTACGGCCCGCTCGCGAACGGGTGCACCTCGATCCTCTACGAGGGGGCGCCGGATTACCCCGACAAGGACCGCTGGTGGTCGATCGTCGAGGAGTACGGGGTCACGATCCTCTACACGGCTCCCACAGCGATCCGAACCTTCATGAAGTGGGGGCCGGACTTCCCGCGGAAACACGACATGTCATCGCTGCGGCTGCTGGGCTCCGTCGGAGAGCCCATCAATCCCGAAGCCTGGATCTGGTACCAAGAGTTCATCGGCGGGGGCCGCACACCGGTGGTCGACACCTGGTGGCAGACCGAGACCGGCGCCATCGCGATCTCTCCCCTGCCCGGCATCACGACGCTGAAGCCGGGCTCCGCAACGAAGCCCTACCCGGGAGTGTTCGCAGACGTCGTCGACGAGAGCGGGCGGGGTGTCGGTCCGGGCGGCGGTGGTTACCTGGTGCTGAAGAGGCCGCTCCCCTCGATGTTCCGGACGATCTACGGCGACGATCAGCGCTACAGGGAGACCTACTTCTCCAAGTTCGGAGACGACATCTACTTCCCGGGAGACGGAGCGAAGCTCGATGACGACGGCTACTTCTGGTTGCTCGGACGGGTCGACGACGTGATGAACATCGCCGGCCACCGCATCTCCACCTACGAGGTGGAGTCTGCCCTCGTCGATCATCCCGCGGTCGCGGAGGCCGCGGTAGTCGGACGCCGTCACCCGCAAGAGGGCGAGGCCATCGCCGCGTTCGTAACTCCCAAGGCCGGGCGTGAGGGCGACGAGGACTTCGCGGTCGAGCTACGAGCGCACGTCGCCAAGGTGATCGGCAAGATCGCTCGGCCGCACTCGATCGTCTTCACCGACGACCTGCCGAAGACGCGGTCGGGAAAGATCATGCGCCGCCTGCTCCGGGACGTCGCCGAGGGCCGCGCGCTGGGAGACGTGACGACGTTGCAGAACGCTCCCATCCTGGATGAGATCCGAACGAAGGCGAACTCGCTCCAGGGCGACGAGAGCTGAGGTCTCCGGCCGCCGCTTCGGCGCGCTTTGTAGGGTGAGGCGCGGCGGGATCGACAGAACGCACGTGGCTACGGGGCGACGCGCCCGGAAGGAGGCTCGATGGCGGTAGCAGAACAAGGCCTGCACGATCATCAGCATCACGAGCTGGACGATCACCACACGGCCCAGCAGGCGCCGTTGGGGAGGCGGCTGGCGGCAGAGTTCGTTGGCACGCTGCTGTTCGTCGCGGTGGGAACGGGGGCCGCAACGGCTCTCGCGCTGGGCCCACTGCGCGAGTTCCTAGCGGTCGAAGAGTCGGCCGGTGGAGCGGGCGCGTTGGGGCCGCAGTCGCAGCTGATCCAATCCCTCACCGCTTCCACGTTCGGAGACCTCCTCGGAGTCGCCTTCGCCTTCGCCTTCGCGCTGACCTTCCTGGTGTACGCGTTCGGCGGCGTCTCCGGCGCTCACTTCAACCCTGCCGTGACGTTCGCCGTCGCGGTGGCTCGTCGCTTCAGGTGGAGCGAGCTCCCTCTCTACTGGATCGCTCAGGTAGCGGGCGGGATTGCGGGCGCGTTCGTCGTGGCGGGCATCTACGGCCAGGACGGCGCGTCGCTCGGAGGAACAGACGTGCTCTTCGGAGCGACCTTCGTGTCGGACGACGTCACCCAGTGGCAGGCGCTCCTGTCGGAGGCCTTCATCGCCTTCGTCCTGATGTCCGCGATCATGGCGGTCGCGGTCGACCACCGGGCTCCGAAGGGCTGGTCGGGCCTCGTAATCGGCCTCGGCCTTGCGTCCGGCATCATGGTGACCGGCGCGGCTACCGGCGGCTCCGGGAACTTCGCCCGCAGCCTCGGCCCCTTCGTCGCCTCTCTCGTCTACGAGGTCAACCGGATCCCGTGGAGCGACCTGATCGTCTATGCCGCCGGCCCATTGATAGGAGCCGCTGCGGCCGCGCTCGTCTACGAATCCCTGACCGGCCTCGAGCGCTCGGCGCCGGCGCCGGAACCGGGGGCCGCCACGCATGACGAGGACCTGCACGACCACGCAGGGGCGGCCGACATCGGTACCACCACGACGGGGACTACCGGTGGAAGCGTCGCCGGAGCCACCGGGCCCGGAAGCTCGGTCCCGCCCGGTCTTGCGCCCACGGGCGACGATCCGGCTCCTCCCGCGGGAGGGCCGAAGATCTAGCGGTTACGCGTCCTGCTCGGGGACTCCCTCGGACACCTCGTCGGAGTCCTCGAGCTCGGCGACGCCGCCACCCAGCGGGTCGCCCTCTCCGCCGTGCAGTGGCTCGGCACCTTCTCCCGGGAGGAGATCCTCGCCGTTGCGCTGTTCGTCTCTCATCGAGCCTGCTCCATCTGGACCAGGAGCGCCTTGCTGAACGCCTCTAGATCGTCGGGCTTGCGCGACGTGATGATGTTGGCGTCTTCGACCACTTCCTGGTCGACCCAGCGCGCGCCCGCGTTGATCAGATCCGTCTTGATGGACGGCCACGACGTCACTGTTCTTCCCCTGATCACGTCTGCCTCGGCGAGCATCCAACCGCCGTGGCACACCGCCGCCACCGGCTTCTCGTCGCCGGCGATGCTGCGCGTCAGGTCCACCATCTTCTCGTTGCTTCGGATCTTGTCGGGTGAGTAACCGCCCGGGATGACGAGAGCGTCGAACTCCTCATGCGAGACATCGTCGATGCCTCTCTCGATCGTGACGGTCTCGTCGCCCTTCTTGCCCGAAACCTGCTTGCCGGCTTCGAGCCCGACGATCACCGGATCGTGCCCCGCGTCTTTGACCCTCTCGTAAGGGACCCTGAACTCGGAGTCTTCGAACATGTCGTCGATGATGAAAGCGACCTTCATCGAAGCCGCACCTCCCCGCGCTAGACAGCCGGCCGTGTGATTACCTACCCCCATGCCTTCAGGGACAACCGTTTCCTTCCCCGTCGAGCTCCCAACGGTGAAACGCGGTGACCACTGGATCGCGCGAGCGGGCGACAAGGAGCTGAAGCTCACGAACCTGAACAAGGTCTTCTGGCCCGAGAACGGCTACACGAAGGGCGATCTCCTCACCTACTACTTCAACATCTCCCCGATCATGCTCCCGCACATAAGGGCGCGGCCTCTGACCTTGAAGCGGATGCCCGACGGCGTGGTGGGGCCCTACTTCTACGAGAAGAACGCGCCGAGCTACCGGCCGAAGTGGATGACGACGATCCCGGTGTACTCCGAGGGCGAGAACAAGATCATCAACTTCCTCGCCGCCTGCGACGTCGCCGAGATGCTGTGGG
>JADDQX010000138.1:4588-6048 GCA_016781115.1 Actinomycetota bacterium | reverse complement strand
CAGGGCCGCGAGCGCCTCGTGGAGGCGGGGCCGAACGCTCTCCGGTGACACGACGTCCTCGACAAGACCATGCTCGAGCGCGAAGGACGCGGTGTGGGAACCGGGAGGCAGTGGCCTTCCCGTCACCTGCTCCGCCACCCTCGGCCCGGCGAAGCCGATCGTCGCCCCTTGCTCCGCGAGCGCGATATCCGCCAGCGAGGCGAGGCTGGCGAGCACTCCTCCGGTGGTTGGGTGTCCGAACAGCGCGATCACAGGCTGGTGGGCCCGCGCGATCGTGAGCCGTGCCGCAACGACCTTCGGCATCTGCACGAGCGAACGCATCCCCTCCTGCATGCGCGCGCCGCCGGTTTCGGTACGGAGCACGAACGGCACCCGCCTCTCGGCCGCCCGCTCCAAGGCGCGGGCGAGGCGTTCTCCCGCGACCTCGCCCATGCTGCCCCCCATGAAGCCGAAGTTGAACAGCGCGAGCTCGACGTCATGTCCGCCCACCGTTGCGGCCCCCGTGACGACAGACTCGTCGCTGCCGGCTCCTTCCGCTGCACGCCGCAGGGAGTCGCGGTATCCGGGATACCCCAGTGGATCGCGCGATACGAGGTCGTCCGAGTGCGGGCGGAAGGTCCCCGCGTCGACGATGTGGCGGGCTTGTGACGGCGCTTCGCGCAAGGCTTTCCCCTCTAGGTGACCTGCTAGGGTCGAAAGGTAGCAACATCCACCCACCGAACGAGGAGCTCTATCTCCTATGGCTTCAGGACGGCCGCGCATCCTGGTGGCGAAGCCGGGACTGGACGGGCACGACCGCGGGATCAAGGTTGTGGCCCGCGCGCTGAGAGATGCAGGTATGGAGGTCATCTATACGGGCCTCCACCAAACCCCCGACCAGATCGCGGCCGCGGCCGTTCAGGAAGACGTGGACGCCGTCGGCCTCTCCTGTCTGTCCGGAGCCCACATGACCCTGTACCCCAGGGTGGTCGAGCTGTTGAGAGAGCAAGGGGCCGAGGACATCATGGTCTTCGGCGGTGGGATCATCCCGGAAGCCGACATCGAGCCGTTGAAGGCCGCGGGCATCGAGGAGATCTTCACGCCCGGTACTCCCACGAAACAGATCATCGACTGGGTCAACGAGCACGTTGGCTCGACCGCGAGTTAGGAGAGCCGCGCTTGGACCTCTTCGAATATCAGGGCAAGGAGCTGTTGCGTAAGTTCGACGTCCCCGTGCCCGAGGGCAGGGTCGCGTCCACTCCGGACGAAGCCGCAGAGGCGACCAGGTTCCTCGGCAACCGCGTCGTGGTCAAGGCCCAGGTGTCGGTCGGGGGCCGCGGCAAGCAGGGCGGGGTGAAGCTCGTGTCCTCACCCGAGGAGGCTCGGGATGCAGCGGAGGCGATCTTCGCCATCACGTTCACGGACCAGGAGGGCCGCGGAGCCGAGAAGGCGAAGCGAGTGCTCGTGGAGCGTGCGGGGGA
>JADDQX010000138.1:0-4403 GCA_016781115.1 Actinomycetota bacterium | reverse complement strand
GGCGGCGCACGAGGTGAACGAGCAAGAGCGCAAGGCGAAAGAGCATGGCCTGAACCTCATCAAGCTCGAGGGCGACGTCGGCATCATCGGCAACGGTGCGGGCCTCGTGATGTCGACGCTGGACGTGGTGAAGGACGCCGGAGGTTCGGCTGCGAACTTCCTAGACGTCGGTGGAGGCGCCAACGCCGAGGTGTTGTCGAACTCGCTCCAGATCATCACCGAGAACCCAGAGGTGAAGAGCATCTTCATCAACATCTTCGGAGGCATCACGCGCTGCGACCTCGTAGCCGAAGGGATCATCGACGCTCTCGGCCGGCTCGATGTGAAGGTCCCGATCGTCGTCCGTCTCGACGGCACCAACGCCGAGCAAGGGCGCAAGATGTTGGCGGACGCTCCGCACCCGATGCTCGTGACGGCGGAGACGATGCTGGGGGCGGCCGAGAAAGCCGTCGAGCTGGCGCATGGAGGGACGCGTTAGATGGCGATCTTGATCGACGACAACACCAAGCTGGTGGTACAGGGCCTCACCGGCAGCGAGGGCTCGTTCCATGCGGGGCGGAACAAGGAGTACGGGACCCAGTTGGTCGCGGGGGTAACGCCCGGCAAGGGCGGGACGGACCACAACGGCACGCCCATCTTCCACACCGTCGAAGAAGCGGTCGAGCAGACCGGAGCCAACACCTCGATGGTGTTCGTCCCGGCTCGCTTCGCGGCCGATGCGATCCTCGAGGCGTACGAAGCCGGCATCCAGACCATCGTCGCGATCACCGAGCACGTACCGGCGCTGGATATGGCGCGCGTGGTCGGCTACGTACGGAACCGTGGCAACGGCGTGTCGCTCATCGGGCCCAACTGCCCCGGCGTCATCTCGCCCGGCAAGGCGAACGTCGGGATCATCCCGGGGGAGATCTGCTCGCCCGGGCCCGTGGGTCTCGTCTCCCGTTCCGGCACGCTCGTCTACCAGATCGTGCACGAACTGACCCAGCTCGGGATCGGTCAGTCCACCTGCGTCGGTATCGGGGGCGACCCGGTCCCCGGCTCGGATTTCATCGACGTTCTCTCGAGGTTCGAGGCCGATCCTGAGACCGAGCTCGTCGTTCTCGTCGGCGAGATCGGAGGCGACGCCGAGGAGCGCGCCGCGGCGTGGGCGAAGACGAACATGACGAAGCCGATCGTCGCTTACTTCGCGGGGCGTGAGGCCCCGCCGGGCAAGCGCATGGGCCACGCCGGCGCAATCGTCTCCGGCTCCAAGGGGACGTGGCAGGCGAAGGCGGATGCGTTCGAGGCGGCCGGGTTCCCGGTGGCGAAGAACCCGACGCAGGTGGCGGAACTCGTGACGGGGCTCCGCAACAAGGCATGAGCCTGAAAGAGGTCGAAGACCTCGCCGGGCCCCCCTGGCAGCGCCCGCTGACGGGACGCCTCGAACAACTGGTCGTCGAATCGGAGCTACTTGCGGGGAACCCGTTGGGGGACCCCGCCCGCCGGCCGCTCTACGTGTATCTGCCCCCCGGCTACGCAGACAGCCGCCGTCGTTATCCCGTCATTTACGTGATCCAAGGCTTCACCGGACAGGTCGACATGTGGTTGGGCCGCAGCGCCTTCGAGCCGAACATGATCGAGCGCGTCGACGACCTCTTCTCGGGCGTGGGAACGAGGCGCGCGATCGTCGTCTTCGTCGACGCCTGGACGTCCTACGGAGGCTCGCAGTTCATCAACTCTGCCGGAACCGGGCGGTACATGGACTACCTCTGCGACGAGGTCGTGCCGTTCGTCGACGAGCGCTACTCGACCGCCGCCGATCGCGACCACCGCGCTCTGACGGGGAAATCGAGTGGGGGCTACGGCGCCATGGTCGTCCCGATGCTGCGCCCGGACGTCTTCGGCGCATTCGCTTCGCACGCCGGAGATGCGTTGTTCGAGGTCTGCTACCTGCCCGAGTTCCGCACGATCGTAAGAACGCTGCGCGATCACTTCGACGGTTCCTACGACGTCTTCTTCGACCGCTTCCGGGCGCGCGTCGCCGAGGGGGCGCGTTTCGACTACGACCGCTACGGGCAGCCGCTCGAGATGTATGCCTACGCGACCTGTTACTCGCCCGACGAGTCGCGGCCTGGGAAGGCCCTGTTGCCGTTCGAGCTGGACACCGGTCGCATAGTGGCGCCGGTGTGGACGAAGTGGCTGGAGTGGGATCCCGTCCGGATGGCGCCCAAGCACCTAGATGCGCTGAGGAGCATGAGAGCCATCTATCTGGATGCGGGGAACCGCGACGAGCCCCACCTCGACCTCGCCGCGCAGGCCTTCTCGAAGGAGCTCGCGAAGGAGGGCATCGACCACAGCTTCGAGCTCTTCGACGGCGGGCATGGCGGGATCGCCTACCGCTACCCGAAGGCGCTCAAGGTCCTGGCCGACACCCTTGCGACGTAGCGGGCGCATGCGGGGGGGGATCGTCGTTCTCATCTCGGGCTCGGGGACGAACATGGAGGCGCTCGTCGAGGCCTGCGACCGTGGCGAGGTTCCGGGGGAGGTCGTGGCGGTGGTGGCGGATCGTGACTGCGTCGGCCTCCGCGCCGCCGAGAAGCGCGGGATCGACGCGCACCTCATCGACTTCGCGTCTTTCGACGAGCGAGAGAAGTGGAGCCTGGCGTTGCGCGATCGGGTCCTCAGCTACGAGCCGGATCTCGTCGTCTCCGCCGGCTTCATGCGCATCCTGGCTCCGGTCTTCGTGGACGCCTTCCCGAACAAGCTGATCAACCTGCACCCCGCGCTGCTTCCCGCTTTCGCGGGCGCGCACGGGGTACGAGACGCGCTCGCTCACGGGGTGAAGGTGACCGGAAGCACCGTGCATTTCGTCGATCACCTCGTCGATCACGGGCCGATCCTGTTACAGGAGGCCGTGCGGGTCGAGCCTGACGACACGACCGAGACGCTGCACGAGCGGATCAAGGAGGTGGAGCACCAGCTCCTTCCGGAGGCGTGCCGGCTGATCCTGGAGGGCAAGGTCCGGGTCGAGGGGACGACGGTGCGCATGAGCTCGAGGAGCGGAGGAGGCGTCGATGCGCGTGAGTAGGGCGTTGTTGAGCGTCTCGGACAAGACCGGGATCGTCGAGCTCGGCCGGGGACTCGCCGAGCTCGGGGTGGAGATCATCTCGTCCGGTGGAACGGCCGCGGCCCTCGCCGACGCGGGTGTGCCGGTGGCCAAGGTGTCCGACGTCACCGGGGCCCCAGAGATCCTCGGGGGCCGCGTCAAGACGCTCCATCCCAAGATCCACGGCGGGATCCTGGCCGACCGTCGCAAGGCGGAACATCTAGAGGAGCTGGAGCGTCATGGGATCACGGCGATCGATCTCGTCGTCTGCAACCTCTATCCGTTCGAGCGCACGGTGGCGGATCCCGGTGTCACCGAAGATGAAGCGGTGGAGCAGATCGACATCGGGGGCCCCGCCATGGTGAGGGCCGCGGCGAAGAACTTCCACTCCGTCACGGTCGTGGTCGACCCTGCGCGCTACGACCAGGTGCTGAAGGACTTGCAGACCGACGGAGAGATCTCCGAGGCGACGCGGCGCTCCCTGGCGGGGGAGGCGTTCGCGCACACCGCCGCTTACGACTCCGCCATCTCGAGCTACTTCGCCCGCGGTGGGGATCTCCCGGAGCAGCTGTTGCTCGCCGGACGCAAGGTCGCGGATCTGAGGTACGGCGAGAACCCGCATCAGCAGGCAGCCTTCTACAGGACCTCTCACGCGGGACTGGCGGCGGTGGAGCAGCTCCACGGCAAAGAGCTCTCCTACAACAACCTTCTCGACACCGACGCGGCATGGAAGCTTGCGCTCGATCTCGACGAACCGGCCGCCGCCATCATCAAGCACTCGAACCCTTGCGGTGTAGCGGTCGCCGCATCACCCGCGCAGGCGTACGCGCTGGCGCTCGACTGCGATCGCACCTCTGCGTTCGGCGGCATCGTTGCGCTGAATCGCCCGTGCGACGCCGAGACGGCCTCCGCGATCGCCGAGATCTTCACCGAGGTCGTGATCGCGCCGGACTTCGAAGACGGTGCGCTCGCGGCCCTAACGGGCAAGAAGAACCTTCGGATCCTGAGGGCCGGGCAGGCGGGTCGCAGCGAGCTCGACGTTCGCAGGGTCGCGGGGGGCCTGCTCGTTCAGACCCCCGACCCGAAAGACGTGGCGCCGGAGGCGGAGGTGAGGACGAAGGTCCAGCCGACCGAGCAGCAGTGGCGCGACCTCCGCTTCGCATGGGTGGTCGCGAAGCACGTGAAGTCGAACGCGATCGTGCTCGCCAAGGATGGGGTGGCCGTCGGTGTGGGCGCCGGCCAGATGAGCCGCGTGGAGTCGACCGAGCTCGCGGCGCGCCGGGCCGGAGATCGCGCCACGGGTACGGCCTGCGCGTCG
>JADDQX010000137.1 GCA_016781115.1 Actinomycetota bacterium | reverse complement strand
CCTTGGGGCGCTCTTCTGTCAGGTCGCCGGGCAGCGTCGGCTCCCGCTATGCCACGCTGATCTTCCACGCGCACCAGGACGAGAGATGAGCTCACCGGAGACGACCGGACACGAGGGCCCCCCCGGCGAACCGCTGCGGGCCCGGATGCTTGACGAGTCGGTGCGCGTCCTCGGGGTCCTGCCCGAAGGCGACGCGCTCGTCGGGGGAATCCTGGCCGCTGCTGACAGGTCGATCGACGAGTTGCGCAATGTCATCGCCGACAGTCTCAGCCGAGCCCTCGACTGGATCGCGGGCGATGCCGTCGAGTGCGGCAAGCTGTTCGGTGGCTACTACTCGGGTAGCGAGGTCCGGAAGACGGTGCCGGCGCAGGATCGACACGACGTGCTCACCGTCGCCTTCGATCAAGCGGGAGCGGTCGTGGACCGCTTCCGGCGAGCCGAGGGCCAGTTCTCAGGGCCAAGACCTGAGAAGGCCACGCCTGTCCAGAGATCGTTCCGCGGGTGGATGCGCGGACGAGTCTCAGACGCCGCCGGGCGCTACTGGCGCCACCATGGCCGGGTTGCCGCATCCGCCTCGGTCGGAGACTCGCTCGACCCGACGGCTTCCACGCCGGAGGAGCAGGTGATCGAGATGTCAGCCGCGGGAGATACGCGGGCAATCGAAGTCCGCCGACGATTGCTCCGGATGGCGATCGCCAGTCTGTCGGAGTCCTGGGCCAGCCCAGACATCCTCTCGCGAAAGGCGGGCGCCGAGCGGAAACGGCAGCTCGACCGTGCTCGCTCTGCCGCCTTGCGTCTCCTCACTCGCATCGAGCGCGAAGCGGGGCGTCCCGAGGACGTTCACGCGGAGCCCGAGAACATCGCCGCCCTCGCGGACGAATGCGCTCGCCAGCGGCTGCTCGAGGAACTCGGCACGCGTCGGGAGACGGACCAACCCATGCATCGCGGACTTCGTTCGGACGTGCTGTTCGCGGTAGCGGGCGCGCTCCGCGTGGCCCGTCTCAGAGCGCCGGAGTCGCTGCGAAAGGGCGACCCCCGGCTGTTCGACTTCGTGTGCTTTCGGGTGCTCGAACTCGAGATCGCATTGCAGCTCGCGCAGGTTGAGCCGGTCGTCACGCTCCTCGGGTCGCGAATTACCAGCGACTGGATCGGCGAGCGGCGGTTTGCCGCCGACCTTGCCTGGCTCGATGAGTTGCTCAGGTGGCTGGAAGAGGAGACCTCCCCGGTCCAACGGGCCGGCGCTGCCGCGCCCGCGCTGCGCTGGCTGGAGGAGGTCAACCCGCAATCGATTCGCGGCGAGTCTCCGATCGAGCGTGCTCAACGCGAAATCGACGAAGACGGCCCGAAGGCCAGCGAAGCGCTCCAACTGCTCGCAGTCCATGAGCGCCTACGTACGATCGTAGAAGGATACGAACGATGACCCCTGTCCATCCGCTCGAGGCCGAGTTGGTCGTCGAGCCCGCACCGACCGCCACGTCCGTGGCTTGGAAGCTGTGGTGGCGCCTTGCGATCGGTGAAGGCGTGCACGGAGCCGGGCCAGCAGGTCCTGCCGGTCTTCGCCTTCGTGACGGGGGAGCCGTGATCTGGACTGATTACGCCGAACCGGCTCGACTGCTGCAACTGGACGTTCCCTTCGGGGTCGTGACCGGCGACGACGACGACGAGCTTTTGCTCGCCAAGGGTCGTATCGATGACGCCGACGCCGAGGTGGTCGATCGACTCCTCGGTGCCGCCGTCCGGGAAAGGCTCGTCCTTGCTCGGCGGCCGGTCTTCACTGCGTCGGTTCCTCCGGTCGACGCCTGGGCGGTTGCCGGGCGAGCGGCATTGATCGAGACGATGTTGGACGAGCGATTTCAGCCGGTTGCCGGGCTGTGGGCCATTGAGCTGGAGGGCATCCTCGACTCGCTTCGCGCCGGCAGGTCGTCCGAGCTTCGCCGCAAGGAGCTCGTCGGCGTCGGTGCGGCAGCAGCCCGTCTGCTCCCGATGTCGCTGGCGACCGACATCGCGCGCACTCCGCAGCTCGCTGATCTCTTGAAAAATTTTGCCACCCGCAATGTCCTCGACGTGCAACTGATCGAGGCGCTGCGAGCGCCAGCGGCAGCAGAGGTTCTCGACAACGCCAGGGTCGTGATCGACACCGCCGCGGAGGAAATCTCTCGTCGTGGCACCACAGAGCGCGGCATCGGTGTCGAAGTGCCGTCCTCCCGAGGAGGTCCCACCCGGCGCCCTGAGCCGGTTTGTCTCCGCGACTACAGCATCGACGGGATCGTCGAGACCATCGAGGCGGTTCTCGACGGCGACGAATTGGAGGTCAGACTCGAGCTCGTCGATCCGGTGGTAGGGGCGACTCAGCACCTCGATGTTCGAGTGACGGGGCCGGATGGGCTTCTCGCTGTAGCCGCTTCATTCGAGCGCCTCGACAGCCGCCGTCTGCGTTCTCGACTCCTCCTGCCCGCCGCGATGCCACCGTACGAGCTTGTCGTCGTTGCCGGCCGCCGCCTTCCGTTCGCGCCGCTCGATCGTGACTCTTTCGACGAGCGGCAAGCCGTCGCCCGCACTCGTCGTCTTGTCGATGCCCTCCGCACCGCACCGGGCTCGAGCGAGCTATTCCGGAAGCAGGCGGCGGACGCATGGCGAGACGCCGGCCGCCCGGACCTTGCCGTCGCAGCCGAGGAGTTGGAGGCCCAGACGCCATTCGTCACCGAGCTAACCGCCGCTGCGCTCCGCAGTCAGATCACCGCCGCCCTTCGCCTCGTGGTAACCGACGGTGCAGATGATGACGAGGCTGCAGCAGCCAGAGGCATCGCCTGGTCGCTCGGCGACCTGAAGGAAGCGGCGCGCTTCGAGAAGCGACGGCGCAGCCAACCGGGTACGTCACCGCTCCCAGCCGAGCACCACGACGCCTTGGTTCTCGGACTGCTCGTCTCCGGCGAGACCGCAGAGGCCCGAACCCTCGACGCGCAGCGCCCAGTCCTGGTCTGACAGCGGAGGCGACTCGCCGATCGCTTCGATTCCGGCGGACCTGCGGAGCGGGTCGGCGGTGCCGAGCGACGCGGAAGGTTCTGTCAGCATTCGAGTCCGCCGCTCTTCTCGTGGGGCGGACCGCGAGAGGAGGTGAGCGAATGGGTGCGCACACGCCTAACAAGAAAAACAACAGCGATCGAGCCCGCCGGGAGAAGCTGAAGCAGGCGTCCAACAAGACGCGCGGCATGCATGGCGAAGGAAAGGTCAAGCCCAACAGCAAGAGCCGTCCGATCGGCCGCTGACCAAGGTGCTGAGGGCGGGCCCGGGCCGGGCTCGCCCTCGGCGCTTGACTGGGAGGGGCCGCAGCGAGACTTCTGTCAGAAACCAGCGGGGCGGTGCTCACCCTTCTTGCAGCGCCGGGCTCGACGGCCACCAGTGGGCCCCCCAGAGCCTCTGGGCCCGGGTCAACCGGCGACCCGACTGCCCGGTATGCGGCGACGACCCCACCGCCCCCGCCGTGGGCGAGGGGCCAGCCGTGTCCGCCCGCATCGCTGCCCTCCGTGACGCGATCGCGGCTGTTACCGCGGAAGACCGGCGCGAGGACGATTCGAGGTTTGCCATCTGACACACACGGCGCGAAATTGGGCGCGGCATCGAGAGTTCGTCCGCGGGCGGACTTCTCGTTCATCGAAGGATGGAGCTCGTGAAGCGGCGACGCGCGGGCAGTGACTGGCCGGCCAGGCGTAGGTCCCCGAGCGGCGCGCTCCTCGAACCGCAAGCGCCCATTACGGGCCGGCCCTGCGGATCCATCTGTCAGCGGCGGCGTGTCTTGCTGCTCAGCACCGGCGTGCGACGCCACCGGAGTTGTCACCTCATCGACATCGAGAACGTCCTCCAGGGCACGTCACGACGGCCAGGGTGCGCTGGTACTGGCGGGCCCAGGACGCCTTGGCCGCCGTCGAACCGTCCGACCAGGTCGTGATCGGCTCCGGAGCGCGGGCGGCGGCGAGGGCGTGGTTCGCATTCCCGCGGGCAGCAGATCATCTGGCACCGCTGTCACAGCCGCCGCCTAACATCATCAACGAGGAGCCTGCGTCCGTCCCGATTTACACCGCTACTGAGCGCCACCGGCTTCGGAGGCCGGCTCTCCAACGTCGATGGGTTTTGCCTGACATACGCTTGCGCCCTATGAGCCCCTGCCGAGAGCGAAGGGAGGCAGCGCCAGCCGGCTCGCAGCGGGCGGGCGCAGCGAGTAGGCCGCGGCGCATCGAGCGTTGCCTCGACACGGATGTCTTCCTCCTAGTCCGAGGATTCACCTCGGCGGCCGAAGATCAGGCCCTTGCCGAGTTCCTTTGTAGTGTCCCGTTGCAGCCCGAGGGACGCGTTCGCTCCGGCCAGTTCGCCTTCCGTCGGCTGCATATCGATGGCCATGACGTGGTTGGTCGGCTTGAGGCAGCCGCGGGCGAACCGATCTGGCGGGATGGCCGCATCGGAAAGGGCGCGGCAATCCCGGCGCCGCTTGCTGCGTTGCGGGACGGGATCGTAGCCGCTATCGACCGCGAGGGGTGGTGGTCGCTTCTCGAGGCCCAACCCCAGGCCATGACATCGGTGTACGTCGACCGGTATGAGGCCGGCGGCTCGTTCGTCGCGCATACCGACCGCGACTTCTATGGGCCAGTTGTAGCGGGCGTCTCGGTAGGTCCTGGTGAGGCGAGGATCTCGTTTACTTGCACAGGCGCGCCAGCTAAGAGAGTGCTACTCCCGCCGCGATCTCTGTACCTGTTCGCAGGCAGACTTCGCCATCCGCCGTGGCAACACTCCATCGACGATGTAACAGGTCTCCGGTTCGGTGTGACTTTCCGTAGCGCCGATCGCCACTCAGGGTACGAAGACGTTCACGCGAAGTCTCGCGATCGATGAGCACCTTCCAAGAGGTCCGGATCGAGATCGACCACATCGAGCACGGCGGGTTGGTAGTGTCCGCTGAGGGCGAAGGACTGACGCACTCGCCCGAGCAATCTATTTCGGAGGCCGAGTATCGACAGCTCCATAGTTATCGCGAGGACTGGCGAGATTACGCACTCCGGGCCGACGGAGAGGAGATGTTCAGGGGTTACCTGACGAAGGCCCTCTTCCCCAAAGAACTCCGGTCAGCGTTGATAGCCCTCAACCAAGACGGCCCTCTTCGGCTCGTCATTCGCCAGGCCAGCGCGGTCCAGCCGTTGCCGTGGGAGAGCGCGCGCGCGGCGTTCAAGACACATACGACTGGCGCATCGACACGCTGGAGGACGCTCTCCGAGTACCCTGACATTTCGGTAGTTCGCAGGCTGCCGGGTGGTGAGTGGTCGCCTCCGGCGGTTGATCGTCCGCGCCTCAGGCTCCTCTACGTGCGTGGCCCAGATGCGTCCGACTATTCGGACCTCGACCCGCTTCAGGACGATGAAGCCATCCTCGCCGGCCTACACGAATCATTCGATGTGACACCGCTCAGGGATCGGCCGTCGAGGAACGAGATCCTCAAGGCCTTGCCGGACTTTGAGATCTTCCACTTCAACGGACACGGCGCTGTCAAGCAGAACGGCGCACCATTCCTCATTCTGTACGGCCAGCGTGACCACTACGCGGAGTTGGAGGCTGAGGCGGTCCGGCGCGCGTACATGGGAACGCAGACCGTCCGGTTAGCCGTGCTCTGTGCGTGTGACACGCTGTCCGCACGATCGCAACAGCCTGACTTCGCCCGTCTCGGTCCACCTGCGGTCATTGGAATGCAACGCCGAGTTCGTGACGAGGGGGGAAGCAACTTCACGTTGCGCTTCTACCAAGCGCTCGGTCGAGTCGGGAGTCTCGATACGGCGATGTTCGAAGGGCGCCAAGGTGCTCAGGAGTTGGGCGGAGCGGCCGATGACTTTACCACGGCTGTGATCTTCAGTCGTGTGAAGGACGGGTGGCTCACTCGCTCTCGTCAAGTGCAAGAGAGACCAGCCCCCCCGGATGGCGATGAAGCTGCCGACTGGCCGCGAGCAAACATTAAAGACTCGCGAACGGTAGGACGGCCTGCCGTGCGCAGGCTTCCCTACGACGCGTGGGAAGTAGCCGAATTACCACGGTGGATTGACCGTCGATTCGGAGCCATCACAGGTCAGCGAGCTGGTCAGCTCCGCTCCATCACCGCTCTCGTCGGGCCGGGTGCGCTTCAAGTCTCGCCGGAACAC
>JADDQX010000136.1 GCA_016781115.1 Actinomycetota bacterium | reverse complement strand
GCCGCGGGGGCCTCCGAAGAGACGCCCGCGGCCGCGGGGGCCTCCGAAGAGACCCCCGCGGCCGGGAACGTGGCTATCCGCCCCGGAAGGCCGAGGCGGGCAGCGCCTTCACCTCACCGGCGTCCTGCATGCCCTTCTCCTGCAGGATCTTGCGCGCGATGCTGTCGTCGATCGCGCCCGGCGGGAGCTCCTTGGTGTTGATCGTCTTGATCTCGTTGAGGAACTGCACCGAGCGGTCGACGAGGGTCATGACGTCCTGGTTGGCGGCGAAGGGCAGGGTGAACTTCACGTCCTTCGGGTTGCCGCCCTGCTCCACCGGCCAGTCCCTGTAGAGCGAGTCCCACAGGTCCCGCACCTCGAAGCCCGTGGTCTGCCTCTTGGCCATCTGCGCGATCTCCATCGCGTTCTTCGGGTCGGCCAGGAACTGCTGGGCCTCGAGCTCCGCCCGCAGCCAGCCCTCGGCGACGTCCGGGCGCTTCTCCTTGAGCTCCTGGGACATGACGAGGAAGCCGGCGTCGTTGCGGTCGAAGTTCACGCCGCTGGCCACCCGCTGCGCGATCCCCTCGTTGACCAGGCGCGACGCGTTCGGCTCCCAGATCGACGCCGCGTCGATCTTGCCCTGCTCGAAGTTCGTCGCGATGACCTCGATGCTCTGGTTGAGGTACGAGGAGGGCTTGACGCCCTGCGAGTCGAAGACGGCCTGGGTGAACCGGTCGGTGCAGCTGCCCTGCGGGCTGGAGACCTTCTTGCCGTTCATCCACTCGACGGCCTGCTTCGGGTCGCCGAACTTCGGAGCGTCCTTCTTCGTCAGGAAGATGTTGCACTGGTCCTGCCCGAGACCGAGCACGGAGACGATGCGCAGGTCGCGCGTGGGGCGCTTGGTCACGGCCACGAGACCGGGCATGTCGCCCGTGTAGCCGATCTGCTGCTTGCCGGCCAGCATCTGGCTGACGATGATCGAGCCCTGCAGGCCGACCTGGAAGTTCACCTGCGAGCCCTGGGGCAGGTGCTTCTTCCAGAACTCCTTCTCGCGCATGACCACCCCGGACCACGACTCCGTGTAGTACGGCTGGTAGCCGACGGTGAGGGTGACCGGCTGACCCTGCTCACCCGAGACCCCGCCGCCGCCGCCCCCGCCAGCTGGACCGCATGCCGCCAGCACCAGAGCGGCCAGCAGCGCGCTGACCGCCATCACCCCGAGCCTTGCTCTCACCCGCATCTCCCCCTCCTCGTTTGACCGCTTTCGCTGACGCCAGGACCTGCCTGACCGCCAGAACCCCCGCCCGACGGGCGGGGAGTCCGCATCTAGTCCGTCGTCTCCTGGCGCCGCGTGTAGGCCTCCACGAAGTCCGCGGCGGCCTTGTTGCCGCCGGCGAACGACTTGAGCGCCTCCTCGTGGAGCACGTCGAACGCCTGCTCCTTGATCTCGTTCGCGCGCTCGCTCACCAGCACCTCCTCCTTGTCCCTCGGCCGGGGGAGGTCGACGTCGATGACCTCGCGGACGCGGGCGGGAAGGTTGGTCATGATGAGCAGGCGGTCGGCCAGGAAGATCGCCTCGTCGATGTCCGTGGTGATGAACAGGCTCGTCCGCCCGCCCTCCTCGAACAGCGCGCTGTAGTACTCCTGCATGAGGACGCGGGTCATGGCGTCGAGGCCCCGGAACGGCTCGTCCAGGACCATGACCTTCGGGTCGTTGATGAGCGCTCGCGCGAGCTCGGCGCGGCGCTGCATGCCGCCCGACAGCTGGAGCGGGTACTTGTCGCGGAACTCGCGCAACCCCACCCGCTCGAGCAGCTCTTCGGCGCGCCGCTTGGTGTCCTTGTTGGCCGCGCGCCGCATCTTCGGGCCGAACATGACGTTCTCGTACGTCGTCAGCCACGGCATGAGGGCGGTCTCCTGGAAGATCAGCAGCCGCTCGTGCGAGGGCTGGCTCACCGCCTGGCCGTCGAGGAGGACCTCGCCTCGGGTGGGCCGCTCGAAGCCGGCCACGAGGAAGGCGATCGTGCTCTTGCCGCAGCCCGACGGCCCGATCATCGCGGTGAGCTTGCCGCTCTCGAGCGTGAACGAGCAGTCCTGGACGACGGGCGTGGCCAGCGGGCCCTCACCGAAGAGCTTGGTCACGCCCCGGAGCTCGAGGCTGCTCGGGTCGGTGACCCGCGCGATCCGCGCGCCGTCGGTCCCTCGGTCCACTTGGGTGCTCACGCTGCCCTCCTCCTCCCGGGTGCGATCGACGACATCACGCGAGGCGCTTCCACGGCATCGTCAGGTTGCTCGCCATGCGCACGAGGATGCTCGAGATGTAGCCCGCGATCCCCAGGCTGATCATGCCCACGACCACCGCGGCGATGTCGCCGCCCTGGTAGGAGTTCCACACGAGGAAGCCGAGCCCGCCGCCGGCGCTGCCCCCGCCGCCCCCGCCGGAGATCAGCTCCGCCGCGACCACGACCTCCCAGGTGATGCCCATGCCGACGACGGCCCCGGTGGCGATCGAGGGCAGGGTGGCGGGCAGGACCACCCGCCGGAACATCCTCCACTTGTTCGCTCCCATCGAGCGCGCGGCGAGGATGTAGCGGCGGTCGATCTGCTCGCCGCCGCCCACCGTGTTCATGACCACGGTGAAGAAGGCGCCCAGGAAGGTCACGAAGGTGATCGAGAGCTCCTGCGTCGGCCAGAAGAGGATGGCGAGCGGCACCCAGGCCAGCGGCGGGATCGGTCGCAGGACCTCGAACGGCGGGAAGAGGAGGCGCTTCGCGGTCGCGCTCGTGGCCATGAGCAGCCCGAACGGGATGCCGACGAGCATCGCGAAGGCGAATCCCCACATGACCCGGCCGAAGCTGAGGTACCAGCTGCTCCAGAAGCCTCCTGTGGCGACGAGCTCGAAGAGCCGGAGCACGACGTCGGACGGGGCGGGCAGGGCACCGACGAGCGGAACCTGCGGCCCGACCCACTCGTCGAGCTTGGTGACGACCTGCCAGAGCGCGATGAAGGCCACGACGCCCAGCGCGCCGCGGCGCCCTGCCGGTCCGGTGAGCGCCTTCCTCAGCTTCCTGCGCCTGAGCGCCCATCCCGTGACCGGGGCCATCGGCGCCTGCACGGACTGCCCGACGCGCGCCTCGCGCGCGCCCTGGTAGCCGTCGGTCCGCGCAACCTCCCGCTGGTCTGTCCCCGGGACGCCTTGCTCGGTGGCCTCCGTGGCCTGTCCCTCGGGCCTCGTCTCCATCTCCACGTCCGAAATCCTCCCTCTCTCCGCCATGGCTAGGCCATCTCCCGCTCGCCGGCCTCGAACGCCTTGCGCGCCTCGATCTCGACCTCGCCGTGAATCCCCGCCATGAGCTCTCGGAACCGGGGGCTCGTCAGCACGCGGTAGTCGCGGGGCCGCGGGATGTCGACCTCGATCGTCTCCTTGATCCGCCCCGGCCGGGTGCTCATGACCGAGACCTTGTCACCCAGGAACACGGCCTCGTCGATGTCGTGGGTGATGAACATGACCGTGACCTTGTTCTTGTCGAAGATCTCGAGCAGCGACTCGTGCATGACGGACTTCGTCAGGGAGTCCATCCCCCGGAAGGGCTCGTCGAGCAGCAGCACCTTGGGGTCGTTGACGAGCGCACGGACGATCTCGACCCGCCGCTGCATCCCGGAGGACAGCTCGCTGGGGTACCGGTCCTCCAGGCCCGCCAGCCCGGCCTGCTCCATCCGCTCGCGGCCGAGATCGCGCGCCT
This sequence comes from Actinomycetota bacterium, assembly GCA_016781115.1. Lineage (GTDB taxonomy): Bacteria > Actinomycetota > CADDZG01 > CADDZG01 > WHSQ01 > MB1-2. The sequence goes on along the minus strand of JADDQX010000136.1, from coordinate 2,626 downwards.
CCTTCTTGCTCAGGCGCTCCTGGACGATGGGGCCGTAGGTGACGTTGTCGAGCACGGTCTTCCACGGGAACAGGGCGTTGTGCTGGAACACCACGACCCGATCGGCGCCGGGCTTGGCCTGTGGCTTGTTCGGCCCGCACAGCAGCTCGTCGTCGAGCCAGATCTCCCCAGAGCTGATGCTGTGGAAGCCGGCGATGGCGTTCAGGAAGGTCGACTTGCCGCAGCCCGAGGGGCCGACGATCACGCGCAGCTCGCCCGGGGCGATGTGCATCGAGGCGTCGTCCACCGCCACGAACGCCGCTCCCTCGGGGTCGTAGACCTTCGAGACGTGCTCCACCCGCAACTCGCCCTTGCCCACTTCGGCCGGCCGGGCCTGTCCGTCACCCGCGCGAGCCTCATCGGCCGCTGCCTGCGCTACCGGTCGTGCCATCTGCTCACCCACCGTCCTCGTTCCGCGGAGGTCATGCCATCGCCCGAGCGCGGTAGACCATCAGCCTGTTGCCGACGAGGCGGATGATGGCGCTCGAAAGGAAGCCGATCGCCCCGAGCGTGATCATGCCGATGATGATCGTCGGGTATCGGGTCGTGGTGTACGAGCTGTTGATGAGGTAGCCGAGCCCGAACTTGCCGGCGACCATCTCGCCCGCGACGAGCGAGAACCACGCGACGCCCATCGCGATCTGCAGCCCGGTGAAGATGAAGGGGAGCGCGCCGGGCACGACGACGTGCCGGAAGACCTGCCGGGAGCTCGAGCCCAGGCAGAAGGCGGCACGCATGTACTCCCGATCGATGGACTGCACGCCCAAGAGGGTGTTCAGGGCGGTGGCGAAGAACGCGGCCAGGAAGGTCAGGAAGATGACCGGGGCCTCGTCGCTGGCGAACATGATGATGGCCAGCGGCACCCAGGCGAGGATGGGGATCGGTCGGAAGAGCTCGAAGACCGGGAAGCTGAACTCCCGGAACCTCGTGGACCAGCCCAGGAACAGCCCCAGCGGGATGCCGAGCGCAAGCGCCGCGAAGAACGCGAGCAGGATCCGTCGCAGGCTGACCCAGATGTGGGTGTAGTACTCGCTGGTGAACAGCGACACCCCGTAGGCGGGTTCCCTAGCCGTCCACTCCGTCACGACTTCGACCAGGCCCGGCAAGGTGCCGAACCGCCAGACCCCGAGCACGTCGACGAGCAGGTACCAGCCGCCGAGGAACGCGGCGAAGCCGATGAGCATGAGGAACGGGCGCGGGCTGAACAGCCATTTCCGCAGGCGGTACTTGAAGAGCTCCCGCTTGACGGCGCCCTCTTGCGGGTCGGCCGGGCCTGGCTGCGTGCCAACCGATCCGTCGTCCGGGAGCGCGGGAGATGACGGAGCCGTACGCGCCGCCGCCCTTTGAGTTGCCACCAGTCCTCCTCCTCTCGTCCTCAGGTCCTCAGCCGAGCCCGGCGAAGCGGGCGTGGCGCGAGCGCGCCGAAAGCTCCCTGTGGCGATGCCGTCGCCGTGAGAGCTCTCACCTGAGGATGCCTCTCTGTGGCCCTCGTCTGGCCATTAGCAATCATTGTCACAGATGCTGGTGTGGACCGCGCCACATGGGATGGGTGGCTCGCCACCCGGTTGGCAGGCGGCGAGCCCTTCTCCCTCGCGACGTGGGTCAGCGTGCCGGCCCCGGCTGCTGGCGCGGCTGCCAGCCGAGCGTGCTCTGCAGGCGCTCGCGCTCGTCGTAGGGCATGTACACCGTGTGCTCCGGGCCCGGGTACTCCCGCGTGCGGACGTCGTCCATGTAGCGGCGGTACACGTCCTCGAGGATCGGGATCAGGTCCGTGTAGATCTTCGAATGGCGGGGCGTGTGCTCCTCGTAGAGGTGGAACAGGTCGCTGGCGATGATGTGCACGCCGTCGGCCTTGTTCCCCGCGCCGAGCGAGATGACCGGGACCGGCAGCGTCTCGGCCAGGTACTGGCACACCTCGTCCGTCGTCACCTCGCACAGGATGGAGAAGCACCCCGCGTCCACCATGGCCTGAGCGTCCTCGATGAGCTCCTTGGCCCGGTCCGCGGTCTTGCCCTGCGCCCGGAAGCCCCCGAGCTGGGGCATGCGCATCGGGGTGATGCCGATGTGGCCCTGCACGGGGACGCCCGCCTTCACGATCGCCTCGATCGCGGGGACGTGATGGATGTTGCCCTCGCACTTCATGACCTCGGCGCCGGACTCCGCGACGAAGCGGCCGGCGTTCTCCACCGCCTGCTGAGGGGAGACGTGGAAGCTCCAGTAGGGCATGTCGACCATCCGCATGCCGTACTGCGAGCCGCGGCGGACCGACTGGGACATGATCATGACCTCGTCGAAGCTCACCGAGGTCGTGTCCGGGTGACCGAAGAGGACCATCCCCCCGGTGTCCGATACGCAGAGGATGTCGACCCCGAGCCGGTCCGCGATCACCGCGTGGCGGTACTCGTAGACGGCGAGCTGGACGATCGGCTCGCCCGCCGCCATCTTCGCCTCCAGGCTCGGGATGGTCACCTTCTTGCGCTTTGGCTGCCCGTCCGACGCCTTCGGCGTCGCGGGAGCCTGCTGGGTCGTGGCCATCTTCCGGTCCTCTCCTCCGTCGACTCGGGCGGGGCGGCGGGCAGTCCCCCCG
>JADDQX010000135.1 GCA_016781115.1 Actinomycetota bacterium | reverse complement strand
GGCCGCGCTAGGTTGAGTCGATGACAGAAACCGCGGCGATCGCTCGCTCCAGGACCGCGTTCGAACCAGACGTCGATCAGTGGCGGGTCGTCGATCACGACGCCGGGCCGCTGCTCGTCCTGGGGGGGCCCGGGACCGGCAAGACCAGGGTGCTGGAGGAGCGGTTCGTGCGGCTCGCGCTCGACTCCGGCTGCTCGCCGGACCGCATCTTGTTCCTCGTTCCTAACCGGACGCAGAAGATGGTGCTCCAGGATCGGCTGACTCGCCGTCTGTTGTTCGAGGAGCGCCTCGACGCGCTGATTGAGGTCCCCGTTTATACCTGGCACGGCCTCGCCTATCACTTGGTGTCGCGGCACTACGACAAGCTCGACTACTCCGAGCCGCCGGTTCTACTTACGAGCCCGGAGCAGTGGGGCGCGGTGAGGGACGCGTTGGCGGTCGAGAACGAGGCGAACTGGCCGCATCACAAGCACCTGCTGCGCAACCGCGGCTTCGTGGACGAGGTGGTGGATTTCTTCATCCGGGTGGGGCAGCGGGCTATGGATCCGCCCGACCTCGAGCCCCTGGCACACGTGCGGCCGGCGTGGCGTGAGCTGATCGCGTTCCACAAGCGTCACCACACGCAGCTCCGCCAGAGGAGCCGCGTCGATTACCCGACGCTTCTGCGGGATGCGGTGGAGCTGATCGCGAACTACGAAGATGTCCGGGCGTCGCTGCACCTCCGGTTCCCGCACATCCTGGTCGACGACGGCCAGGAGCTGGCGCTCGTTCAGCAGCGGTTGCTGCACTTCCTGACGGGCTTCACAAGCGCTGAGGTTGTGGATCGTTCTCTCGTGCTGGCGGGTGATCCCGACTCTGCCATCGAGACGTTCAGGGGGGCCGAGCCGGACTGGATAGACGACTTCGAGAAGGAGTTCGACCACCACGAGACGATCACGCTGCGGACGTCTTACCGCCTGGGACCTGAGCTGGGAGAGGCGACGACGGCGCTCATAGCCCGCAACGGCGACCGCGACCACAGGCCGTCGACCTTCGGAGGCACCTCAACACTCGAGGTGAAGCGCTTCGGGAGCCTGGCTGCCGAGGTGGAGGCGGTCGCTCGCGAGATCAGGCTCGCCCATCTCACGCAGAACGTTCCGTACGAGGACATGGCGATCCTTCTGACCTCGCCGCGTTCGATGCTGCCCCCACTGGAGCGAGCGCTCGCCGCGCTGGAGGTTCCTTTCTCCGTCAGCGCGCCCGATCGCCCGCTGGGGCGGGAGGCGATCGTGCAGGCGTTCGCCGAGCTCGCTCGATTCGCGTTCATCGATGAGGTCGATGCCGAACAGCTGGCGCAGCTGCTCCGGTCGCCTCTGATCGATATGGAGGACGCATCGGTGCGCGAGCTGGAACGTATGGCGCGTGTCTCTGGACGCTCACTCGCTGAGGTGGTCGAGCTCGTTCCGGAGCTGGCCAAGGACCCGGAATCTCCCGCGAAGCTGCACGAGTTGATCGAGTTGCGCGATCTCTTGCGCAGTAAGAAAGATGCCCCCGCGGACGAGGCGTTCTGGGTCGTGTGGGATCGCTCCGTGGTGTGCCGCGGCCTGCGGGAGCGGGCGCGAACGAGTCTTCGCGATCCGGCTCACCGGGACCTGGATGCTCTCGTCGCCTTCAGCCGGGCGCTCGGCCGGTTCGTCGAGCGCCGGCGCGGCGCGGGGACGTTCGGCGAGTATCTGGACGCGATCGGCCGTGCCGATTTCGGCTCCGATCCGTGGCTTCCGCCGGAGCGCTCCGGGGGAGGCGTCAGCGTCGTCTCCTTCCACGGCGCGAAGGGCAAGGAGTGGGCGGTAGTTGCGGTGTGTGGCGTCGTCGAGGGCTCCATCCCCAAGGGGCGGCGGGCGACGGGGCTGTTCGATCCGTACTACCTGGACGAGACTGACCCCCTCCGACGCACACGCAAGAACGAGATGGAGGACCGGCGGGTCTTCTACGTCGCGCTCACGCGAGCGACCGGTCGTTGCATCGTCACGACGTCTCCCGGACCCACCCGTCGCGGCGACCCCAGTCGCTTCATCGAGGAGTTGATCGGCGCGATCCCGGACCTCGAGGGCCGCGAGGACCTGCCGCCGCTCACGTTCGCGGAGGCAGCGGCTCGTCATCGGCGCACGCTGGCGGATGTCTCGAATGCGCCGGAGGAACGTATCGCGGCTCTGGCGGCGATCGGCGAGATCTGCCGCATGGACCCGGCGTGCAGCTCCGCTCAGCCGAGCGAGTGGTGGTGGCGCTGGGACTGGACAGAGGGGTCGCTCCCGATCCGGACCCAGCAGGCGGACAAGGTCGACGACCTTCCCCCGGACAAGCTGCGGACGAGCTACTCCAGGATCTCGACCTACGACAATTGCGGGCTGCAGTACCTGTGCTCCGTCGTCCTCGGCCTGGATCCGGAGAGCTCCCACAACATGGCCTTCGGCTCCTGGGTCCACAAGATCTTCGAGGAGATCGAGACCGGCGTCATCCCCGGCGGCGGCTGGGACGCGCTGCGCAAGCGGTACGACGAGCTGTTCAAGGACGAGGTCTTCCCGAACAAGGCGATGGCTCGTCAGTTCCGTCGCGACGGCCAGATCATGATCGAGCGATACGTCAACCTGTTGAAGCCGACGCAGGCGGCGATGGCCGAGGTCAGCTTCAAGGTCGACCTCGACGGCCACCGCATCACCGGGCGGATCGACCGCGTCGACGTCATCGGCAAGAACCTGATCGTCACGGACTACAAGACGTCGCGCAGCCCCGTGCAGTGGGAGGAGGCGAAACGGTCTCTGCAGTTGGCGATCTATCACCTAGCGGCTTCCGCGGATTCCGAGCTGAAGGCTCTGGGCGAGCCGAACGCGATGCAGCTGGTGTACCCCGGTGCTCCTCTCTCTCGCGGTCAGGTCGCGAAGCGGGCGCAGACGCCCGAGGAGGCACAGGAGGCGATCAAGCGTCTACCGGGGCTGATCGAGGGCGTTCTGGCGGAAGATTTCCGGCCGAATCCGGAGGCCGACTGCACCTGGTGCAAGTTCAAGCCACTGTGCCCGTTGTGGGCCGAAGGCAAGGAGCTGCCGGCGTGAGCGATCCTCGTCGTTCCGACGCGGTCAGGGCCGCGCTCAAGGGTTACGAGCCCACGGACGAGCAGTGGCGGGCCATCTCGCATCCGCTGGAGCCCCTCTACCTCATCGCGGGCGCGGGGTCGGGAAAGACCGCCGTGATGGCGGCTCGGATCGCGTGGGCTCTCGAGACGCAGCCGTACTCGCCGTCACAGATCCTGGGACTGACCTTCACGAACAAGGCCGCGGAGGAGCTGACCGAACGGGTGCACCTCGCACTCGCGGAGATCCACGACGAGAGCGGTGAGGACGTGACGGTGCAGACGTACAACGCGTTTGCGGCGAGCGTCGTGCGCGACCACGGGCTCCTCGTCGGGATCGAGCCCGAAGCGGGGTTGTTGTCGGATGCCCAACAGTGGCAACTGCTGCTGTCGTGCCTGGACGACCTGCCGCCGTTCGAGGCTCTGGAGATCCGCTCTTCCTACGTCGTCGGCAGAGCGCTCGGCCTCGCGTCTTCGGTGGCCGATCACATGGTGGGTCTGGATGCCATCGATGCCGCCGCGGACCGGATCTTGTCCTTGCAAGGGGCGGACGAAGGGATGATCGAGACCGCTGCTAGACGTAAAGAGCTCGTGCGCGCGGTGGGTGCGTACACGGCCGCCAAGCAGCGGGCGGCGCGGATCGATTTCGGCGACCAGATCTCCAAGGCGGTCGAGGTTCTGGAGGCGAACGAAGAGATCCGAAACGCATACCGTCGCCGGTTCCCGTTCGTGTTGTTGGACGAGTATCAAGACACCAACGTGGCACAGCGCCGGATGCTTCAGGCGCTCGTTGGGGTGGGGGGAGCCGTAACCGCGGTCGGAGACGCCCGTCAAGCGATCTTCGCCTGGCGCGGGGCGACCATGTACAACCTCATCGGCTTTCCAGACGACTTCCCGCGCTCGGATGGCGTTCCCTACGAGCCGGTGTCTCTCTCCGAGAACTTCCGTTCGGGCTCGAACATCCTGGATGTGGCGAACCACGTCGTAGGCCAGATCGACCCCGAACGGCGCCCGGGAGATCCTCTGCGCGCGCAACCGGGCAACGGCAGCGGCGCGGTGGCGTTGGGGCTGTTCTCGGACGAGCGGAGCGAGGCCGGATGGATCGCGGCCGAGTGCGAGCGGCTGCACGGCGCATCGATGGCGGAAGGACGCCCGCCGGTCGCGTGGAAGGACATCGCGATCCTGGTTCGGCGGAAGGCCGCGATGGACGCCATCCTGCACGCGCTGGAGGAGAAGGAGATCCCGGTCGAGGTGATCGGGCTCGGCGGGCTGTTGAAGACGCCCGAGGTCACCGAGATTGTCGCCTGGCTACGCGCCTTGGAGTCGAAGCCCGGCGCTAACCGATGGTTGGGCCGGATCCTCCTGGGGCCGCGCTGGCGCATCCACTACCGCGACCTGTCGCTGCTCGCTCGTTGGGCTACGTCACAGAACTGGGATCTGCGGCTGCGTCTGGCCGGCGGTGACGAGGAGCTGGCGCGCGACATGGAGCCCGGCGACGTCGCCTACTCGCTGGTGGAGGCGTTAGGACACCTCGACGAGATCGAGCATCTGGGGCCGGAGGCGAAGAAGAGACTGAGCGCGTTCTCGCAACGGCTCGCGGACATCCGTAAGAAGTCGAACGCTCCGCTGCTGGAGCTGGTGCAGGAGATCATCCAGCGGACCGGGATCGACTCGACTCTGCAGTCGTCGGCATCGCGTACCGCCGGGGCCGCGCTCCAGAACATCTCCAACTTCTTGGACCAGGTCGCGAGTTTCGCTCCGGTCGAGGGCGAAGCGACCCTTCGTTCCTTCATCGCCTATCTGGATGCGGCGGAGGTCGCGGAGGAGACGCTCGACGCCACGCAGCCCGCGGACCAGGATTCCGTGAAGCTCATGACGGTGCACTCGGCGAAGGGATTGGAGTTCGAGTGCGTGTTCGTCCCCTCGGTGGCCGCGGCCGAGGGCCGGGGCGGGGGGAAGGTCTACTCGATCTTTCCGAACACCCGCGGGTCGAATCCCCTCACGAGCTATGCCGAGCTTCCCTATGAGGTGCGCGAAGACGCGGCCCACCTTCCTCGATTCGAGGGCAACCTCGGGAAGTTCAAGGATGCGGTCAAAGCTCGCGTCATCGAGGACGAGCGGCGGCTCTTCTACGTCGCGCTTACGCGCGCGAAGCAGCGGCTCGCGGTGACCGCGGCCTGGTGGTACGGCCGCGACAAGACCCCCAAGGGACCATCGGAGTTCTGGGAGGAGCTCGAGACGTTGACCGAACGTGACCTCCTGGAGGTCGTTCGCCGCGACGACCCGCCGGAGGACAACCCCCTCTTCGGCGCGATGGAGGACCGTCGCCTGTGGCCGCCTCCGGCGCGGGCCGCCCTGGATGACGAGCTGTTCCCGGGAGGCTGGGGCGCGGCGGCCGATGCGGTCGTCTCAGGAGAAGTCTCGGTGGCCGAGTTGCTGGAGCGCCTCGGTTACGATGCGTTGGCCGTGGCGGAGGAGCTTCAGGGCGCTCACGTACGCGATCTCGAGGTGATCGCCGCGGCAGTGCCACAGGTGGTGGACATCGAGGCGCAGGTGCCGGACATCGTTTCCGCTACGAGTCTCGTCCGGTTGAACAAGGGTGAGATGGACGCGTGGGAGCTGGTGCGTCCGCTTCCGCACCGTCCCACGATGCAGCGCCGGCTCGGAACCGAGGTCCACCGCTTGATCGAGGAAAAGGCGCGAGGCCTGGCCCCCTATCCGGAGGAGCAGGAGCTGGACGAACCAGCGGCCGTTTCCGATCCTGACGTCATCCGCCGGCTGCTCGAGCACTTCGCGGGATCGGGCTACGCCGACAGGGAGCTCGCGGTCCTGCCGAGCGGCGAACCGATGGTCGAGCTTCCATTCACCATGCGTCACGGCGACCGCATCGTCAGGGGTCGCGTCGACGCCGTCTACAAGAACGGCGACGGTGTCGAGATCGTCGACTTCAAGACCGGAGCCCGCCGCGGTTACGAGGACCTGGGCGAGGACGATCAACTCGCGCTCTACGCACGCGCGCTGCGGGCGAACGGGCTCGTGTCCGAGGAGCAGGAAGTGACGCTGACGTACCTGTTCCTAGATGGTGACCCGCCGGTCACCCGCCCCTTCTCTGCTAACTGAGCTACCACCGCCGGGAAAACGACGCGGACGCCGGGATTGCACCTCGGGGACGGCCGGGTCCGGTGGCGGTGCACCCGGTGGCTCAGACAGCCGAAGCTTGCAGCCGGAGTCGC
>JADDQX010000134.1:6077-6352 GCA_016781115.1 Actinomycetota bacterium | reverse complement strand
ACGCCTCTGCCGTCGTCCGGCTCATCTGCCTCATCTCCGCGGCGCGCGCTTCGTCGGTGAGAACGTCGCGGATCGCGTCCGCGAGAGGCCCGGCCTCGCCGGGGGGCACGAGAGTGGCCGCTCCACCGGCGACGGCTCGGAACCCGGCTAGGTCCGAGCACACCACCGGCGCGCCCGCGGCCATGGCCTCGACCAGGACGATCCCGAAGGACTCTCCTCCGAGCCCCGGGGCGCAGTAGACGTCGGCGCTGCGATAGAGCCCCGGCACCTCATGG
>JADDQX010000134.1:1222-5876 GCA_016781115.1 Actinomycetota bacterium | reverse complement strand
AGCAGCGGCTCCGCCTGCGCGAACCGCTTCGTGTCCACGCCGTTCGGCGTCAACGCGTAGTCACCGGGGACGTAGCGCGCGATCAGGTCCCGGGCCGCGTCGGACACCGCCGTTCTGACCGTGAGCTTCTGCGCGGCCCGCTGCAGTACGGGGGCCGCGATGCGGTAGCCGAAGCTTTCGTCGGCGGCGGCGTGGAACGTCCCCACCAGCGGCGCGTTCGCGTTCCACAAGGCAAGGAGCGACAGGCTCGGGATCAGCGGCTCGTGCAGATGGATCACGTCGGGCTGGACCGCGTTCAAGGCGCGGCGCGTGGCGGCCGCCGCAAGCGGCCCGAACGCGATCGGAGCGATCGACCCGTTGGCGGGGACGCCGATCGCCTTCGCCACCCGCTGAGCGCCGGCGGCGTCATCCTCGTGTGGGGGCCGCGATCGATACGGCGCCAGCACCGTCACCTCGTGTGAACGTCCACGCAGCGCCGCGGCGAGCGAGCGCACGTGTGATTGCACGCCGCCGTCCCGGTCCCACGCGTACGGGCACACCAACGCGACCCTCATGAGGATGGGGTGCGATCGGCGACCCAGAACGGCTGGAAGACGTGCCACTCCTCCGGGCGTCTCTTTATCGCAACCTCCAGGTGGTCTGCCACCTGTTGCGTCAGGTATCGCAGCGGCTCGGGGATCGACTCGTCGGGAAGCTCGATCGGAGGCGAGATGTCTCCCTGCCAGCCGCGTTTACCTCCAGCCAGTTCCACGCCGTAGACCCCGGCCACGAGCAGCGGAACGCGCGTGCGCAGCGCCACCGACGCCGGCCCCGCCGGGAACGTCGCCTCCTCGCCGCAGAACGTGACGCGCGGCCCGGTCCCCTTCAGGTCGCGGTCGCCGAGTATCGCCACCACCGCTCCAGACTCGACGGCCGCTACCAACCTCTCCGTCACGCCGCGTTCCGCGGGATAGATGGTCATCCCGAGCCGGGCTCGGTGCTCCGCGAAGAGCTCGAACATCCGGCGCGGCTTCAGCACCTCCGCGACCGTGACGAGGGAGTTGCCGCGGGCGCCGACCCAGGCGCCGGCCGCGTCGAAGTTACCCAGATGACCGACGACGATGATCGCGCCCTTGCCGCGTGCGAGGACGCCGTCCAGATGTTCCTGGCCCTCGCACTGGAACCGCTCGAGGAAGAAGTCCCGCCCCTCCCGCACGAGACGGAACGTCTCCAGCCAATAGCGGGCGTAAGAGCGGTACGCAGCCACCACCAGTTTGTCGATCACAGGCGAACGCGGGTCCTCACGGGCGAGTCGCGCGATGTTGCGCGCAACGATGTCGCGCTTCTTCGAGCGGCGGGCCGCAACGGTCCCGGCGAGATGCGCGAGCGCGTAGGCGAGCCCCTCCGGAAGAGCGCGAGCCACGCGAGAGAACGCGGCGTAGCCGTAGTACACGAGTTGGATCAGCCTGCCTTCGTCGGCAGGCCGGCGCGATCTAGGCAACGCTGTTCGACTGTTTCCGAACGTAGAGCAGGCGCTGCAGGAAGGTGACCGCCGAGGCGGCCGCCAGGATGGTCAGCGCGACCGGGACGAGGTCGAGCAACAGCCCCAGGATGAGGAGGATCATCCGCTCGGCTCGCTCCGCGACGCCGACGCGGCACTCGAACCCGAGCCCCTCGGCCCTCGCCTTCACGTAGGAGACGAGGAAGCCGAAGACCAGTGCCGCCATGGCGACGGCGGCGACCCAGGATCGGTCGCGTTCTGCCACGTCCGGAGCGACGCCGTACAGCCACGCCAGCGGGAGGAGATACAGCGTCTCGGTCAGCCGATCCGTCGTGGAATCGAGCAGCGCCCCGAACTTCGTCGTCTTGCCTTGGGCGCGGGCAACCGCGCCGTCGAAGCCGTCGAACATCGCCCCCACGAATCCGACGACGCCCGCCGCCACCAACCTGCCCTCGACGATCTTGACGGCGACCAGGACCTGGATCACGACCCCCAACAGCGTGACGGCGTTCGGGGTGAGCCCGATCCGCCCAAGGCCGCTCCCGATAGGGGCCAGAGCCTTGTTCCAGGCACCCCTGATCTTCTGGTCAAGCACGCCGGCATCTTAGTCAGGGACCTAGCGGGCGCACCCGCCGCGGACGCGCTTGGTGCCTGCGCAATACGATGTCCCGCCTAACCATCGGTGCACAGGGGAGGTCGCGTGAAGAGTTACCCGACCGAGAACATCCGCAACGTGGTCCTGGTGGGACACGGCGGGTCCGGCAAGACCACGCTCGCTGAGGCGTTCCTCTATCGATCCGGCGCCACCACGCGGATGGGGAAGATCACCGACGGGAACACGGTCTGCGATTTCGAAGAGGAAGAGATCCGCAAAGGGATCTCGATCTCGACGGCGCTGGCACCGGTGGACTGGAACGGACACAAGATCAACATCCTGGACACGCCGGGGTACGCGGACTTCACGAGCGAGATGCGCGCCGCGATGCGGGTCGCCGATCTCGCGATCTTCGTCGTATCGGGCGTCGAAGGGCTCGAGGTTCAGACGGAGGCGGCGTGGAACTACGCCGACGAGCTCGACCTCCCACGCATGGTCTTCGTCAACAAGCTCGACCGCGAGAACTCTTCGTTCCGGCAGACGCTCGAGCAGATGAGGGACAGGTTCGGAAAGGCCGTCGCACCACTGTCGCTTCCGCTGGGGCGGGAAACCGACTTCCACGGAGTGATCTCCGTCATCGACGTCGCCGCCTTCGACTACAGCGGGAGTGAGGCCAAAGAGGTTCCGGTCCCAGACGAGCGCCGGGCGCGCGTGGACGAGGTGCGCACGGACCTCCTCGACTCCGTCGCCGAGTCGGACGACGAGCTCCTCGAGCGCTACCTCGAAGGAGGCGAGATCACGCGCGACGAGATCGTTCACGCGATCCATGAGGGCGTGGACGAGGCGCGCATGTTCCCCGTCCTCGTCGGCTCCGCCTCCAACCTGATCGGCGTCGACCGGCTCCTGGACATCATCGTCGCGGCCGGACCATCGCCGCTCGAGCGTCCGCCCGCCGAGGGGGAGGGTGGCGAGGTGCGGGAACCGAAGCCCGACGCGCCGCTGTCGGCGTTGGTGTTCAAGACCATGACGGACCCCTACGTGGGACGCGTCAGCTTCTTCCGCGTCTATTCGGGGGTCCTCAAAGGTGACACCAGCTTGCACAACGCCACGCGCAAGGTGGACGAGCGCGTCGGCCACGTCTTCACGATGCGAGGAAAGACGCAAGAGCAGTTGCCGGAGGTCGTCGCCGGCGACATCGGTGCGATCGCGAAGCTCGCGCAGACGATCACCGGGGACACCATCGCGGAGAAGTCGGCGCCGATCGTGTACCCGGGCATCGAGCCGCCGGAGCCGCTCTTGCCGAAGGCGATCGCGCCGAAGACGAAGGGCGACGAGGACAAGCTGATGATCGGCCTGCACAAGATCATCGAGGAAGACCCTGCACTGAAGCTCGAGCGCAGCGACGAAACGCACCAGACGATCCTGTGGGGCATGGGCGACGCGCACCTAGATGTCGTCCTCGAGAAGCTGAAGAGGAAGTTCTCGGTGGAGGTGACGGAGGTCCCGTTCAAGGTCCCCTACCGCTCCACGTTGCGCGGCAAGGCGGACGTGCTGGGACGGCATGTGAAGCAGTCGGGCGGACACGGCCAGTACGGCATCTGCAACATCCGGGTCGAGCCGCTCGAGCGGGGCAGCGGCTTCGTCTTCGAGGACAAGATCTTCGGAGGCGCGATCCCGAACCAGTGGATCCCGTCGGTGGAGAAGGGCGTTCGCGCGGCGATGGATTCCGGAGTCGGCACCGGCTTCTCGATGATCGACCTCAAGGTCGAGCTCTACGACGGCAAGTTCCACCCCGTCGACTCCTCGGACATGGCTTTCCAGCTCGCGGGGTCGCAGGCGATGAAGGAGGCCGTGGAGAAGGCGGGGGTGACGCTGTTAGAGCCGGTGTGGTCGCTCGACGTGATGGTCCCCGAGGAGTTCACCGGCGAGATCATGGGCGACCTACAGAAGCGGCGCGGGATCCCGGAGGGCATCGACACCATCGGCGGCGGCAAGCAGATCGTCAAGGCGAAGGTGCCGTTCGCGGAGGTGGCGCATTACGCGACCGACCTTCGCTCGATGACCGGCGGCAAGGGCACCTTCTCGTGGAGCTTCTCGCATTACCAGGAGGTCCCGCACGACCTAGCCCAGAAGGTCCTCGAGGCGACGAAGGCACAGGTCTAAGCCGACTACGGCCGTAGATAGTGCCGAAAACCGGCACTTACGGCCGTGATGCGTTGAAGCGTGGTTTGAGCTTGGTGTAGGTGTCGGCGAGCATCTCGGGCAGGACCTTGGTGTTGGCGGTCACCGACATGAAGTTCGTGTCGCCCTTCCACCTCGGCACGACGTGCATGTGCAGGTGGCCAGGGATGCCCGCTCCCCCGGCGGCCCCCAGATTCATGCCGGTGTTGAAGCCCTGGGCCCCCATGGTGTCCCGGACGATCTCGACGGCGCGGCAGCTGAGCTCGAACAGCTCGCGCCGCTCGGCCTCGTCCAGATCGGCGACATCCGCGACGTGACGCAACGGCGCAACCATGAGGTGGCCCGTGTTGTAGGGGAACGCGTTCAGCAGCACGAAAACGTGCTGAGCTCGATGAAGG
>JADDQX010000134.1:0-1208 GCA_016781115.1 Actinomycetota bacterium | reverse complement strand
GTCATCGCCGGCCACTAGGTGGTCGCAGAAGATGCAGCCGCTGGAGTTCCTCTCAGCGGCGGTGTTCATGTACTCCATCCGCCACGGGCTCCACAGCCGTTCCACCGAGGTGTGTCAGGACAGCGCGCGCTCGGAGATCTCCGACGAGATCTGGTCGACGAACTCGTCGACCTTCACGCCGCGATCCTCCTGTCCCGAGCGGTGGCGGACGGACACGGTTCCGGACTCGGCCTCGTGGTCACCGACCACCAACATGTACGGGACCTTCTGCATCTGGTGATGCCGGATCTTCGCTCCCATGGTGTTGTCGGAGTCGTCGGACTCGACGCGGACCTGCCGCTCTCGCAGGCGCGCGGCGACGTGATCTGCGTAGTCGTTGTGTCTGTCGGCGATGGGGATGACGACGGCTTGGACCGGCGCCAGCCAGGTCGGGAAGGCGCCGGCGAAGTGCTCGACCAGCACGCCCATGAAGCGCTCCACCGAGCCGAACAGCGCACGATGGATCATCACGGGGCGTACCCGCTCCCCGCTCGCGTCCGTGTATTCCAGCCCGAAGCGCTCCGGGAGCTGGAAGTCCACCTGGATGGTGCAGACCTGCCACAAGCGTCCGATCGCGTCCCGGACGTGGATGTCGATCTTCGGGCCGTAGAAGGTGCCTTCGCCCTCGGCGACCTTGTAGTCGAGCTTCGCGGCCTCGAGGGACTGGCGGATGGCCTCTTCTGCGTGCTCCCACTGCTCGTCGGTACCCACGGCCTTGTCAGGCTTGGTCGAGAAGTGCACCTCGTCCGGGCCGAGGCCCACCGTCCCGTACAGGGCAGTGAAGAAGTCGACCACGCCGAGCATCTCGTCGATCACCTGATCCGGCCGGCAGAAGATGTGGGAGTCGTCCTGAGTGAAACCGCGCGACCTCAAGAGCCCGTGAACGACGCCGGAGCGCTCCCAGCGGTAGACGGTCCCGAGCTCCGAGAGCCTCAGCGGCAGCTCGCGATAAGACCGCGTCTTGGATCTGAAGATGAGCGTGTGGAAGGGGCAGTTCATCGGCTTGGCGAAGTACTCGCCCTCCTCCGCAGCCATGGGCGGATACATGTTCTCCCGGAAGAAGCCCAGATGCCCGCTGGTCTCCCACAGGGTCCCTTTGCCTATGTGCGGCGTGAAAACCGGCTTGTAGCCGCGCTCCAGATGCATCTCGCGCGCCAGGTTCTCCAGAG
>JADDQX010000034.1:14892-19103 GCA_016781115.1 Actinomycetota bacterium | reverse complement strand
ATCGCGACGATGATGCCCTCGCTATCGAAGAAAGCGATCGAGAGCGGTATCAGCGTGTTCTTCATGTAGAAGCCACCCGTTCGCTCCTCGAAGAACAGGAAGACCATGCCCGCGTCCGGCGCGAGCGACGTGCGGTGCATGAGCCCCACGGCGCGTTGCTCCGGGGTCTCCGCCTTCTCGGCGTTGACGATCACCGAGCCCCCTTCGGTGTCGATGAGGACCTTCGCGGCGCCGAAGGTGACAGTTGGGCTGGGAGACGTCTCGGCTCCCACAGAAGGCGATGGCGCGGGGGGCGTGTCGACGCCTCCACACGACACGCCCGCCAGAAGAACCAGGGCGAGGCCGGCAAAGAAGCGTCCCATCCCCCGAAGCTTCCCATCCGGGGGCGCCACGTTCAGCCCAGGCTCATGCTCCTGAGGAACGGGCCGACGCCCAACAAGCCATAGGCGGGCAGGATGCAACACGTCAAGGGGACGACCATCATCACGGGTGCCTTCTTCATCCTCCTTTCGAAGTCTCGCCGTGCCTCCGCGGTCCGAGCGGCGGCCGCGGCTTCCAACGACGCGGCGACCTTCGTACCGAACCGCTGCGCGCGCGTCAGAGCAGCCGCGACTGGAGCCAGCGACGGGTCGGCTGCGGCCAACGCCGCCGACCACGCCAGGCCCAGCCGGACGAGCGACCTCGCGTCCGCGAGGGCCGCAGCCACAGGACCCGAAGCGGTAGAGGCCACGACATCCAGCGCCTGCGGAAGCCCGATGCCGCTGCGGAGCAGCGTGGCGACGGTGACGCACAGGGCCGCGACCTCGTCCTCCTCCGGCGGCTTGGGCACCAGCCGCCCGATCCAGCGCAACCCGACGATAGCGAGACCGATTCCGATCACCCCCATGGCCAACCCCGCTGGATCGGCAAGCGGAGCTCGCGCCAGCGGCGCGAGGGGGACGAACAGCAGGGGCAGACCGGCAACCATCCGCCCCGACAGGGTCGCTCCCGAACTGGCCGCTCGCGCCGCTCTCGTCAGGTCGTCTCGATGCTCGAGGTGATCCGCCGTCCGGTCGAGCCACGCCGCGAGATCCAGCCCCGCGGACAGATGCAGAGCGAAGCCGAGCCGGAGCAAGGGCTCCAGCGTCGTTCCGCTCAGAGAAGCCTGAGGCGAGTGCCCAAGGCGGACGCGACGCCCTACCCCCATGACCTCGGCCCGCACCTCTCCCTCCACCTCGTCGGCCCACGCCACCAGCGCCTGGTGCAAGGTCAACCCGCCCCGCAGCAACGTGGCCAGCGCCCTGATCGCCTCGGCAAGCGGCGGGCTCACCCGGCCCCCAGAACCTCGACCACCCTGCGTCGCCCGGCTCTGCGGCCCACCTGAACGACGACATCGAGCGAGCGCGCGACTCGGGCTCTTAGGGATTCCTCTGTTGGCGCGCGCTCGGCGGAAAGAGCCAGCTCGACCAGCCGCTCGCGCACGTCGGTCGCGGAGCGTGCGTGAACGGTGACCAGCGAGCCTTCGTGGCCGGTGGACATCGCTTGCACCGCGACCAGAGCCTCGGGCCCTCTGACCTCTCCGACGACGATGCGGTCCGGGCGCATCCTGAGCGCCGCTCGCAGGAGCGCGCTCTGATCGATCTCGCCGCGCCCCTCGATGTTGGGGGGCCGCGTCAGCAGCGAGACCCAGTGTGCGCAGACCGGACGCAGCTCCGGCGTCTCCTCGATCACGACGACCCGTTCGTGCGCACCGACGCATCCGAGGAGCGCGTTCGCCAGCGTCGTCTTCCCGGTGCCGGTTCCGCCCCCGATCGCGATGGTCTTGCGTTCCACCACGGCATCGCACAGCCGGGTCGCCTCTGGTTGTGACAGGAACCGTCGCTCCACGAGGTCGTCGAGCGTGTAGGCACGGTCCGGGAACTTCCTGATCGACACCATCTGGACGGAAGCCACCGGAGGAAGAACGACGTGCATGCGCGACCCATCGGGCAGCCGCGCGTCGGCGATAGGCCGCATGCCGTCGGCGCGAGCTCCAACGGTTCCCAGCAGTCGCTCGATCAGATCGCCGAGCTCCTGCGGACCGTCGAACCGGACGCGCTCGCGCTGCAGATGACCCGACCTTTCGACCCATACGTCGTCGGGTCCGTTCACGAGGATGTCGGTGACGTCGGGGTCTTGCATCGATCGGGTGAGCGGACCGTATCCGTCGATCCAATCCGAGAGCTCACCCACGGCGGTTGGGACGGCCGTTGGTCCCAATGCCTCAGAAGCGACCGTGCGCAACGCCAAACGACGCTCCGCCGGATCGAGCTCCGCGAGCTCCTCGCGACCTCGAACGAGGTCGAGGAGGTCGCGCTTCATGCGGTCGCCAGAGCCTTGCTGAGCCGGCGGATCGCGCGCAACCACAGCGACCACTCCGTCAAGACGAGCCGAGCCTCTCCCTCTGCGTCCCGCAGCGCGCGCGAGCAGGGAAGCTCGAGCGTCAACCTGCGACCAAGCACCCGCTGGAGCTCGGCCCGCGTCGTTTCGCCACCGGGTCCGGGGCGGTTCGACACGATCGCCCAGGCCGCGTCGGGATGCCCCGCCAGAAGCTCGGCCGCGGCGGCAGCCGACGGGAGCGTTGGCGCCAACACGAGCACGCCGGCGTCGCAGGAACCGATGATCTCTCCCACCCGGTCCGGATCGATGTCCACGATCACGCGCTCGAAGCGCAGCCGAAGCTGCTCGAGCAGCGGTTGCAGGTTCGCTTCGCCCGCCCGCACCACCCTGAACCCGCCGGCAACCGGAACCGGATGAACCTCGTCCCCCGCCGCCTCCAGCATCGACGGATCGAGACCGAGGCGGAGCGCGATCGCTCCGGTGGAGGTCGCCTCGACGAGGCAGCTGCCTGGGTGAGCCGCAGCCAGGTGAAGCGCCACGGTCGTCGCTCCGCAGCCACCCGAGCTTCCGCACACCGCGATCGTGCAGCTCCGCCGGCGAGCGAGATGTCGCTGCACGTCGCGGATCAACTCGTCGGGATGGTTCGGATCGAACGTCACCGCGCCCTCGACGTCGGCCCCGGCCGCCACCACGACGTCCGCGTCCACGGCGGCCTGCGGGTGGAAGCGCACCTCCCACTCAGGCGGAGCCACGTCGAAAGCGCTCGCCACCGCCATCCGCAGCCGCTCGTCGGGACAGACGATCGCAACAGAAGCTCCGGTCACGTCTGCCACTCCACCGCCGGGCAGCCGACCGCGCTGTGGCGCGGGCGACGCGCAGGCGAGAAACTAGCGACATGGAAGCCGCGTTCTTCGACCTCGACAAGACCATCGTCGCGCGCTCCAGCCCTCTTGCACTGGGCCGGTCCTTCTTCAAGGAAGGGCTCATCAGCCGCTCGTTCCTGATGAAGTCGCTGTACGCGCAGCTCATGTTCCAGCTCATGGGGGCCGACGAGGAAAAGATGGAGCGGATGCGGGTCGAGGCAGCGAAGCTGACGGCGGGATGGGAGCAGGAGAAGGTACGGACGGTGGTGACGGAGGTCCTCGAAGAGGTCATGTCACCGCTGATCTACGCGGAGGCGCTCGAGCTGATGCACGACCACCGTGCTGCGGGTCGGGTCGTATGCATCGTGTCGTCCTCTCCCGAAGAGGTCGTAGAGCCCCTCGCCAAGCTGCTCTACGTCGACCGCTACATCGCGACCCGGCCGAAGATCGTCGACGGCAAGTACACCGGGGAGCTCGACTTCTACGCGTACGGCCCCTACAAGGCCGAGGCGATGCGCGGGCTCGCCGAGGAGATGGGGATGGACCTCGAACGATCGTTCGCGTATTCGGACTCAGTCACGGACCTCCCGATGTTGGAGGCGGTGGGAAACCCGGTGGTGGTGAACCCCGACAAGGGGCTTCGGAAGCTGGCGGCGGAGCGGGGTTGGGCGGTGGAGTTCTTCCGCAACCCGGTATCGATACGCGACCGGCTCCCGCGTCTTCGCGCTCCCGAAGTGTCTCGCACGAACGGAGCCGCGGCGGCGGCCGGACTCGCCGGTGTGGCGGCGGCGTTGTGGTGGGTCAGCAGGCGCCGCGGCGACGTGACGCACTAGGTCGCGCCGGATGAACGAGACGGCAGGCGGGACGCGTTCTCTCGCGGCACGACTCGTCGCGCTGGTCCTTCTGCTGGTCGCAGCCGCGACCCCGCTGTCGGATCTGAGCGCCGCGCCTAGCCAGAGCGAGCTCGACGCCGCGCAGGCACGGCTGATG
>JADDQX010000034.1:11582-14848 GCA_016781115.1 Actinomycetota bacterium | reverse complement strand
GGTCGAGGAGCGGCTGACCGCGATCCATCACGAGATGGCCGAAACGGAGTTGGTCGTGCGGGGGCTCCAGCAACGGGTGGAGGCGAAAGAACGTTCCGCCGTTGCCCTCGCGATCGAGCTCTACAAGGCGGGCCCGGCGGGAGCGACGGTGGAAGCGGTGCTCTCTTCGGAGACGCTGGGGGATATCGACACGCGGGTGGAGTACCTCCGTTCCTCGGCCGACGCGCAAGCCGACGTCTTCCGGCGCCTGGCCGTAGATCGTGATGATTTCGACGCACGGCTCGCCGAGCTCGATGAGCAGAAGGCGGAGGTGCTGATCGCGGAGACGGAACTCGCGCAGCTACGAGCCGATGTCGAATCCAAACTGCTCGCGCAGGAAGATGAGATCGCGGCGCTGAACGCCGCGCTGGAACGGGCCCGGGCCCGCGAGGCCGCGCTGGCGGCAGCCACCCAGGCGCGGGTCGCAGCTACGAGCGCGGGGGTGCTCGCGCTCGACGCAGATGAGATCGATCCTGCCCCCGCTCCCAACCCCGGCGCCCAGACGGCAGTCGATGCGGCTCTGTCGCAGATGGGCAAGCCGTATCAGTGGGGGGCCGAAGGTCCGGACACGTACGACTGTTCCGGGCTGACCTTGTGGGCGTGGGCGCACGCGGACGTCTCTCTGCCGCACAACTCCGGGATGCAGTACGCGGCGACGCGCCGCGTGCCGCGCGATGACTGGCAGCCGGGTGACCTGTTGTTCTATGGCAACCCGATCCACCACGTGTCGATGTACATCGGCAACGGCCAGATGGTCGAGGCGCCTTACACGGGCAGCGAGGTCCGCGTCGTCAGCGCGTACCGCTCCGACTACGTCGGAGCGGGAAGACCCGGCGTCTAGTCGTCCTTGCCGTCGGTGTCGAGCTGATCGACGTTCTTGTCGACCTCGTTGCCGACCTCCTCGATATCTTGCTGGTCCTCTCGGTCACAGGCGCCGACCGCGCCCACTCCGAGAACGAGAGTGGCGGCAAGTGCTACACGCGCGAGCTTCTCTCTCATGCCCTCCTCCTTTGTCCGCCGCGCGTTCATCTACCCCGGAAGAGCCGGGCCCATTCCACCGCTACGGCGTGCCGGTGCCGGGCCCGCTTAGTTGCACATCACCCTTGGTGGTGATCACGAACACCTGCCAGAAGTAGTAGGCGTAGAGGTTGCGAGGATCTCTCTTGATGTGGCGCGCGTACGCCTGCACCGCGTCGACGTACGCGTAGCTGCGGTTGTAGGCATAGAGCGCGCTCCGCATGTCGTGCGGGGCGCCGGTCGCGGCGAGGTAGCGCGCCGCTGCAGGTATGGCGTCGCGGGGGTCGAGGATGTTGCCTCCGCCCCCGTAGATGTCCCAGGTGGAGGGGATGAACTGCATCGGCCCCATCGCTCCCGCCGAGCTCGGCCCCATGAAGCGACCGAACTTCGACTCGACGAAGTTGAGCGCCGCTAGCACCTCCCAATCGACGTTGAACCGTCGCCCGGCCTGGTGATACAGCCGCCTCAGAAGCCTCGGGTCGTCCGGCGGGGTCACCGGCAGCGTCCCGGAGCGTTCGAGCGGAGTGACAAGGGAGCGGAGGCCGCGGCCTGCGACGACGTGGTCCTGGATGACCTCTCTCATCACCGGCCCCACGAGCTTCATCACCTCGTCCGTGAGGTGAGGCCTCACGACGAGCGTGCGATACAGCTTCTGCTGCCGTAGCGCGCCCAGCGACACCGGACGCGCGGCCGGGCTTCGAAGTGCTCCCCCGGCGTCCAACCACCGGTCGATAGCTTTCTTCAGCTGGCGGTTCGTGGTGAGGAGCTCAGCGGCGAACCTCTTCGGCGCGCGCGGCACCTTCGCGTCCGGCCCCGGCCACTCGAACGCGGGCTCCTCAGGAGTGGCGACTGGGGTCGGTGCGATCGGGGTCGGGGTCGCGGACTCCGGCGTCGTAAACGGCGCGGCGACTTCCCCGGTCTCTGCGGTGCAGCCTCCGAGGAACAGCGCGGCGAGGACGAGCGCGATGAACTTCACGCCCCGACCGTACCGGCTGATCTAGGCGGAGGCGTCCGCTCCCGCGAGCCCGCGCGCTTCCGCATCAACCACGTCTTCTGCCGCGGCCGGGGAGGACTCCTTCCGGACGATGAAGGCGACCGAGGCGACGATGATGGACGCTCCGACGAAGATCGCCGGGGTGATCTCTTCGGCCAGGACCGCCCAACCGAGGAAGATCGCGATCACCGGGTTCACGTACGCGTACGTCGCGACCTTCGAGACCGGCGCGTGTTGAAGCACCCACACGTAGGCCGTGAACGCGACCAGCGAACCCATCACGACGAGGTAGGCCAAGGCGATCAAAGATCTAGTCGAGAACGCACCGGCGTCCAAGCCGCTCGTCTCTCCCAACGCCGTCCCCACCACCACCAAAGCCGAGCCCCCGAGCAACATCTGGAACACGGTCGACACGGCAGGGTCCTGCGGCATGTCGATCCGGCTGGACAGGAAGGAGCCGTTCCCCCAGGAGGCGGCCGCGATCAACAGCAGGAGGATGCCTCCGAGCGAGACCCCCTCCGGCTGCTCCCCCGGCAACACCAGGACGGCGACTCCCGCGAACCCCACGGCCACGCCCACCAGCGTCCCGCGCGAGACGTTGTCGCGCGCGAGGTAGCGGTAGAGAACCACCCACAGCGGAGTCGATGCGATGATCAACGAGGCGAGGCCGGACGGCACGTCCTGTTCGGCGGTCATCACCAGTCCGTTCCCGCCGAGCAGCAGCAAGGACCCGACTATCGCGGCGGACCGCAGCTGCGACATGGAGATCTTCATCGCGTCCTTGCCCTTCCGGACCCGCAGGAAGGCGTACATCACTATGCCCGCGAGCAGGAAGCGCGCTCCGGCGGCCAAGAACGGGGGAAGCGTCTCGACGCTGACGCGGATGGCGAGGTAGGTCGAGCCCCACACGATGTAAACCGTCCACAGCGCCGCCCACACCATCCATGACGGAGCGGCCTGGGCCTGGGTGACGGTCACGCGAGCGGCAACCTGCCCTCACCGGGACGTATTCCTGGCGCGGAGACATTCCGAAGGAACGAAGGTACCGGCCCGCGATCCGGCTCGGATGTGGGTGGTCCCACCTTCGAGACTTAGGGTCACGATCATGGTTCTGGCGGCACGGCGGTCATATTCCGAGCTCACCGGGTGGATGAAGCAGGCGCGGCCGCGCTCGTTGCGCCCGTGGCGATTGGCCTTGAAGGTGTTCCGATCTTTG
>JADDQX010000034.1:0-11457 GCA_016781115.1 Actinomycetota bacterium | reverse complement strand
CGATTGGCCTTGAAGGTGTTCCGATCTTTGACGCTGGGAGCGCTGACGCTGCTCGGCGTGATCGGCCTCGCCAGTCCCGCGAGGTTCGGTGCTGCCAGCAGCCGCGCCGCGGCGAGCACCGGCTGGTGGGCCCTGTTGGTTCTGGTGGCCTTCTGCCTGATCTGGATCGGCCTCAAGAGCGGCGGCATCAGGACGACGGTGGATCGGCTCGCCGAGCCGCTGTCACGGCCGCTCGACCACGTCTCTTCTTTCGAACCGGGCTGGGCCGCGCTGGAGTCGTGTCCCGGCCCGCTTCGCACCCGCTTCGCGCTGGGGTGGGTGTGGGGGCCGGTCGCCGTGGTCGTCCTCGCGGCGGTATTCGCCGCATCCGTCGCGTATTTCGTCATCGACATGCTCCTCGCGGAGTTCACGATCGGTCCGGAGCAACCTCTGCTCCTCTTGATCAACGGAGCCTTGGCGCTCATCGTGCTGCGACTGGGCGCTAAGCGCCTTTCCACTTGGCGCCTCGCGTTCAGCGTGCACCGCGCCGCTTCCGGTCACTACGTCTAGAGGCCGACCTCGGCCCGAACCGCTTCCCACAGCTTCGGGCCTCCTCCGCGGAACACATCCGCCGCTGGAAGTCCCACCTCATCCTCGACCTCAGCGATCGCCGCCGCGGCCTCGTCGTCCGAGAGGTCCCTGCAGTTCACCGCGACCGCCACAACGCGTGCTTCCCGCACGGTCCGAGCCGCCTCCTCGTAAACCCTGCGCATCTCCGGCAGAGGGGGGAGCTTGGTGAAGGGAGGCTCCTCGATCGCGGTGCGTCCCGCCTGATGGCACAACACCAGAGCGTGAGGCGCGGACCCGTGGAGGAGCCCGAGCGTGACGCCGGCGTAGGCGGGATGCCACAGACTCCCCTGGCCCTCGACCATCAGGACCTGCGCGTTCTGGTTCGCGTCGCACACAAGCGTCTCGGCGGCCCCGGCGAGGAAATCGGAGATCACTCGGTCCACCGCGATGCCCTTGCCGGCGACCATGATCCCGGTCTGGCCCGTCGCAACGAACTCCGCGGACGTTCCCGCGCAGGCCGCGGCCGCGGCGAGCTCGAGGCTGACCGTCATCTTGCCGACGGCACAGTCGCTGCCGACCGTCAGGACCGTCTTCTGTGGAACATCGATGCTCCTGCCGGTGAACAACGGCAGATCGTCCGGCGGTTGTCGGACGTCCCAGAGACGCGCGCCCGACGCGCCGGCGCGCTCCACCAACTCAGCATCGTCGGCTAGGAAACGGTGGAGACCGTTCGCGATCTCCATACCTGCATCCACGGCGGCGAGCACCCACGGCCGCCAGTGCTCCGGTATCCACCCGCCGGGAGTAGCGACACCGAGGAGCAACGCCGTTCCTCCGAGCTGCCGGGCCTCATCGAGATCAGCCACGATGGGGGCATCCGAGCCGAGGCCCGGCATCACCTCTGCCATCGTCTTTCCTGCGTACTCGCGATCGAGCACCGCAGCCACGGGATCGCGCGCGTACCTCAGCACGCCGTGCGCGGTCTTCGCGTTGCGCGTCGTTGTGTAGCCGTCGGTGAGGACGATCCAGGAGCGCGCGGTCACGACCGCTCCCTGACCCCAAGCCCCGGCCCCCGCGGGAGCGTGACGCGGCCGCGGTCGTACGTCACGCCAGGCCAGGGATCTTGTTGCAGCAACAGCGGACCGTCGATGTCGCAGTGGTCGGCGAGGGTCGCGACCGATGCTTCCGCGGTCGCCGCCACTCCCGACTCGAGGTCGCAGCCGATCATCACGCCCATCCCCAGCGCCCGGGCCGTGGCGATCGCCCGCACCGCCTCCCTGATGCCGCCGGTCTTGCGCAGCTTCAGGTTGACCCCGTCGACGACCCCGCGCAGCGACGCAACATCTCGCGACGTCTCTACGTCTTCGTCGGCGTAGATCGGGATCTTCGTTGCCTCGGTGAGGGCTCGCAGAGCGTCGAGCTGGCCCTTCTTGATGGGCTGTTCGCACAACTCGACGTCGAGGTGCTCCATCTCGCGGAGCGAGTCGATCGCTCGCTCCGCATCCCACCCCTCGTTGACGTCGACCCTGATCCGGCCGTCGAAGACCTCTCGCACCTTTGCCAGCGCGTCGACATCCCCGTCGAAGCCGACCTTCATCTTGATAACCGGGTGGTCGTGGAAACCGCGGGCACGCTCGACCATCTTGTTCACGTCCGCGATCGGCAACGTGACCGAGGTCGGCGGCGGCCGGCGGATTCCCGCGCCGAGCAGTTCCGCGACCGAGATGCCCGCGAGCTTGGCCGCTAGGTCGTGCGCCGCTATGTCCAGGGCGCAGCGTGCGGGACCGGCCGGCAGCAGCTTCGAGATCCCCTCGAGATCGAAGGGCCCCTGTACGGCTGCTAGGTCCAAAGTCTCCAGCTCGGCCACTACTGCTGCGACCGAGTCTCCCGTTCGGTCCTCCGGGCTCACCTCGCCGATGCCCTCTTGGCCGCCATAACGCAGGCGGACGAAGACGTTGTCGGCCACGTCCCAGCTCTTGGTCGCGATCGTGAAGCGCTCCGCGAGCGGAAGAGCCCTCGGCTCCACCGTCATGTTGATCGTTCGCTCCTCCATGGCTGCATAATCGTTGCATGCACATGAACACGCTGAAGACCTACGTCCTGCTGGCGGCTCTAGGTGGTTTCCTCGTCTTCCTAGGAAGCCGGCTCCTCGGCCCCGGCGGCGCCACCATCGGCGTCGTCATCGCGCTGATCACCGTCGGCGGGTCCTACTGGTTCTCGGACAAGATCGCCATCCGCGCGTCGCGCGCGGTGCCGGTCTCGGAAGCGGAGGCGCCTGGGCTTTACCGGATGGTGCGCGAGCTATCCGTCGCCGCACAGATGCCGATGCCTCGGCTGTACATGACGCCCGACCCTCAGCCGAACGCGTTCGCGACTGGGCGCAACGAGAAGACGGCCGTGGTCGCGGTAACTCACGGGATCACGGAGCTACTGAGCGAAGACGAGCTGCGCGGCGTGATCGCGCACGAGCTCGCTCACATCAAGAACCGCGACATCCTGATCGGATCCGTCGCCGCCGCGATCGCGACAGCCATCAGCTACGCGGCGCATCTCGCGTTCTTCTTCGGTGGGTCGGATGACGACGATGGCGGGAACCCGATCGCGGCGCTCGCGACGTTGATGTTGGCGCCGATCGCGGCGGGACTCATCCAGATGGCGATCTCGCGCTCCCGCGAGTTCGAGGCGGACCGGATAGGGGCCTCGTTCATCAACTCGGGCGAGCCTTTGGCGCGCGCGCTGGAGAAGCTCCACCTCGGCGCGCAGGCGATCCCGATGAAGGTCGAGCCCGCCCAGGCCTCCAAGTACATCGTGAACCCGCTGACGGGTCGCCCCGCGAGCTTCGCGAAGCTCTTCTCGACGCATCCGCCGATGGAGGAGCGCGTCGCCCGGCTGCGGGCACCTCTCGCCGCTCGCTAGATCAGCGTCAACTGTTCGTTCTCGAGCTTGGCCACCTCTTTGGCCGCCCTCGCTTCGCGCCGCCGGCCCCGAGGTCGCACGCCGTTAGGGAGACGGCCGGCGAGGACCAGGTCGATCTCTTTGGCGAACGCGGCTTTGTCTGCGCTGCTGGCGTACGAGCGGCCGCGGTACATCTCCTCGTAGCGCGGAACGAGGTCGGGGTAAGTGTCTCGGAGCCACTCCATGTAGACGTCCTTCACAACCGGGCGCAGGTGGAGAAGGATCGGGTAGATGTGGGTGGCACCGGCCTCGAGGGCCGCATCGATGACCGCCTTGATCTGATCGCGGCCGTCGCTGATCCCTGGGAGGATCGGCGCAACCAAGACGCCGCACGGCACACCTGCCTCGTTCAGCCGCGCCACCGCTTCCATGCGCTTCCTCGGGTGTGGGGTCCCCGGTTCGCTCTTGCGCCACACGTCTTCATCCAAGGTCGCGATCGAGAACGCGGTTGTGACCTCGGTTACGCATGCCGCTTCCGCTAGAAGACCGAGATCGCGCAGGATCAGCGTCCCCTTCGTGAGGATCGAGAACGGGTTGCGGTACTCGGTGAGCGTCTGGATGATCCGCGGCATGAGCTTGTAGCGACCCTCGGCTCGTTGATAGGGATCGGTGTTCGTTCCCATCGCGATCAGCTCCCCCTTCCACCGCTTGGCCCGCAGCTCCTTCCGCAGCAGCTCGGGGGCGTTCACCTTCACGACGATCTTCGTGTCGAAGTCCTTGCCTGCGTTCATGTCGAGAAAGGTGTGCGTGGGACGAGCGAAGCAAAAAACACATGCATGACTGCAGCCCCGGTAGGGGTTGATCGTCCAGTTGAACGGCAGGCGATTGCCCTTCACGTGGTTGAGGATGGTCTTCGCTTCGGACTCGATGAACTCGATGCCCCGGAACGCGGGCGTGTCGAAGGTGCGTCGTCTGAGCTCGAACAGGGCCTCGGGCGCCATAGGAGAGACTATAGAACGTATGTTCGACCAGCGGAAGGGCCGGGTTCGGCTCGAGGGGCACATCGCCGGCGCCGGGTTCGCCTCGGGCGACCGCTTCGTGATCGGGCTCTGGGATGACGGACCACTCGGCCCGATGAGCGACGTCATGTGGGCTCGTCCGGACGGAACGAAGATCCTGCTGGGGTCGCGGCCCGAGGTCGTGACCTTCGTCGGCGGCGTCTACCGGTTCGACGAGCACCGAGTCGTCGACATGAACGCGCGGTTGAGCAAAGACAGGATGGAGGTCTGGGCCGGGCCGCTGCAGCTGCAGGCCGCGCTGGCGAAGCCGCTGCAGGTCTTCGCGCTCCGGCCGCGCCTCCTGCGCCGGTCCCCGTTGTGGGTCCGGTTCGAGGACCTCGTCATGCGCCCTCTCGCAGGACGGCTTCTGCTAGGCGGAGGTCCGGGCGTTCGCCTCTACGGGCGCAGCCCGAGCGGCGTCCGGGAGTGGTACTGCATCGAGTCCTACCGCCGGATCGCCGATGCGTCCGCGGCACTCGACGGGCGTGACCTCGGCTCTCTTGCGCCTCTAGATCCACCTGCTCGGTTCGGCTTCAGCGAGTTCCCGCCTCGTCCCGCCGTGGTGGGCTGCGCGCCTCTTCTGGAGGGGGCGGATGAAGCGCTCCGCCGGGCTAGCGCTCCGGAAGAGGCTGGTCCACCCGGAGGCGCGGGACCATCTCCACGGTGAGAATCGCGAACATGATCAGCGCGGCCCCCGCCCACGACCACGCGCTCAGCGTGTCCCCTTGAAGCAGGTACGCGAAGAGACCTGCGAACACTGGTTCGCTCGTCAGGATCAACGCGGTCCGTGCCGGAGACGCGTGCCGCTGCGCGTACGCCTGCACGAAGAAGCCGAGCGCGCTCGCGAATAACGACGTCACCACGAGCGCCGACCACACCGTGGACGATCGAGGCATGACGAGATCGCCTTGCACCGTCGCCAGCACGAGGCTGAAGGCGCCCGTCACCGCGAGCTGCACCGCCAGCAACGCGCCCAGATGATGCCTCTCGATAGCGCGATCCGTCGCGAGGATGTGGAACGAGAAGGAACACGCGCAGAGGAACACCAGCGCATCACCCACGAATTGCGCGCCCTCGCCACCGGCCCCGGACAGCAGATACATGCCGAGGGCCGACAGACCGGCAGCTATCCACGCCGCTCGACCCGGCTGCTGGCGCAGGAGCACCGCGCCGAACAGAGGGGTGAGAACGACGAACAGCCCCGTGATGAAACCCGCGTTCGCGGCGCTCGTCCGCTCGAGGCCTAGAGTCTGGAAGAAGTAGCCCCCGGTGAGGAACGCGCCCATGACGACGCCGGCTCGCACGCCCGCCACCCCCAGCTGCCGTAGCGAGGGCCACACGATCGCGCTCACTATCAGCCCCGCGGGAACGAAGCGATAGGCCAGGAAGGTGGTAACGGGGATGAGCCGAACGGCGTCCTGGACCATCACGAAGGTGAGGCCCCAGATCGCGCAGATGCCGACGAGCCCGGCCTCGGCAACTGGAGAACGCTTCTTGTCGGCCACCCGGTGAAGCTAACTGGCTTGCTTCACGACCTTGTCGACGAGATCGCTCGCCCGCGGCTCTTCGATTAGACCCAACACCGCCGCCTCGAACGTCTCCAACAGCGTCGGCTCGTCCACGCCGGCCTCCACCATCTGGTCGATGACCGGCCCGATCGTCCACCCCGACGCGTAGCGGTCGATCACCCTGGGATCGACGTAGGACTTCCGGCAGACCGCAGGCGTGTTGCCCAGGTAGTGCGAGACCTCCTGGATCGCGCGAGAGATCGCACGCTTCCGCGCCGTGGGCGAGGTGAGTGCCCCCGAGGACACCGCCAGCGCCTTCGCGGCCAACACGGTTGCGTGCCAGGTCCGGAAGTCCTTGGCCGAGTAGTCACCTCCGGCGATCTCCTTGAGATAGAGGTTGATGTCCATCGACTTCACATCGACCCAGCGCGTCCCCACCCGGTAGGCGAGGAGCTCTTGGCCGCCGCCGCGTCGCCGCTTCAGTGCTTTGACGACGTCGTACACCGCGGGGTCCACCAGCGATTGCAGACGCTCCTTCCCGCTCTTGGCGATGTACTCGAAGACGACCTCGCGGCCCTCGAACCTCACATGCTCCTTGCGCATCGTCGCGAGGCCGTAGGTCTCGTTCGATTCGGCGTAGGTCTCACCGCCGATCCGGAAGAAGCCCCGGTCGAGCAGCCGAACCGCACACGCCAGCACCCGCTCGCGCCACATGCCTTCCTGGTCGAGGTGCTGATCCGTGACGTGGCGGATCTTGCGAAGCGAGTTCGCGAACTCGATCATCTTGTCGAACTTCTCTTGGTCTCGGCGCGTTCTCCAGGCCTCGTGGTACAGGTACTGCTTGCGTCCGGCGGCATCCGTTCCCACCGCCTGGAGGTGACCGTTCGCGTCGGGGCAGATCCACACCTCGGTCCACGCGGGCGGGATGCCGAGGTCCTTGATCCGCTGCAGCGTCGCGACGTCTTGCACCCGGGCTCCCGTCTGGTCCAGGTACTCGAAACCTTTGCCTCGGCGACGGCGCGTGAGGCCGGGGCCGGAGCAATCGGCTCTGCGCAGTCGGGGCATGGACTCGGTCTCCGAGGTGGGGGCGGACGGGCCAGGTAGATACCCGCCGGATGGCGCCCGCACACCTGCGGGACTTTGGCGTGTGGGATAGGAACGCGCGGGTAGGTATCGAGCGAACGGAAGCCTAGGCCTGGAGGTGCATCAGATGTCCAGCATCGAACAGTCCATCGAAGTCAACGTTCCGGTTCGAACCGCCTACAACCAGTGGACCCAGTTCGAAGACTTCCCCCACTTCATGGAAGGCGTCGAGAAGGTTCACCAGATCGACGACGTGACCCTGCACTGGGTGGCGGAGATCCTGGGACAGCACCGCGAGTGGGACGCCAAGATCACCGAGCAGATCCCCGACGAGCGGATCGCGTGGAGGAACGTGGACGGCGCCACGAACGCCGGCGTCGTCACCTTCCACAGGATCGACGACAACACCACCAAGATCATGCTTCAGATCGAGTTCGACCCCGACGGGTTCGCGGAGAAGGCGGCCGACGCGCTGGGCCTGGTCAGAGGCCGGGTCAAAGGAGACCTGGAGCGCTTCAAGACCTTCATCGAGAGCCGCGGCCAAGAGACCGGCGCCTGGCGGGGCGAGGTCGAGCAGGACAAGATCTAGCCTCTCCTCCGACACTCAGCACGCAGCGAAGAGCCCCGGGTCCCGGGGCTCTTCTTGTTAGGGGTTCGCTTTGCGCAGCGCGTCCCGCAGCTCTGCAACCTGCTCTGGTGCCAGCCAGCGTGCGACGGAATCCACGATGGTCGCCACCGATACGCCCAGACCCGCGGCGCGCAGCGCCGCAACCGTCTTGAAGACGAAGCTGCGATAGGGGGCGGGGACCACGATCCCCTCGACGGTGCCGGTGGCGCGCCACGCGGCGTCCAGAGCCTGGACGTCCGGCTGCTCCCACCACGGATCATCCGACACGGGGTCGGCATCTTCAGAGGTCTTGAGCGGAACGACGTTCACCGGCTTGCTGCCCTCTCGCCTCCAGGTCGGCGCGGCATGGAAGTCGGGCTCGAACAAGAGCCGCTTGGCCCCGAGGGGCTGATCATCGACGAACAGCACGAGCCGCAACGAACGGC
Organism: Actinomycetota bacterium; assembly: GCA_016781115.1. Taxonomy (GTDB): domain Bacteria; phylum Actinomycetota; class CADDZG01; order CADDZG01; family WHSQ01; genus MB1-2. Next base: position 3,311 of record JADDQX010000034.1, on the reverse strand, counting down.
CGAGCTCGTCGGGAACGTTCCCGGAGTTCCGTATCGCCAACGCATCTTCCGTCGTCAGAGCGACGGTGTTCGTCGGCGCCGACGGGGATCGCGGGTTCCTTCGTCGCGCCAGCTCTATCTCCAGGTCTGCCACGCTCATGAGGTACCAACCCTCCTGTAGCTCTGGAGGAGGTGGCGCGGAGGTCTCGCCTCCCGTCAGGCGGCGCCCCGTCGACAGAGATCGGTGAGCACATCTGCTATCTGACTCACGGCGACGCCCTTCTCCAGGTATACGTCGGCGCCTCGGGACAAGGCCTCACCCGCCATCGACTCCTGGTCGAAGCCGGACAGGACGATGATGCGCGTGAGAGGAGATGCATCTTTGATCTGAGGAATCGCCTGGAGCCCGTCCATCACCGGCATCGCGAGATCGAGCAAGATCGCATCGACCTCGAGGGTGGCGATCAGCTCCACGGCCTCGGCGCCGTTCGTCGCCTCGCCGACGATCTCGAAACGCGCATCGGGCTCGAGCGACCAGCGCAGAAGCATCCTGATGTCAGGCGTGTCATCCGCTATGACGATCCGGCACCGGGGCGCGTTCGATTCCATGGACATTCCTACACAATCGGACATCAGGAGGCCCTACTCAATGGCCCCACTAGGTCATTTGTCACTAGTCCCACAAACCGGACATCCCCGACCCGCTGTTCCAGTCTTAGCTAGGTGGGGCCCTAGCGGCTCATCGGCAGCGTGAAGACGAAGCTCGAGCCTTTCCCCGGTGTGGATCGGACCTCCACCCGGCCCCCCATGGTCCGGACATATTCCCTCACCAGCGTGAGACCGATGCCCGTACCCCGCTTCGCTGCCTTCACGGAGCTACGAGAGCGCCAGAAGGGGTCGAAAACGCGGGTCGCCTCCTCCGCGGTCAGCCCCACGCCCTCGTCCCTGACCTCCACCTCCGCCACCCCGTCGGGTGCAGATGCGCGCACCGTGATCGAAGAGCCCGCGTCCGAGGCCTTGACGGCATTCGAGAGGAGATTGATCAAGACCCTCTTCAGGAGCCCACGGTCGGCCAACACCTGGAGAGGCGGCACCTCGAGCTTGACCTGCCGCTCCGCCAGCAACGGCTGAAGATCCTCGACCACGCCCTGCAGCTCTGTCTGCAGATCCACGGGTTCGATCTCGGTCTGGAAGCGGCCCTGTTCGACGGCTCCGAAGTCGAGCAGTGCATCGACCAGCTTTCCCAGGTCCAAGGCGTGATGGCTGATCTTCTCGATAGACGAGAACACCGTCTCGGTGTCGAGACGACCCCAGTAACTCAACAGCGTCGTGCTGAACCCTGAGATACACGCGAGCGGCGTCCTCAGCTCGTGGGACACGGAGTTGATGAAGTCCCTCCGTAGCTGGAGCGTCCGTTGTAGCTCATCGATCAGAGCCTGTTCGAGCTCCTGGCGACGCAACTTCCGCAGTGCGACCGCACCGAAAGAAGCGAAGGTCCTGGCGAGCTCGACGTCTTCGGCCGAATAGGAACCAGCGTCGTGGGAGGCAACGATCAGGACTCCCACCGACTCGTCGTCGCGTTTAGTGAGAGGGACCAACAGGTGACGGTCGAGCAACTCGATCGTCCTCGACTCCAACACCTGGTGTACGAGCGGGGTCAGCTCGCGCGACATCTCGATCCCGCCACTGGTGGCAGCGGCGACGCTCACACCGCCCGAGTCTTCCGGCACCGCCAGAGCGCAAGCGTCGGCACCGAGCAGCTCACTGGCGCCGTTCACGATCTCCGACAGCATGGACTCTCGGTCTTCGGCTTCTCCAACGACGAGCGCCAGCTTCTGCAGCCGGCCCGCTCGACGTGCTAGGTCATGCTGGCGCCAGCCGCGCTCGATGATCTCGGGGAGCGAGCGGAGATAGGCCGCGTCCTTCACCACGTAGTCGATGGCTCCGCCTCGCATCGCTTCCACCGCGATCGACTCTGAGCCCATCCCGGTGACCATCACGACCGACGGACCGTCTACTTCCCGGATCCCCCGCAACGTATCGAGCCCGGTCATATCCGGAAGGCGGTAGTCGAGGAGGATCAGGTCGATCCCGTCGAGGGAGCGAAGTGCTTCTTCACCCGTCGCCGCCATCCGGACCTTGATGTCGGTGCCCTCCAGGCGGCGCTCGATCAGCAACCGCTGGTCGGCATCGTCTTCCACCACCAGAAGATGGATCTTCCTTCTCCCGCCGCGCGTCGACATCGCCGCGTCGCTCACTGTGATACCTCTGTCGGCGTCGGGGAAACCGGGACCGTGAACCGGATATCCAGACCTTCCTCAGAATCTGCGACCCACATCCTGCCCCCCGCCGTCTCGACGATCCTCTTGCAGATCGGCAGTCCGATCCCCGTCCCCTCGGTGGGGCCGTTCTCTTGCAGCCGCTCGAATACCCCGAACACTCGCTTTCGATGTTGCTGGGGGATGCCCGGCCCGTTGTCTCGAACCGAGATGGCTGCGTTGCCGTTGCTTTCCCGCTCGCTGGTCACCGTGACCTCGACGTCGGGTCGACCTGCATAACGGCACGAGTTCTGGATGAGGTTGGTGAACAGCTGACGCGCTCGCAACGGGTTCATGCGGACGACGGGGAGGGGGCCGAGCTGGATCTTCATCTCCGGTGACCCCGCTCGGACCTCCTCGTAGACCTGGTTCAGGAGCTCTTCCAGCTTCACGTCTTCGGGGTCCGTCTGCACCCTCCCGATGCGCGAGAACGCGAGGAGGTCCTTGATGAGCGACTGCAGGTAGGAAGAGCTCATCTGGATGCGCTCGATGTAGAAGCGGCCCTTTTCGGGAAGGGCCTCGCCGAAGTCTTTCACCAGGAACTCCGCGAACCCCTGGATCGCGATGATCGGGCTGTTGAGGTCGTGCGACACCGTGTAGACGAAAGATTGCATGTCTTCGTTGAGCTCTTCGAGCGAACGTCTTGCCTCCCGCTCGCTGGCGAGCGCGGTCGCGATCCGCCTCTCTGCCTCGCGTGCAGCCGTCACGTCCTGCGCTGTCCCCACGATCCCAACAGGTTCACCGTGCGCGTTTGTCTCAACGCGGCCGCGAGCATGGATGATGCGCCTAGCGCCGTCGGGGCGCACCACCCGATGGTCGAAGGAGTAAGCCCGGCGCTCCGCGATCGCGCTCTGCACCACGGACTGCACGAACTCGCGATCCTCTTCGTGGACGTAGTCGAAGTAGGAGTTGTAGGTGATCGATGCCGCGGAACCCGGCGGCAGACCGAAGATCTCGTACATCTCGTCGGACCACGAGATGGTGTCGGTCCGCATGTCCCACGCGAAGCTCCCG
>JADDQX010000033.1 GCA_016781115.1 Actinomycetota bacterium | reverse complement strand
TTCTGCGCGGTGATCTCCCGGGCCTCATCGACGGTTCGCTTCCCGGTGATGATCTCGTGCACCATGTTCATTCCGAGCACGTTCGCGGCTTCGGCATCGCAGCGAGCCGCGACCTCGCCCTTCGTTCGGTCGATGTAGATGCTCCCGTCGAAACGGACGATGTCGGGGATCTTCTCGGGCGGGACGCGGTAGTCGATCACCTGCGTGAGGAAGTCGGTATGCGGCGCGGGGAAGTTATGCGCCACCGCGTCCGCGGTTATCTCGGTCCGCTTCCAGGGGCGATTCTCGTACCAGAAAAGCTTCGTAGGTGTCACCTCGTTCGGCGGGCCGTATCTCTCGATCATCTGCTCCGCCACCTTCTTTTGCGGCTGCGGCCATCCCTCGATGATCGCCTCGACCTCGGCCCGACCAACCTGCTCACGCTCGCCCAAAGAAGTCTGAAGCTCGTCCTTGGCTTCGTGCGTGATGCCGTCTGCAGCAGCACCGAGATAGGTGCCGAGCCGCTCTCGGGTGGACAGCTCCTCCGGCTGGGTCTGATCGTCTCTCTCACTCACGCCACTTCACCTCCTACCGCCTCTTCCGACATTCGAGCTCGGCTCAACTGCGATATCCGAGTTTTCTTCAAGAACGTGCTGTGGTTGCGCCGGCTCCGCGTGGGGCTCCCTCCGCCGCTGGCTGGCCGGACAACGAGTGTGGCGAATCGAGATGGGCGCCTTCGTCGATGGCCACAGCATGGCGGTCGACGAGCTCGCCGCCGAGCCAGCCCGTGACGATCGCGAGCCCGAGACCGACGGACGACAGGGCGAGTGCAACGCCACCTGGATCCTCCGGGGTATCGCGACGCAGGAGCCAGGACGCGGCAAAGACCACCAGGAGGATCCCGTTGCCGGTTCCGTGCACGAGCCCGACCTTCTTGGCCCGGGTCCCCGTGGGGATCGCGAACCAGTCGATCCAGCCGAACGGCGCGGCAGCTAAACCACCCACGATGCCGGCCGCGATCATCCACCACGCGACGGTCGCGATCTCGCCCTCCCGGGTGATGAGATAGAAGATGTCGAAGATGACGGACGTGACCAGGAGCCCGAACGGGAACGGAATTAGCTGCTGATGCATCGAGTGGCCCAGGAACTTGGCCTTGCTTTCCATCGCTCCAGCTCCTCCCCTAATGTCCGCTTTGGCCTACTTTAGCCCCGCTCTCTCAAACCGGCACCCGGGTGTCGCTTCTCGCTGCCTTCTGCTGCGTCTCCGTCGACGAACGCTCTTTAGGTCGCCCGGACACCTCCCCTAGTGATCAACCGAACGGAGTTCCTCGAGCTTTTGGCTCAGCTGAAAGAGACCGTTCCCGAGGAGGACCCGGTCTGGGGTTCGCGGTTCATCAATAGAGCCAGAACGAGCAGCCCAGCAGGTCCCCACTTCCAAGACGTCATCGGCAAGATCCTGCCTGCTGCGATCGAGGACCAGAGAAAGGGCGAAGCACCACGCCACTCGGCCCAACGGGTAACGCGCGAACGTGGGCTCCCCTTCGGACGGAAGCATGGGGGACGGCGCGCCGCCGATCCTTGCCGGCTGTGGCGAATACAACGTTCAAGATGCTCGGTGACTGCGGGACGAGCCGTTCCGGGCCGGAGAGGAGATCTACCGAAGAGGACGCCCCGACGAAGCGTCGAAGCAAGACGAAGGGGGGGTAATGCAACGCTTAGATCTGATCAGGGGAGCACTCGCCCTCTACTTCGGTACCACGAGAGCCGGTGATGCGGGCTCTAGCGCGGGCGTGGACCTACCGGACTCATGATCCGTCCCGGGCGATGCGAAGTATGCGGTGCGCGCCGCTTCGAATGCCTGAGCTGTTGAGTAGCCGGAGCGCAACGCAGTGCGGCCCGCCTCCCGGGCCGCGGCGATCGCATCGATGGAAAAATCACCGCCGTTGCGGCGATGCTGCTGGATCCACTCCGTTAGCAGATCAAAAAGCTCGGCGTCACCGGACGAGTGGGGGCTAGCGCCAATCCCATTCACCCGAGGAAGACCTCCGGTCCCGCGCCCACCAGCCGTCGCGAATCGGCGTCCTGCGTCGGTACCGTCTCTACGAGAGGAGACGAACAAACCGGACAGGTCAGCGGGTCTGTCGGACCGAGGGCGACCTGACGTGCACAAGTCGAGCAGTACGCGTAGCGAACGGTCATAACCTCCTCCCTCGGGAGGGCGGCTCATGGGGCCGCTGCTTGACCCTCGATTCCCGAATTGTCCTGCTTCGCCCCGCTGCGCACAAGCAAAGCGAGCCCGCTCAGTGGCGCTTGACCCTCGCCTCCCATGCTTCGACGTAGCGGCGCGCGATATCGCGCAACTTGATGTTCGGGGTCTGCGATGCATTCACCAAGTTGTGGAAGACCTCGTCGGACGTGGCATCTCCCGGGAGATCGCTGCCAACCTTTCGCCGGTGATCCTGGACATGGCTGATGATTTCGTACCCGCATCTGACGATTGCTGGAGCATGACCGGCCAGTGCTATGTCCGTCCACTCCTGTTCCGCCGCGACGCGTCGGAATCCCGGCCGTTGCGCCGCAGTCGGTGATCCAGTCGCGAACGAACAAAGCGTGGAAGTTGTAGCGGCGCCCACGCCAAGGTGTCAACGAGCCTCCTCATTAAGGGATGTCCAGTCCGATCAACACCGCCTCCCGTTTTGAAGCACCTTCCGCCCTGGGGAGCGACTTTCTCACCGCGATCTGTGGAGACGCGCCGCTGCTGGACGCGAAGTCCATCTACCCGCGGGCGCACCTCCATCAACCAGAGCCGACCCCTCGTTTGCAGGGGGGCCGGCGGGGTAGCAAAGAGGTGGTGGATCGGGAGCCGGAGGGTGCGACGCTCCCCGGCAGGATCGTGAGGAGGCGGCTCATGTCTGAAAACGACATCGATTCGATGCTTAACAGCTACCTGCGCGACGCGCACGCGATGGAGCGAAACGTTCTACAGATGCTGAACAGCATGATCCAGACCACGACCGACGAAGAGATCACCGGAATCCTTCAGCATCACAAGGACGAGACGGAACAGCAGATCCAACGCCTGGAAAGCTGCCTTGAAGCACGTGGGACCGATACCTCGACCCTCAAGGATGCGGGCGCAGTGACGGGCGCCATCTTCAAGGGGATGGCTGATGCCGTTCGAAGCGATAAGGCGGGCAAGAACGCGCGGGACGGGTATGTGACCGAGGCTCTGGAGATCGCGTCGTACCAACTACTCGAGCGGCTAGCAAACCGGGCGGGCGACTCACAAGCGGCTGAGGTAGCAAGGACCAACCGTTCCGAAGAGGAAGCCATGCGAGACAAGATCGACGCTAACTGGGACCGCTTCATCAGCCTCCTACTGCAGGAGGAGGAAGTAAGCGTCTAACACGGCTCAGTTGCGCTCCCCGAGGAGATCGTCTCGGACCATCTCCGGCTTCGAGATGAAGGCCGAGTCGAGGAAGACATCGAACGTAACTACGCTCCGGACGTCGTCGTCTTCAGCAGCGAAGGGCGATTCGACGGGAGAGACGGAGTCCGCCACGCCGCGGAGATCCTCGACGGCTACGTAGAACAGGGAAACTATGAGTACCTGGAACGGCATGTCGATGGGCAGGTGGCATTAATCACATGGCGCTGCTTCGTCGCGCGACCGACAGGTGCATGGCAGTGACACGTTCGTGATCCGCGACGCCATGATCGAGATCCAGACCATCCCATTTCGTTCGTGGTCCTTCCGAGGTAGACGAGCACGATCCTGCAGAGCCAGACGAGCCACATGCCTAACGGCAGCGGAGTGTCTCCATGCTGAAGTCGTCGAAGCGATGAGCGAGTTAGGCACCAACGGGATTGCCCTGACGAGAGCGAGGTTCCCTTCGGGGTAGGTGAAGTCACGGTGAACCGTGGTGGGTGATCAGCGGACAATACTTTTCGCCCTCGATCGCTCGCCGCTTTTCGGCATCGGCGACAAGACTCTCTAGCTCACGTTCGAGCCGACGCATCTCGCGCATACGGGAGCTGAGTTTGTCCACCTCCCGACGAACGACTTCGACGACATAGTCGCATGGTCGCTCTCCCCGATCACGGAACGCGAGCACCTCGGCGATGTCTTCCAGCTTGAGTCCTAGCCGTTGTGCGCTCTTGATGAATCGCACGCGCTCGACGTGCTCGTTGTCATAGTCGCGATAGCCGGAGTGGGTCCGCGGCGGCTCCGGCAGGACGCCGATCGACTCGTAGTAGCGGATCGTCTTGGGGTTGACGCCGGCCCGCTGGGCAACCTCACCGATCCTCATCGCCCGCCTCCGGACCACTCGAGAAACGGCATGTTCACCACGACATCCTTCTTCGCGATCGAAGCAGCTTCCTCACGTCATCCCCCTCATACCGGGAAGATCCCGGCGAAGAAATCGGCCCAGGTCGCGAGTAGGACGAACCAGGAGCCGACACCGACCAGGACCCACCCTCCCCAACGCTTCACCTCACTCGAACTCGCTTGTATCCGGTCAAGCGTGTGCTTCTGCGCCCGCCCGACCACGAACGAGAGTCCGACGAACATGAGAACGAGAACGATGCCCGCCACGACGAATGCTGCGAGCGTTGATCCCGCGCCGCCCGTGGCAACCGCGTGTGTGGCCAGACCGGCCAGGATCGGCCCCGTTCACCCGAAGCCGGCCAACAGGTAGGCGAAACCGAACAACCCGAAGGCGAGCGCACGAGGATCGCGCCGGAGCCGAGCCTGGCGGGCTAGGAGCGGCTTCGCCGCGTCTTCGACCGCGACGAACGAGACCGGCAAGACGTTGAGCTGAATCAGCCCGAGAAGTATCAGCAGCGAAGCGATCACCGCGCGGATCGTTATCCCGGCGGTGCTCGTGAACGTGACCTGCTTGAAGAAAACACCCGCTCCGGCCGCGATCAGCGCGCCCGCGATGACCAAGAAGAAGAGCGCTCCGAGGCCGAGCCATAGCGTCAGGCGAGTCAGGCGACGATGCTGTCCAGGGCGCGTCTCCCGCGCCAGCAACGTCACCGCGAGCGGGAACGAGCAAGGTGAGAAGAAAGACGCGATCCCCGCAGCCGCAGGAAAGCAGCAGCAGGGTCGCGCCCGTCACGGAGGGGAGGTCGAAGCGTGGGTAGAGGAGGTAACCCGTACCCCGCGACGCTTCCTTGAGATTCAGGATAAGGGGCGCGTGTCCCTGCGGGCACACGAGAGCTCTGGTCGACCGGCGGCTCAAGGAGATTGACGACGAGATGAAGGAGCTGAGCCGACTTTGCTCCAGTCGCTGGGAGAGTTCGTTGGCGATCACGGCGGGGTTGACCCGGCCCGCCTCAGTACGACAGCTCCTGACATGGAGCCGACCCAAAGCTTCGTCGACTAGCCGGTAACGGTCCGCTGCGGAGGGGCGATGAGCCCTTCCCGCTCGTAGAAGCGGATCGTGTCGGCCGAGACGCCAGCTTCGGATGCCACGTCGGAGACCTTGAGTCCCATGCCGATAAGGTAAACCTTGGACCGTGCTCCAAGGTCAAGTGGGGACGGGGTCAGCCTGCTGCCATCGGTTCCGGGCGCCGATCGGTAGATCCGGGCGACCTACCGAGGAGCACTCCGTTTCGCACGCCCTAATAGGCCGCAAAGTCGTGATCCTCGGCACCACGCCTCGGCTACACAAACTGGAACCCGAAGGAGATCATTCGTCTCATAGCCGGACGAAATCCACACATGGCTACAGAACTGTGGATTACGCCGTTGGAGGGGCTGAGGTCGGTCTCGCGCGACGCGTCGCTGAACGAGGTCTTCGAAGCGGCGCGGCGGCGCCTACTGCCCAACGCTGTCGCCGCGAGCTGCCTGACGCGGCTCGGTTGGCGTCGAGCGTACTGAAGGACGCGCGTTGTCGTCGACGGCCCGCAGGTGAACGTCGGTCTCAGGCGTGGCGCGGGTGTCCACGTCTTTCGGCTCAAGCCTCACGATCCGACGAACGACGCCGTTGGCGGGTGCGACGGCATCCCGGCTCGAGTCCGGGCACGCCTCACCTGCCGTGGCGAGGAGGTCGGCACCCGTCGCGAGGGCGAACGCGATATCCCGCAGCTTGCGGTTCGTGTGTTGAGACGTCGTGCGAAGCATCGCGAATGCGACATCGCGCGTCACCCGTTCACGCTCCATGAGCAAGCCGATCGCGATTCCGATGTCTGTCCGGCTCTCTAGTGCCTGTTCCAGCTGCTCGCATTTCTGGCAGACACGTTGCTCTACCTGCACTTCCAGCCCCTCCAGCATCAGCTCCAGAAGCAGTTCCGTCGGCGAAGCGACCCAAGCAAGCACCAGCTTGATTATCCGAACGAGGACCGAGCGCAAACAGTTCAAGCGGGCGCCGCATCCCGCCTCGCGCCGCTCGTCGACCGAGTCGGCCTACCGCCGAAGGCACGTGGGTTGCACGTCTCGATGTCGTCAACGGCGACGGCTCCGTGCGGCCACCGCAGCGGCGCCCGCGGCGAGGGTGACCACTGCAGAGCGCAGATCCCTCTTGCCACGTGTGGCCGTTGTAGCGGGACCGGCGCTTGCGCTCGCGCGCCGGGCTTGCGGCGATCGCGTAAGCGCGCCCCGCGCCTACGGAACTGCCTTTTGTGACTCCGGCGTCTTGCGGTTGATCTCGCGAACCTGCCGGTAGATCCGGTTCGTAAGTGCCACCACCCTGCTCGTTCGGTGGAGGATCCGCTCGGAGATTGAGATCAGGTGCGCTGTCTGGTCAACCAGCACCTCCGACCGCCTGCTGGCGTGCTGCGTCGCAAGTCGATTGAGGTGGGCCTCTCGCACCGCCCTCTTCTGCAGGTTAAGGCTGCGCTCGATCAACTGCCGCGAAGCGCGCTGGGTCTGCAGCTGTTCACTTACGATTTCCCGCTGGCGCGAGATGAGCTGCTTCTGCGTTTCCAGTAGCTCCTTCTGTCCCGCGACGAGCTCTCGCTGAGCAGAGATGTCGCTCTTGATGTCGGCCGCCGGCTGCGCCAGCAGGAAGATGACAACCGCGCCCATCGCGAGCCCGGCGATGCCCACCGCGTGTCCCTTTAAGAAGTCGCGCATATCTGCTCCTCCGTTGGAATCCCGGCGCCGGCTCGTCCGGCGGTTTTTCACTGCCAAGGGCATCATCATTGAGCGCAGCCGCTACAGATGCGAGCATCGTATCGGCGCTTGAGGGGGTGGGGGGGTATCGCTTGTGGCGGGGCTTCCGGCCGAAGCCGAACCGATGTCCCGCGCGGAACCCGTCGCAGTGGCGGCAGTGGTAGACCTCGAGCCTCGATTCCTAGCCGCCGCTTCATGCTCATGCCCGCAGCGATCGCGGTCGGACTCGGTTGCTGCGTCGGCCCAGCCGTTGCTGCCCTCCTCGGCATCACAACTGCGAGCGTTACAGTGGATCTCGCGACCGACTTATATGAAGAGTGGCGTCGAGCGTTCCAGTTCGGCGCCGTCTCCGTCGCAATCCTGGCGGTCCTGATCACGAGACGAACGCGGGCGGAATGCTCCGCGAGCGCGCTTTGGCCGCTTCACCGCAGCACTCGCTCTCTCCGCCGTTGCGGCTTACGCACTGCTATACGCTGGCACAACCTGGCTCGGGCGGGCGTGCCTAGTCGAGCTGACGACGAATTCAGACTGGCATGTGCTTGACCAAGTGCGTCAGCGAATAGCCGCCGATTGTTGGCCAGTTAACAGTCAGGACGAGGCGTCGTGGCCCCCGCGGAACGACCCCTTTGGTTTTGGAACAGCCGGCAGACGAGAGGAATCTGATGACACCGGACAAGGAAACCTGAGTGGGCGGAACCAAGCCTGGCAGGGGCTACGGAAGGACGTTCGACCCCGCTCGCACCGCGCTGCTCGTGATCGATCCCGTAAACGATTTCCTTTCGGAAGATGGTGCGGCGTGGGAGCTGGCGCAAAGCACCGTTACGAAACACGACGTCATTGGGCACCTGCGTCACCTGATCGAAGGAGCTCGCACACAAGGCATTCCCGTCATGTACGGACCCATGGCCTATACATCGAGCGACTATGCCGACGCTGAGCTCCACCGCAGAACAGGTATCAACCGGATCATGTTCGAACGAGAGATGTTCCTGGCCGGAAGCTGGGGAGCGGACTTCCATCCGGACCTTCGCCCGCGCGAAGACGAGATCGTACTTCGACCACACAAGGGAAGCGACGTCTTCGAGACCGACCTGCCCGAGCACCTCGACGCGCGAGGAACCACGCAGCTGGTGATCGCGGGGATGACGGCGAATCTCTGTGTCGAGTCGACCGGGCGTCATGCCGCCGAATACGGCTACGACGTGACGTTCGTCCGAGATGCAATCGGTGCAGAGAGCTTGCCCGCATACGAGGCTTCGATACGGATCAACTTCCCGTTGATAGGCAACGCCGTGTTGGATACGGAAGATGTGTTAAGCGCGATCGGACCTGACCGGCTGCCCAAGACGAGCGACGACGTATACGCGTCGGACCAGATGAAAGTCGGCAGCATCGAGGAGGTTTCGGAGGACGAGGAAGAACGCCCCGGCTACCTACTCGTACGCCGCGGAATCTTCAACCGCGACACGTACATCCCCCTTGATGCGATCGTGAAAGTCGCGGAGGGAAAGGCGTTCGTGAACCTCCCCAAACTCGTGATCGGGAAGATGCCGTGGGATGAGCCACCGTCGGTTGAAACCCGCAAGCGCAAGATCGGTCCGCAGGACGACCGGGTCGAGTACCTCTACGGGTCGGTGAATCCCTCACAGGTCGACACTTAGTCGAGAGACGAGGTCCTAGAGGCGCGAGTCCCAGTCGCCGAGGTCCGGAATCGTGCCCCGGACGCCTTCAGCTTCGACGATACCGGGTACTCCTCTGGACCTCCCTGACACCGGGGGCCTAGGATCGGCGAATGAGACGTCTCATTTCTGTCGTTGCAAGGGATATTTGGCACTCGCCATTCTCGGCCTGGTGAAGGAAAGTCGGGGAGAGCTGACGTGCGGGTGTGCCCAAGAGTGCTGGTGTAAGCGGCCGGCTCTATCGTTGTTCCGCTGGGTGTTCGCTTTCGGTCACGATCTCCGTGCCCGGAACGACTAGGCAAACACGGGCGCATTTCACCCCACAAAAAACCCACGCGACGACGGAAAATGATGCTCAACAACGACAAATGATGGTCAATGAAACGCCCTGGTCAGACCTCGTTTCCATGCAAAAGTGCAGGTCAGAGGATCGCGTCCGTTCAACTCTTAATCCGTAGGTTCAGGGTTCGATTCCCTGGCGACCCACGCAAAAGTGTCGTGTTCCGGGTGATGCTGGACACTCCGGCTCCACCTGATCGTTGACACAGTTCCGGCTGATGTTTGACACCAGTTCCGGCTGATCTTTGACAGTGGCTCCGGGTGATGTTTGACAGTGCCGGCTGATCTTTGACACCTCGTCATCTCCTGACTCCGACGTTTCTCGGAGCGGGAGGTGAGAGGTGCTGGTGGAGCTCAGTGTCATGGAGCAGCGCTATCAGGCAGTCATGGCCGTGATCCAGGACGGCTGGAAGGTGACCGAGGTCGCGTATCGCCTCGGCGTCTCGCGCCAGAGCGTTCACAACTGGATCGCGCGCTACGAGGCGGGCGGGCTCGCGGCACTGGCAGACAGATCACACAAGCCGGCGACGTGCGCGCATCAGATCGCGCCGGAGCTCGAGGCGCTGATCTGCGAAATCCGCCGCGAGCATCCAGGGTGGGGTCCGCGGCGCATCCTGCACGAGCTCACCCGCAAGGGCATCGACCCTCTGCCGGGACGCACGAGCATCTATCGCTGCCTCAAGCGTCACAACCTGATCGAGTTGAGACGCAGAAAGAAGCGCCGCGACGAGTTCCGTCGTTGGGAACGCGACCGGCCCATGCAGCTGTGGCAGATGGACGTCATGGGCGGCGTGCTGCTGGATGACGGCACCGATCTAAAGATCGTCACCGGCGTCGATGACCACAGCCGCTTCTGCGTCGCCGCCGGTCTGGTGACAAGGGCGACATCTCGCGCCGTGTGCGAGGTCTTCAAGGCCTCGATGCTGCGCTACGGCGTTCCAGACGAGGTGCTGACCGACAACGGCAAGGTCTTCACCGGGCGCTTCGGCACGCATAAGGCGGAGGTGCTGTTCGATCGCATGTGTCGTGAGAACGGGATCTCTCATCGCCTAACGGCGCCACGCTCGCCGACGACGACGGGAAAGATCGAGCGGTTCCACCAGAGCGTCCGCAAGGAGTTCCTCGCAGATCGCACTTCACGACGTTGCAGGCGGCGCAGGAAGCCCTCGGCGCGTGGGTGGCCGACTACAACAACGAGAGAGGCCGCACCAGGCGCTTGAGATGACGGTGCCGGCAGAACGGTTCCGCCTCGTGCCGGCGACCAAGGACCCGTCATCGGTGCCGGTCAAGAGCGAAGACGACGACAAGGGGCAGTGGGTGCTGCGCCGCGTCGGCTCCAACGGCGTCGTGTCGGTCGACAACCAGATGTTCTCGGTCGGCAACGCCTTCAAGGGAGAGCTCGTGGACGCGTTCGTGGACGACACAACGATCCAGGTCTGGCACCAGAACCACCTGATCAAGACCGTCGCGAGGCTGAGGAAAGGACCGGTTCGCAAGATCAGGGCCGATGGGCTACATGTCAAACATCAGGCGGAGCCACCGCGTCAACGATCAGCCGGAGCTTGACACGACCCACGCAAAAGTCCTGGTCAGACGTCTCTCGTCTCAATCGATAGCGATTCGAGTCCCGTAAAAACCCACCCGGCCGGGTCAACAATGCGAAACGACGCGAAGTATTGATCAATTCGAACCTACGGATTGGTGCATCGTTCAGCACGCCTGGCGGGCCGCACTTTCGAAAAATGTTGCCCTCCCCCGCGGGAACTGTCACACCGCTGCTATATCAGTGATTTACGGCAAAACGTCGCCGCCAGGAACGAAGAGCCCGGAAGGCGGCGCCATGAAGCAGCGAGGCGTCTAGAACCACCTCCGGACCGGGGTCCGGGAGATCAGCGCGACCTACAACCTCGCGCGCCGTTCCTGCTACACGACAGGAAACGCCGTTCGTGCAAGCGCTGAGGAGGTATCGGGGAAGCCGCACCCATCTTGGCGCAAAATTGTGCCCGTTTCGACACCTGTCGCCAACCTCTACGAAATCGCTCCTGACGACGACCTCGGGCGGGTAGTAAGCCGTATTCGGTGCCGCCGATGGTGCATCGACGCGACTGGACCTTACTCGACGACGATCGTCCCAACCATGTCGTCAGACTCAGCGTGGAGAGTGCAGACGAACTGCGTATCGCCGTCGGGGGCCGTGAAGGTGACGGTTTTCGAGTCTCCCGGGAGTACGTTCCCGCTGTCGAAGCCAAGCTCCTCAGAAGTGAATGTATGAACCGTTTCTCCGTTATTCGTGAACTCGACGGTCACTTCTCCGCCGCCAGGAACCGCGAGGTCGGCCGGTTCGAACTCGTTGTCGACAGCGCTCAGTGTGACCTGCGCGCCGCCGTTCGCGCCTCCGCCTCCCGAAGCAGAGCTATCCGACGGGGTCTCGCTACCCCCACACGCGCCGAGAGCCAGAAGAGCGAAGGCGCCTAGAACTAATGCCTTCGTGCCAAGTGTCTTTGCACGCATCATCAGATCCTCCAAAGGTTGTGAGTTGCTTCTGTTTCGCATCTCGAACGGCCGCTGGGTGGCGAAGACCGAAAGACGACCGAATCTCCGGCCCTTGTTCGACGCCCGCGTACAGCCCTCTCTCATCTACGGAACAGGCGGGGATCTCGCTTCGACGTCGCCGGAGGTCAACGTGAAACGGGATTGTCGAGCAGCGCCCTCCCGCGCCAAGCGAGCTACATAGCCAATTGAGTGTCCGGCGCGGAGGTTGGATCCAGGCGAATAAGTCTCCAGACGTCCTCTGCTCGCCCGTACGTCAGGCAACATCGCCCGGTCGGAGGCGTAATAGTGCCGTAAGGGCCTGGTCATGATTGCGTTCACCACGATGTCGCTTCGCGTGCTCGCCGGACACGCGCGCGCCGCCCGGAAGACCCTCGCCGACAGAAGCGGTCGTGGCGCCCAACATCTCCGGAAAGTGCGCGTGGCCGTACTCGGCAGACACATCACTTGAGGAACTCCGCCATCTTCTGCTTGACGCCGTGACGGATCACACCACTCGCCTCCGGGTCCCCCTTCCCCAGTGACAGCATGAACGCCTTGAACTGGTCGAGGCTCACGTGGGGCGGGATCGGTGGCACGTTCGGGTCGACCACCGCTTCTAGCACCACCGGACGATCAGCGGAAAGCGCTCGCTCCCACGCGGGCGCGATGGCTTCCGGAGAATCGACCCGAATCCCATGGAACCCCAGCAGTTCAGCGTGGCGGTGGTAAGGAAAATCAGGAAGGTCCTGAGCAGCTTGGAGTTCGGGTCCCCCTCCATCGCCCGCTGCTCCCAGGTCACATGATTCAGGTCACCGTTGTTTAGCACCAACACGACGAAACGCGGGTCGCTCCATCGCTGCCAGTACTTCTTGACCGTAAGGAGCTCGTTGAGGCCGTTCATCTGCATCGCGCCGTCCCCGACGAGAGCGATGACAGGACGATCCGGATACGCAGCCTTGGCGGCGATCGCGTACGGGATGGCACAGCCCATGCTGGCCAGCTGCCCCGACACCGACGCGAGCATGCCGGGCTTCATCTTCAGGTTCCGGGCGAACCAATCGGTGGAGGTGCCGGAATCCACGGTCACGATGACGTCGTCGGGCAGCCTCTGCGATAGCTCCGACAGCACCCTCTGCGGGTTGACAGGGTCCGCATCCGCCATCGCGCGCGCCTCGACCACCTGCCACCACTCGTCGACGTCGTCCTCGACCTGACTCCGCCACACTCGCTCGCTCTTGGCTTGTAGCAGCGGAAGCAGGCGGTCCAACGTCGACGCAGCATCGCCGACGAGGTCGACCTCGGTCGGGTAGCGGATCCCGACCGCGCGAGGGTCGATGTCGATCTGCACCGCGCGCGCCTGGCCCGGCTTGGGCAGGAACTCCGCGTAGGGGAAGCTCGTGCCGACCATCAACAGCGTGTCGCAACCGGTCAACATGTTCCAGCTCGGCTTGGTCCCGAGGAGCCCGATCGCGCCGGTTACGAACGGCAGTGAATCGTCGACGACGGTCTTTCCGAGCAGTGCCTTCGCGATCCCCGCGCCGAGCTTGTCGGCCACCGCGAGCACCTGGGTCGAGGCGTCCCGCGCGCCGGCACCGACCAGCATCGCGACACGCTCTCCGGCGTTGAGAAGGTCGGCAGCCCGTCGCAGCTCGTCGTCGTTCGGTACGACGACCGGGGCGGGTCGTCCCACGCTCGAATGCAGCGTGCCGTGCTCGTGTTCGGGTTCTTCGACAGCATCCATGTCTTGCACGTCGTTGGGCAGGATCACGCAGGTGACGGCGCGGCGCGAAAGCGCGATGCGAAAGGCGCGGTCGATGAGATGCCGGACCTGAGCTGGGTCGGAGGCCATGTGCACGTAGTCGTGCGCGACGTCCTTGAACAGCGAGATCAGGTCGATCTCCTGGTGGTAGTCGCCTCCGAGCGCGGAGCGAGCCTGTTGCCCAACGATCGCGACGACGGGCTGGTGGTCGAGCTTCGCGTCGTACAACCCGTTCAGGAGGTGGACCGCGCCCGGCCCAGAGGTCGCGATGCAGACCCCGACCTCACCGGTGAACTTCGCGTGCCCACACGCCATGAATGCGGCCATCTCCTCGTGGCGAACCTGGACGAACTCGACGTCATCAGAGCGCTTCGCCAACCCGAGGATGACGCCATTGATGCCGTCGCCGGGATACGCGAAGACGCGACGAACGCCCCATGACACAAGGCGATCCGCAACGAACTCCCCGACCGACTTGGCCATGCCTAGATCTCCCGGGGCTCGAGCGGAGTAGCGGCGGGACCTTGGAGAACCGCACCGGTCGCGCTGAAGCGTGATCCGTGACAGGGGCAGTCCCAAGACCGCTCCGCGTCGTTCCACGACACGATGCAGCCGAGATGTGTGCAGGTGGCGCTGACTGCATGAAGCGCACCTTCATCGTCGCGGTGCACGGCTACCTTGTCGCCGTTCACATCGAACACCGCTCCTGCGCCTGCGGCGACCGCGTTCGGCTGGTCAGCGTCGAAGCCGCTCTTGAGGCGGTCGCCGACGAGGCGTTTCGCGTCGTGGCCTCCCTTGCGCACGAACGACGGCAACGACTTCACGTTGATGCGGTTCGGGTCGTACAGCTCCGCCCATGCGTTGGGAGTGTCGGTGACCAGGTCCGCGAGCAGGCGACCCGCTACGACGCCGTTCGTCATCCCCCACGCGCTGAAGCCGGTCGCGGTGTAGAGATGGCTGGCGCCCGGGGTCATCCTGCCGATGAACGGGACCCTGTCCAGCGAGTAGTAGTCCTGCGTCGACCACCGGTAAGCCACCTCGGTGGCGCCGAGATCTTTCCGTGCCCACGCCTCGAGCCGGTCCCAGTGCTCGCGGTGGTTGCCGCCCTCGCCGGTGTGATGGCCTTCGCCGGCAAGGATCAGGACCGTTCGGTCTCCGAAAGGCGCGCGGCGCACGGAGTGGGTTGGGGCTCCGACGTTGATGAACATCCCGTCGGGGACGCGCTCCTCCGGCACGTCCATCGCGAGGGCGTAGCCGCGGCTGGGCTCGGCGCGCGCGAAGAAGAGCCCCTTGTTGATGATCGGGATGTTGGTCGCCACGACCACGTCGTCTGCGGTCACAGTATGGCCGCCACGCGTGGACACGCGGCAGGGGCTGCCCTCTTCGATGTCGATGACGCGTGCCCCCTCGAAGACATGGCTGCCATCACCCGGAATCGCCGAGAGAAGCGGCGCCAGGAACTTTCGTGGGTGGAACTCGAGCTGCTTGGCGAAGCCCACTGCTGCTTTAACGGGGTAAGGCAACGCGACCTCGTCGTGGTAACCGGCCGGAAGACCGAGCCGCTGGGCGGCTGTGACCTCCTGTTCGATCTTCGCGACGTAGTCGTCTTTGACCGTGTAGGTGTATGCGCTTGTCTCCGTCAGCTCACACTCCAGCCCACGCTCCTCGCACAGCTGGGCGATGATGCCGATCGCGGCCTGGTTGGATTCTGCGTAGAGACGCGCCTTGTCTTCGCCGAACCTGTTGATGAGGTCGTCGTAGATCAGGGTATGCAGCGATGTCACCTTGGCGGTCGTGTGACCGGTCACGCCCTGCAGGACGCGTGCCGCTTCGATGACCGCGACCGTCTTGCCGGCCTGCTTGAGGAACGTTGCCGCCATCGCTCCGACGATGCCCGCTCCGACGACGGCGACGTCGACCTGCACATCGTGATCGAGGGTTGGGAACGACGGACTGTCGCTGGTGCCGATCCAGAAGGACTCGTGGCGATCCATCTCCAACCTCCTTTCTCCTCTGCCCGAGTGTAACGGAAAATCGCTTTGGTGTTAGAGTCGCCCCATGACTGAGGAGGGCTTCAGCCGAGTAGCCATGCTCGCTGATGGGCTGCGCCGCGGCATGTACGACTTCATCCGTCAGCGGCGCACGCCCGTGTCTCGGGACGAGGCCGCCAACGCGGTGGGCATCTCGCGTAAGCTGGCCGCCTTCCACCTCGACAAACTCGTCGACGCGGGCTTGCTGAAGGCTCATTACGCGCGTCCGGCGGGCAGAGGCGGACCTGGGGCGGGTCGCCCTTCCAAGCTCTACGAACCGAACGAGCAGGTCGAGGTCGAGGTTTCACTTCCGCCCCGCCACTACGACATCCCCGGCGAGATCCTGCTCGAGGCGCTAGAGACGCGGGGCGACGACGAGCACCCACTGGCCGCCGTCGAGCGGGTCGCGTATCAGAGGGGGGTGCGTCTCGCACAGCAGTCAGCCGGTGCTGAAGGTGACCCTCCGGCTTCGCTCGGAGACGTGTTGCGTGACTGCGGGTTCGAACCTTACACAGACACTGACGGGACGCTGCGCCTGAACAACTGCCCGTTCCACCGCCTCGCGCAACGTTCGCCCGAGACGGTGTGCGCGATGAACAAGGCGCTGATAGAGGGACTGCTCGAGGGGCTGCAGACGAGCGCCCGGGCGACCCTTGAACCGCGGGCAGATGAATGTTGTGTTGCGATCGGCCGCGACGGAGACGCCGCATGAGCTTGGAGGCGGCGCAACTCGTTGAGGAGAACGAACCAGGGCGGAGCGGCGACGCGTCCTCAGATCCTGCAGAGGCCGTTGAACGGACGCGGCGTCAACAGCTCGCGGTACATCGTGGCCACACGCCGCGGCGTCGCCGCTACGTGCGCGCCTGACAGATCGACGCCGAGCGCTTGCAGAAGGCTTGCGACCTAACCGACACGCGCGAACCAGAGTCCGTTCAGTCGGCCCAGTAACGGCTTCCCCGCGCCTTGCGGATCGATCTCAAGGTCCGTAAGAGCGTTAAGCACGGGCTCCTTGAGACGAGGAGATAGAGCGTCGAAGTGGCGGATCCCTTGACGGTTCCACGGGACCCGGGCCATCAGCGTCGCTTGTTGCGGAGGTCCTCAAGCGGCATGAGGCGTCGGGCACGAACGC
Source organism: Actinomycetota bacterium (assembly GCA_016781115.1). Taxonomy (GTDB): domain Bacteria; phylum Actinomycetota; class CADDZG01; order CADDZG01; family WHSQ01; genus MB1-2. The sequence continues at coordinate 2,659 of JADDQX010000033.1, read as the reverse complement.
CGTCCTCGCTCTTGCGCAGGGGTTCCATGAGGTCTTTGTCCTGAAGAATCTCAAGCGTTTCCTCCAGCGACTCGTACTCGTCGGCGGAGAGCATCACCGCCGACGGACGGCCGTTGCGCGTGATCAGAACGTGTTCGTGCTTGCCCTCGACGGCGTCAAGGAGTTCGGTGAGGTTGGCGTCGCCCTCAACTTGACGCAGCATTCCCCCGGCGTTGGCTCGAGCGCGGCCTCGACCGTGTCGTTACCGATGCCGCGCAGAAACCCGTCGATGAACTCGCGGTTCAGCCCGCACACGAGCTCCGGCGCCTGGCGGGCCAGGGTGTGGAAGGGGCAGTTGCGCAGGGAGATGGAACCGGCCTCATCCCGGTAGGGCTCGAACCCGTACTTCGAAAGTGTCTCTTCGGCGATCGAGAGCGCGCGTTCCGAGCCCGGTGGGCGCAGCCGCAGATCAGCCTTCACATCCCCGCCGATGGCCTTGCCCTTCTCGTAGGCGACGCGCTTTGCAACCCGGCGCGGAGACTCCTCGGAATCTTGATCGAGGGCCTCTATCATGATCTCGCCGACGATGTCGTAGCGGCGTTCGGGGATCGACACGTCGACCTCGAGATCCGAAGGTTCGTAAAGCTTCGAGCTGCGCCCCGCGCCGGCGCCGGATCTCCCCGACAGCCGCGCGTAGTGCGCGGTCAACAGCCCCCGCTCCACCAGCTTGTCGAGGTGGAAGGCGGCGAGCTTGCGTGAGATTCCGACATGATCTGCAGCCTCATCGCGCGACACCGGCCCCCCGCGACCGCGGATGTAGAGGTACATCCGTCGTCGAAGCTCGTCATCGAGTACGGCTACCGCACCGGCGCCCTTCCGCAATCCCCTGAGCATGTTCTCGTTATAACAGCAAATATTCGTTGGTTCAATGGCCACGGTCCGCCCCCAGGACGGAATAAGACCAAGCCTTTTTGACAGACTCACTTGACAAGCGTTCCTGCGGGCCCCTACACTCGTCCCCTAACACCAACGAATTTTAGTCTTAGGAGGCTCCGGTGGAGCGAGGGCTGGTCGAGGTTTCGTGTCCCGGCTGCGGCCCGATCGTGGTCGGCGTCTCCGCTATGACCTGCGGGATCAGCGACGCCGACGGGGCCGCCCTCTGCCAGCTCGAGTGTCCCGAGTGCCGCCATCTCCTCCACCGCCCGATAGACCCAAACCTGGTCGCCGCACTCCTCCTCTTCGGAGCGCGCCGGGCTGGCCGCCCACTGCCGTTCGAACTCGCGGAACCGCACCGAGGTGCGGCCGTCACCTGGGATGAGGTCCTCGACCTCCACATCGAGTTGGAGCGCGACTGCTGCCCCCACGAACGGCTGCTGCACGCATAAAGGAGGTGATGCCCTTGCGAGTGCGCTGACGGTCCGTCTCACGAACACCCTCGACCACGACGAAAGGACGGTGTCTATGTCGATCAAGCAGCCCATCGCGGCGCTCGCGGTCGTCGCTCTGTTGGGCGCTGCCTGTGCAACCGGTAGCGCAAGTAGCGAACCAACGTCGAGTACAGATGAGTTGGGCGTCCCGCCTGTGATCTCGGCGACCGAAAGCGCCTCGCCTGCCGACGCGCAAACCCCTGAGTTAGACGGAGATTCCTCAAACGCTGCAAGCGGAGAAGCAACGAGTGACCTACAGCCGGGCGCAGAGGACATGGAGATCTCGATCCTGTCGCCCACAGACGGCTCCAGCTTCAGCAGCAACGAAGTCACACTTCGCGTTGCGGTCCGAGGATTCGACCTAGACGCCACTCTCGTCGGCAAAGGGATTCAGGCGGGCAAGGGTCACTACCACGTCTATCGCGACGGGATACTGGTGGACTTCTTCTCCACTCCTACGGCGCGTATCTCGATGCGAAACCTCGAGGCTGGTGAGCACACTTTCGAAGCCGTCCCGGCTCAGAACAACCATACGGAGATAACTGAAAACGCGGAGTCGGTCACCGTCAATTGGCAACCAACGTCACCACCGTCAGAGACCCAGCCCGCGAACTTCCGTGAGGACCCGACGATCAACATAATCAGCCCTCCACCCGACAGCGCGGTCGGTAACAGCTTCGAAATCGCGCTAGACACCAAGAGCTTCAATCTCAGCTGCGAGCTCATGGGGAAGTCGCCCCTAGAGGGCTACGGCCACTGGCACGTGCACATCGCTACCGGTGACCACGCCGATCACATGGGCACCCTCGTCGCGATGGGATGCGACGACCACGTCCGCATCAGCACCAGCGGTCTTCAAAGAGGTGCGATCTACACACTCGTGGCGCAGTTGACCGATAACGGGCATGCCCCGTTGGGCTTTGAAGGAGCGCGCGACGAGCTCGAATTCAGGGTTCGGTAGCAGCACATGGCTGACATGCTGAGCCGCGGCATCATCGCCCAGTTCCCCGGAAGGTTCTAGTGGCCACGCGACTGGGTCGGTCCGTCGCACGGCTACCGCGCATGATGCGGGCCGGTCTCGCGCTGGCGGTCCTCAGCGCGGCGATCGACCTTGCCTACCACTTCATCAGCGAGTCGCCCGGGGCGGGACACGGGCCGGTCGTGTTCACGGGTCACCTCGTGACGCTCGTTGGGGTGGTCGTCACTTTGATCGGTCTCTTCGGGGCGGCGCTCAGGCGCCGCCCTAGGGAGAC
>JADDQX010000133.1 GCA_016781115.1 Actinomycetota bacterium | reverse complement strand
GGTCGTCGATGCCGATGCCTGCGCGCTTGGTAGCTTCTCGCAGGACGTGGACGATCCCCGGGATGTTCTCCACGGTCCCCTTGATCCCGGTCGTCATGGTCGTACCGGAAGACAGAAATTCCGGTGGCGTGCCGTCGCCTACCGAGGCGATGGCGACCTCCGTGGTCGAATTGCCGATGTCTATGCCAGCGATGATGCTCATCTTGAGTCCATCCGCGAACCTCGGTTCTCCGGCTCGGCGCCGCGAGTATCCTGCGGCGCCGAGCCGATTGTGAGCTCCTTCCGTTTGCCGGCTACTCGCCGGTTATGTCGCTCTGTACGTCGGTCTCGACCGGCGGACCCTCCGAGTCCTGCTCTTTCAGCCGGCCCCGTTTCTCGTACACCTCGACCGCCTCGCGGATGAAGCCCGCGTTGACCTTCGCCTCGTACTGGTTCTCCAGTTCGTCGGCGATGGCGAGCAGTTCGTCCTTGGTGGAGACGTGCGGTCGCAAGGCGTTGTAGATCTCCAGGACGCGGTCGTCTGGCACCCTCGTAAGTTCCGCCGCCCGCCGCATGTTGGCGGCGAGCTGGGGCCGGTTGATGCTCTCGTTGATCTGGGCCTGGTATTCGAGGATCGCCGGGGTGATGCGGATCTCGTCCGACGTGATCTCGCCGTTCATTACCGCGTCCAGGGTGATCTCGTCGAGCGTCTTGTCCGATAACGTCTTGACCAGGTCGCGCCGCTTCTCCGAGAGGGGGTAATCCTGCTGATAATGCAGTTTTTCGGCCACGTTTACCTCGCTCCTTCTGCTGCGTGGGACGCCGCATCCGGCTCCTTGATGGTCACTTCTAGCTCGACCGGCTTCGCCCCCTTCTTGACGAAGCCCGTCTCTCGGATGTGGTACACGGAGGAGATGGCCTGCCACTTGGGACGCGACATCGGGTCGTTCCACTGCGAGACCGGGGTCGGGTGGTCGCCCTTGGCGTACCGGGCCGCGTTGCGGGCTATGGTCCGGTACGTGGGCAGATCCAGGTTCGGCGCCTGCGGGAACAGCTCCAGGTTGTTCAGCGGGACGAGGTCTCGCTGGTGGATCAAGGTGGTGCCGCGCGACTGGATGCTGATGGCGATCCCCGAGCCGCTGAGCTTGGTGCCGTCGTGGCCTATAAACGCCAGATCGGAGGTCCGCCACACACGGATCACACGCGCTTTGATCCCCTCTTCCTCGATACCGGCCAGCAGTTCGCGCATGATGGCGGCGTGGGGGATGCCGGTAAGCGTCTGCCTCTTGAGCTGGTCGCCGAACGCGGGAGAGATCGCGATGACGACCTCGTCGGGCGCGCTACCACGCTCGGCTTCCCCCACCTCCCGCAGCTCCATCTCTTCCGCGACGCGGGTCGTCTCTTCGGCCGGCTCGTTTCCATCTATAACCGGGGTGGCCCCCACCGGGGTCGCCCCCACGTTGTCGGACATACGTCCCCCTCCCTAGATGTCGTCGGGGCCCAGAGCCTGCCGGATGTCGGCGATCTGCTGCCAACGCTCGCCTTGCAGGCGGTAGCCCGTGCCCGGTCCCTCGTAATCGTTCAGGTCGTTGACCGCCGCGACGACGTTGAACTCGGGGTCCAGGATGGCCGACGTGTGCAGGTAGTCACCGGAGACGCGCTGTTTCTGGATCTCCAGGACGTTCGTGGCGACGTCCCTGAACCCGCGCTTGGCCAGCGCCTTGACGACGTCCAGCCCGGTCACGCCGCGCTCCATCATGGCCGTAGCCGCTTTCGTGTCCTGGACCTTGTCGCGATCCGGCATGTCCTCGCTGCCGTGGGCATAGGTCGCCGCTTCGATCTCCTCGTCCGTGATGCGTGGCAGGCCAAGCTCCGCGAAGACGGCCTGCAACGCCCGCGCCGCCTTGTTGCGGACCGCGATGAGGTCCTCTTCGGCCGCCGGCACGAGGCCACCGTCCACCTTCATGTCGCGGGAGATGATGAGGTAGTCGTCGTTGTCGTCGCAGTCGAAGTTCGAGCCGGCGAACATGTTGTCGTAGTTCGGGACGGTGCTGTAGCCGGAGAAGATGAAGTCGGTACCCGGCAGCATCTGGAGCAACGTCTTGGCCGTGCGCCGGTACGGGGAGTGGGAGAACGACTGGTCGTTGCCGGAGGCGACCTCCATGTCCATGCAGGTCGTCACGAGGTTCTCCGCTATCACGGCCCGGATGCCGCCCGGGACCCCGCCCGGCACCGCTATGCAGCTGATCGAGCCGTTCTGGAGCCCCTGGACGCCGGCGCCCTTGGCTATCATGACGCACTTGATCTCCAGGTACAGCATGGACTTGCCCTCCGCGGACGCCATCTGCACCTCGGACCCCGTGCCCGAGGTGAAGCGCATCTTCAGACCGCGCGAGGCGTAGCCCGAGGCCAGGAACGACTTCGACCACGGCGTGTCGTCGCCGTCCACGAACACGCCTTCCGTGCCGTAGACCGAGACGGTCTCGGCGTAGGTCGTCAGCCCGCGCATCCCGAGCTGGAGCTCCGTCGCCTCTTCCAGGGCGTCCTGGGTGAGGATTCCGCCCCGGCCCGTCTGTCCGCCGACGAGCAACGCCAGGGCGTTGAAGGGCGCGTACCGGGTGACCGCAACGGTGGTCTCCAGCTCCGAGAAGCCGTACAACCCGGCTTCGCCGGCGTCGGCGGCCATCAAGACCGGATTGTCCTGGATGTTGGTGACGTGACCCTGGATCGCCGGCGTCCTGCGCGCTCGCATCTTCTGCAAGCCCATCATCATCTCGACGACGTTCATCTGGTCCATAACGGCCGCGATCTTGGCCGGGGTGAGACCCGTGAAGACCTTGAGTACCTCGGCGCGGGGGACGTTGATGTCCACGATCATCCGGGCGATCTGGACCGCGTCGATGGCCATCATCTCTTCGGCTACGGTGGCGTCGATGGTGTGGTTCGCGATAAAGATCTCGTTGAAGTCGAAGTCGTCGCGAGCCTTGCCGTCCATCTCGACGATGACGCCGTTCTCGATCTTGATGCTGGGCTCCGGATCCTCGGGGCTACCCATCGCGATCAGGCCGACCTCGGGCCATTCCTTGACGAAGCCGTCCTTGTTGACGTCCCGCTTCTCCAGGACCTCGAACCGCTTGTGCCTCTTGGCCCCTCCCTGCCCGTCTCTCCCGCTCCCCTGCCTCTGTCCTTCGGTTAGCATCCTATTCCTTCCTCTTCGACCCCGGAGGCTACCCCACCACGAGTGCATTCCATACAGTTTGACGGGCTACTTCAGGAGACGAACCCTGCATAACGCCGGCGGCTTCTCAGCCGAACGATAAAGGCTCTCCGCACCCGTCAATGACATAGGTTTACCTTGAACGAGACCCCCATCCCAATTGCTACTTTCCTTTCCTGTGCGACTTATAACAGAAAACTCGTTCTGGCGTCAAACCGACGCCCGGGACACGGACATAATTCCGATTTTACGAACGGCTACCGAGGACACTGATACTCGCGCGTAGTATGTAGTAGCCATCTGTGCTCGCAGAGAACTCTGCCACGCCGGGACGTTCGACGAAGGCCGTCCATACGGTCGCTTCTTGGTCCTTTGTGTAGTCCCCGCGCTGGCGGGAGGTTCGAGAGCGTCGTGCGCATCTCTTACCGCACGGCGGCTCGGGTATCCTCAACCTGTGCGTAAGGTGTTTTTCAGGCGTCCGACGCGGTACTGACGTGCCTCTTGCAGCGGTTCGGAGCCCGAGTCGAGCAGGGTCATGACGCTGTTGTTCTCTTCCACGGTGGCGGCGTAAGAGCCAGAGATGGTGCCATCGGGGCTGGCGTACTCGATGCTCACTTCGGCCCGGTGCTCGCCCTCGTCCACGGAGAGCACCCGGCCTTCTTTGGAGTAATCGGTCCACTGCCAGCCCTCGCGCGCCAAGATCTCTCCCTCCGCGATCTGCTCGAGCCTGCTCTCGAGGCCACTCCAACCCACGTAGAACCGCCGGAGCTCCGAGGCCGGGACGTTCCTCGACGCGAGCCCCTCAATGGCCCACGGCTCTAAGCGCCCCCAGTAGCGGCTCTCGGGGTAGTCTACGAGCGTTGGCGCGAAGCGGTGGCCGCCGAGGTGGCTCGCCCGCCAGACCCTGAGTTTGTCCGGCTCCGCATACTCGCGCCGCAGCTTCTCGTAGATGGGGTAGCCGAACTTGCCGCAGCAGGCGTCGTGGCTGCCGTGGGTGCAAACGACCACGTCCCGAACACCACGGGTATCGCGGCGGTATTCCTCGAAGCGGGAGGGTCCCCCCGGCGCATCGAACAGAGCCTCCACCGCCGGGACGAGATACCCGTCGGGAAGCAGGTACTCAGTCTTCTTGTAAGCGGCAAACGGACCGCGCGGTCGGCGCAGGTAGACCAGCCGAGTCCATCCCGTGAAGGAGTACTCTGGGTCCGGAAGGATCGCCGTCATACCGACGGGAGAGCCGCGACGCCAGGCCGCCATCAAGGCATCCCAGAGGCCTTCGGGGTAGTATCTGGACGCCCCGACGTCGCCCTCCCAGGGTGGGGCGACCTCGACGAGCAAGCGATGCTCGAAGGGAATAGCGTAGCCTGCAAGGTCTTCCCCGTTGACCTTGGAGACTACGGAACACAAGCGGTTCCCGAAGCGTGGTTCCCTACCGGTCGTCATCCCGGCTATTCCTCGTCCCTCGTCGGGATCTCGCTCCAACCTCGTCCCGAGCCGTCGTCGCCAAGTCTCGGCAAGGCTCAAGCCATGAGGCGCGTGCCGCATGCCGCGGGGAACATGTCACTACCGCGCGGAGGATCGAGGCGGGCTTGCGCGGCCACGCTCGCGATCTCTCCGGGGAAGGGCTGTGACGTTCGGACGATACCCTCTGCTGCGAATATACGGCCAGTCGGTTTTCACCCGTCCTTCGGGACATACGAGCGCGACCCACGACCTGAGGTCGTCGAGCAAGGACCAGGGGCCTGCTTGCCACGGGACTTCAGCCCTTCGAGAGGGGGGACTTGCCGTCAGCGTTGCGTGCCAGGACGAAAAGCACATCCGAGAGACGGTTGATGGACTTGAGGGCGTGGGGGTGATCGTCGACAAAGCCCGCGTGTACCGCGCTCCGTTCCGCCCGGCGCACTACGTTGCGCGCATAATCCAGGAGGGCGCCGACCTTGCTCTCTCCGGGTATCACAAACTCCTTGGGGATCTCCGTACGCGCACTCCAACTTTCAAGCGCCCCATCCACCCGTTGCAAGTCCGCGAGGCCGACCATATTCGGCTCCCCCACCATGGCTACGTCGCCCATGATCCGGTACAGAAGACGCTGAAACTCCAGCAATAGCTCCTTGAGATCCGCTTCACTTGCTTCTGCGCGGGCGAGCCCGAGAGACGCGCTCGCCTCGTCTATGTCGCCGAGAAGCGCTATACGCACGTCGTTCTTGGATAGACGACCTGCCCCCATGAGCGTTGTCGTTCCATCATCGCCCCGTCGGGTCGAGATCGGCGGATTGGCCTCGCTCATAAAGTCTCCCTTGTACTGGGTCGAACGGCTTTGTGGGAGGGTAGTCTGGAACAACCCGTCGCGCAAGGTCGCGGTGTTTGCGCGTGTAGCGTTTATTGGCGGCCCGACGGGTGTAAGGACGAGAGTGACCGTGTTGTGGCCCTCGAAACGTTCACGCTGCTCGCCTCGGCTCGGTCCGCATCGCGGTGGACCACGGGCTCGACGACGGACCTCCGACGGGGCATTTCAAAACGCTGCTTGCGACCTCCTCGTGGGATATGGGCGTGGCGCTTTCGCCAGGCCCATAAGTGAGTTGAGCCATATCCTGAAGCGTTGACACGCGAAAGCTCTACCATTATGCTCGTGCGCAGTAGGGTGAAGGGGATTCAGGAAGCCGGTGAGAGTCCCGCTACTGTAACCGGGGAGCGAAACCGAGAATTATAGGCCACCGTTGCCGAACGGGTGACGGGAAGGCCGGGGGAGCGGGTATCCGGAAGTCAGAAGACTGATTCTTAGCTCGCTAAAAATCGAACGGGGCGCGGACCCCGGAGGAGGTCTATCGTGGAGAAGGTTACTTTTGGGCGAGGCATCTCTCTCGGTGAGATGCCCCTGTGGAGCTGGGTCGTAACGCTGCTCATGCTGGCGGTGCTCTTTCTGCTCCTCTCCGCGAGCGGGGAGTTG
>JADDQX010000132.1 GCA_016781115.1 Actinomycetota bacterium | reverse complement strand
TGCCGGAGCCCCCCGCAGAGGTGGCGCCTGAGCACTCCCGCACGCTGACGATGAAGCTCGGCGGCTCTCTCTACGCTGCGGGGCGGGTCAAGGTCGACGACGGCTACGGGGCCTGTGCGAACAAGGTCCTGGTCAAGATCAAGCGCAATGGCAAATTGATCCGGAAGACGACCACCAACCGCTACGGCTTCTTCCGAGTGGACCTTCGGGATCGGCGCGGCCGCTACGTCGCCGTGGCGGTCGAGGTGCAGACGGCGGACGTTCCGGCACACACCTGCTCGGCGGCTCGCTCGGCCGTGAAGAGGCGCTAGCCGGCCGCATCAGCACGGCTGTCCCCATCAGAGGACAGCTTGCGAGCTAGCCCGCGTGCCACCTCAAGTGATCGTCGAGCTTGACCGCCAGCTCGTAGATCCGGTTCCCTAGCTGCCTGCCCTGCTCCTCTACCCGCTCGTTAAGAGCATCGATACGCGCCGACATGCTGTCGATGCGAGAGTCGAAACGAGCTCCCTGAGCCTGAAACTGGCTCCGCATCTCCGATCCGAGCGCATCGATCCGGTTGCCCAGGTAAAAGAGCACGCCCAACAGCGTGGCAGCGAGGATCCCGATGGCCGTCCATGCTTGCGCTTCCATGCCTGAACCGTAACAGCGGCCTGGGACATGTACGCAGTTCCGGAGCGTGTTCTCGTAGAACACGGGTGCGGAGCGGCCGGCGTGTCCGCCTCTTGAAAAAGCTGCGTTGATCACCAGGCGACCGTCCGCGCGCTCAAAAGGATGGCGGTCGGGGCTGAGCGCAGCCCTGAACAGCTCGCCCTGCCCTGGCTGTCGTAGTGGGTGCTACAGGCAACATGCGTTTGCGCCCGTCCGGGAGCCGCTCAAAGGTCAGCCGTAAGAGGCTCGAGGCAGAGGCCGACCAGGACCCCTCGCGATCTCCTCGCAGCTGGTGGACTCGAAGAGACGGATGACGTTCATCTTCATGGAGCAGCCTCAACGGCTTTCAGGAGCGACTTCCTTTCAGCAGCGGTGAAGTCTTTGCCGGCGAAGGTGCTCAGGAAGGTGTCGGTGAAGTCGAGGGTGCGGTAGCCGCCAGGCACCTATTCGCTCAGGGGCTCGAGCTCTGCCTCGGTCAGCTCCCGAACCCGACCCTCACGCGAATCGCGATGGGCTCGCTCTAGGAGGGATCGGTGCTCAGAGGTGTAGGCCCAGGCGTCCTCGCGGCGAAGCGTAACCACGGGACGCAGGATCAGCGCATCCTCGGCCTCGTCCACCTCGACCTCGAACTCAGCGGGACCGTCGATCCCGAGGCGACGCCGGGCGTCGGCGGGAAGAGTGACGCGGCCGGCTTCGCTCATGTACACGTTCTTCATGTGCTCCAAGCTTGGCATCCTGTGGCGAATTGCCAATATGACCAAGTGGCAGAAGAGGAGGCGCGGGGCTCCTCCTAGGTGTAGTAGACTACTACGATGCTGACCGTTCCCGAAGCGGCTCGCCGTGTCGGCAGAAACCCCGAGACGATCCGTCGGTGGATCCGCTCAGGACGTCTGCGCTCACAGAAGATCGGGACGCAGCACTTGATCGAGGAAGACGACCTGGCACAGGCGATCGGCCGGAGCGGGTCTCTGCCACTGCCGAAGGGCTGGGAGACGACCTGGACCGGCGAACCTATGCCCGACGTGGTCGCCCTCGTGCGTGAAGTACGCGACACGCGTTGATGCCGCTGATCCTGGATGCAAACGTGATGTTCGCGATCGCGGCTCGCGAGGGCGGACTAGGTCCTTTCGGAGACGAAGAACTGGTTGGCCCGCCGCTCCTGTGGCCCGAGACGCGGTCCGCTCTCCATGTCGCACGTCGCCGAGGCCTGATCTCGGAAGCGACGGCCTATCAAGCTCTGGAGGTGCTGGAATCGGATCGGGTACGCGAGCGCCGGCACCCGCGGCTGGGGCGACAGGCATGGCGGATCGCCGACAAGGCCGGATGGCTGAAGACATACGACGCTGAGTATCTGGCTCTGGCTTACCTGATAGATGCTCCGCTCGTGACGCTCGACCGCCGCATGCACACTGCCGCCGGCAGCGTCGGAGTGACGGCGCAGGCGCCGCCAGCCTGACCTGGGGCACTTCGCGAGAGCGCGCCGGTGGCCACCCCGACCATGCGCATGCCCACTGCGATGCGTACACACCTCTGAGCAGGTGACGCCGAACGAGCCACGCCGGCACCTGATCTCAAAACTCGTAGACCTGCCAAAAAAGCAAGCGTCCTAGCCGGCGTGCCACCTCAGGTGATCGTCGAGCTTGACGCCCAGCTCGTAGATCCGACCCGCGAGCTGAGCCCCCTGCTCCTCTACGCGCACGCTCAGTGCATCGATCCGCGTGGACATGGTGTCCATCCGGGTGTCGACACGAGCAAAGTGGCTGCGCATCTCGGAGCCGAGCGCATCGATCCGGTGGCCGAGGTAGAAGAGGACCGCCAGGATCGTGGCGGGGAGCAGACCGATCAGCGTCCAGACCTGCGCTTCCATGGCTGGAACCGTATCAGCGGCGTGTGACACATACCTAGCTCCTGCGCTGAGCTGCGGGGTTCGCACGGAAGAGGCCTGTGGGTCTTTTGAGGCACCTTTACCAGGCTGGGCGGCGTGGCCGCTGCCGGGAGTGCTACGTTCGCGCAAGGGGGAGGAGCGTACGGACCTTCGGTAAGGGGCCCGTCCGACAATCTCGTTTCGCGGAGAGGTTCCTGATCGGTCTCCGTCCGCTTCCTCCGTGGGAGTTGATGAAGGAGGCGCATCATGACCCCGCGGAACAGGCCTTACGAGATCTCGCGACGGAGGTTCATCCAGGGGGTCAGCCTCGCGGCGCTCGCCGCGGCGGCCTGTGGGAGAGGAGCGCAGCCCGGGCAACCGCAAACCCCCGCGGGCGCGGCGCCATCTCCGGTCTTCTCCGAACCGGCGACGCAGCTGTCGGGCGACCTGCGCCTCCTCATGTGGAGCCACTTCGTTCCCCAGCATGACGCCTGGTTCGACGACTTCGCCAAGGAGTGGGGCGAGCAGGTCGGCGTCAACGTCATCGTCGACCACATCGACGTCACGACGATCCCGGCGCGCATCTCGTCCGAGGTCGGAGCGGGAGAGGGACACGACCTCATCCAGTTCATCGCGACGCTGTCGCAGTTCGAGCCGAGCGTGCACCCGATGAACGACCTCATGGACGAGGCGAACGGCCGCTTCGGCAAGCAGTTGCCGCTATGCCAGAAGTCGAGCTTCAACCCGACCACGAACAACTACTACGCCTACGCGCCGGCATGGTCGCCGGATCCCGGCGACTATCGGAAGTCGCTGTGGGAGAAGGTCGACCTGCCGGAGGGTCCCTCCACCTGGGAAGAGCTTCTCGAGGGCGGCGGGCGCATCTTCAGCGAGCAGAAGATCCAGATGGGTCTCGGACTGTCCCAGGAGCTCGACTCGAACATGTACGCGCGGGCTCTGCTGTGGTCGTACGGCGGGTCCGTCCAAGACGAGAGCGAGAAGGTCACGCTGATGTCGGACGACACGATCGCGGCCGTGGAATACGCGAAGGAGCTCTTCGAAGCGGCGATGACCCAAGAGGTCTTCGCGTGGAACCCGGCGTCGAACAACGAGGGACTGATCTCGGGACAGCTGAGCTACATCCTGAACTCGATCTCTGCATGGCGCACCGCCCAAGAGACGATCCCCGACATCGCTAAAGACATCTTCTTCGTTCCAGCCCTGGAAGGACCGAAGGCACAGCTGGCGGCACAGCACGTCATGTACAACTGGATCGCTCCGAAATTCTCGACCAACTTCGACGCAGCGCAGGAGTTCCTGCTTCACTACACCGCCAACCTCCCGCGTGTCACCTATGAGTCGAAGATGTACGACTTCCCGGGTTACCCCGACCAGGTGCCGCAGTTGAACGGTTGGCTCGACCAGGACCCGTTCGCGATCGAGGGTGACGACCCGACCAAGCTCCAGCCTTTGAAGACGGCGTTGGAGTGGTCGACGAACCTGGGGCACCCGGGGCCCGCGAGCCCGGCCATCGGTGAGATCAACGGGACCTTCGTCCTGCCCAACATGCTGGCGCGGGTGGCGCGGGGAGAACAAGAGGCCGAGCAGTCGGTCGAGCAGGCGCACCAAGAATGTGAGCAGATCTTCGCCAAGTGGCGGCAGGAGGGGCTCGTCGGCGGAGCCTGATCCATAGGATCGAGCGGGGGTGCCGGGGTCGCTACAGCAGGGGGCCCCGGGGGATGGGGGATAGGACATGGCACACGTCGTCGAGGTGCGGGGCCTAAAGAAGCACTTCGACGGCGGTGACGTGCACGCCGTAGACGGCGTCGACATCGCCACCGAGCCGGGGGAATACCTCGTCCTGCTCGGGCCGTCGGGCTGCGGCAAGACGACCTTGTTGCGCATGATCGCGGGGCTCGAGGAGCCGACCGCGGGAGACATCCTCATCGGCGGCAACGTCGTGAACGGGCTCCCTCCGCGGGCCCGCGGGATCGCGATGGTGTTCCAGAGCTACGCGCTCTACCCGCACAAGACGGTGCTGGAGAACATCACGTTCCCTCTCAAGGCGGCCGGGATCGAGCCCGACGACCAGCGCAAGAAGGTGGAGTGGGCCACCGCTCTGCTCGGCATCGACGAGCTGCTGGATCGAAAGCCGCGCAACCTCTCGGGCGGCGAGCGCCAGCGCGTCGCGCTGGCCCGGGCGATCGTGCGAGATCCGACCGTGTTCCTGCTCGACGAGCCGCTGAGCAACCTCGACGCGAAGCTGCGCACGTCGGCTCGTGACGAGCTGAAGCAGTTCCAGGACCGGCTGGGGACCACCACGATCTACGTGACGCACGATCAGGTCGAGGCGATGGGTCTCGGCGACCGCATCGCCGTCATGCTCAAGGGCAAGGTCCGCCAGATCGGGCCTCCCAGGGAGGTGTATTCGGATCCCGCCGACACCTTCGTCGCGACCTTCATCGGCTCTCCGCCGATGAACCTGATCGACCGCGGCGACTACACCCTCGGGTTCCGCCCGGAGAATTTCCTGCCGGTCGAGGCTACGAACGGTCATGGCGACAACGCGCTCGAGGTCGACGTGCGGGTGTATCGAACCGAGTACCTCTCGGGCGATCTGCACGTCTACGCGACCGTCCCGTCTCTGGCGGCCGACGCCCACATCATCGCCCGCATCCCCGCGACGGTCGACGTGAGCGTGTCGGAGGACCGAGAGCAACGCTTCGCGATCCACGAGAAGGACCTGCGCTTCTTCGACGCGACATCCGGCAAGCGGACCGAGTCGAGGCCGGTGCGGCTGTGACGAGCTCTGCGCGCTGCTCCCCGCGGCACCCACTCGCGAGTTTTGTACGAAAACGTCGCACACACACACACAGAGTGGGTTTCGTCCAAAAGTGGAGCAGGCGGGGGCGGAGGTGAGGCGGTGAGCACCGAGAGCGCCGCCTGGGGCCAGCGACAGCGGCCGGCGCCGGCGAGGCGGACGGTCGCCGACCGCGAGGATCTGCTCGCGAAGCTCTTCCTGCTGCCCACCGCGGTCTACATCATCGGCCTGGTCGCGCTGCCGTTCTTCCTCGCCATCCTGTTCAGCTTCAGCGATGTGACGACGGGGAACCCCAGCCTCGACCTGGTCGGACTCCGCCAGTGGCGCACGATCCTGACCTCGAGCGTCTTTTGGACCTCGTTCTGGAACACGATCATCTTCACCGGTATCTCGATGGTGCTGATCGTCGTGCTCGCGCACATCCTCGCGACGGTGCTGGTGAAGGACTTCAAGGGGAAGTGGTTCGTGCGCTTCTGCGTGCTGTTGCCGTGGACCACTCCGGTGTCGCTCGCGGCGGTGTCGTGGCTGTGGCTGTTGAACTCGATCTTCAGTCCGATCGACTGGGTGCTGCGTTGGTTCGGGCTCATCGAGGCGAACATGTACTACCTGGGGCGCCCGGTGCTGGCCATGGGCTCCATCATCGCGGTGCACGTGTGGCGGATCGTGCCTCTCGCCACGGTCATCATCATGGCGGGGCTGATGGCGATCCCCTCCGAGATCAACGATGCCGTCGAGGTCGACGGGGCTGGGTTCTGGCGCAAGCTGTGGGAGATAAGCATCCCGCTCACGCTGCCGATCACCGCGGTCGCCGTGCTGTTCGGCGCGATCCTCACCTTCGCCGACATGACCGTCGTGTTCATCCTGACGCGCGGCGGGCCAACGCAGTCGACGCAGGTCCTGTCGAGCTGGGCGTTCTTCAAGGGCATCGAGGGCGGCGACCTCGCGCAGGGCGCCGCGGTAGCGTTGTTCCTGTTCCCCTTGCTGCTGGCCGCGGCCGTGGCGATCCTGAGCGCGGTCCGGCGCAGGGAGGTGATGTAGGCG
>JADDQX010000131.1:4941-6468 GCA_016781115.1 Actinomycetota bacterium | reverse complement strand
GCCTCCTCTTAGAAGCGATTAAGTTCGGTGCCGGCGATCATAGGAGGAGGCCGAGGTTGGCGGTTAGTCACAGTCTGGTCAAGGCGCTCAAGGGGGTGCCGGGCTTCGGCTTGCTGGACGAAGCCGACCTGCTGGAGATCGTCGGCGCGTCGGTGAACCTCGTGTGGCCGGCTGGGGACTGCGTGTTCAAGAAGGGCGTGCCCGGCGAGGCTCTCTACATCGTGCTGTCGGGGAAGGTTCAGATCTACGACGAGGTCGGCGGAGCCGATATCGAGATCGCGCAGATCGGGCCCGGCGACTACTTCGGCGAGAACTCTCTTTTGTGCGAGACGACGCACACGAAGAACGTGAAGGCGCTCGAGGACGTGGAGCTCCTGGTGCTCTCGAAGGATTCCTTCAACCACCTGCTCGAGACGAAGCCGAACCTCGACGCCGAGATCCGTCAGACGCTCGAGACGCGCCTCACGCAGACGCAAGAGAAGTACGAGACGACGACGTCCAGCTGAGGCCGCTCCCGAACAGTTACTAGCCCGGGCGCGGCACCCACGCGCTGATATGCATTAGCGCATGGCGACTCTCATCCCGCAGCTCTCGCGCAAGGCGTGGATCATCGTCGGCGCCGACGCGATCTCGGCGCTGGGCAACGGGATGATCACTCCGTTCCTCGTCATCTATCTCAGAGACGCGCGCGGATTCCCGATCGAGCACGTCGGCTTGATGCTGGGGACGGAAGCGCTGGCGGGTCTGGTCGTCGCCCCCACCACCGGCTGGCTGATCGACAAGGTCGGCGCGCGCAAGGTCCTGATGCTTGCGCTCTCGCTAGGGGCTGCCGCAGCGTCCTCGCTGATCTTGGTCGATGCCTTGTGGGAGGGCTACGCGTGGGCGCTGCTGTTCGGGATCTCGGTGAGCTCGATGTGGCCGTCCTCGCACGCGTTGATGGCACAGGTCGTGGAGCCGTCGCAACGAGCCTCTGTTTACTCGGTCCACTTCGCGTTGCTGAACGCGGGCATTGGCCTCGGCGCGGTGGTTGGAGGGCTTTTGGTCGATACGTCCCGCCCGGAAAGCTTCCTCAGCGTGTTCCTCATCGACGCGCTGACCTTCGTGATCTACGTAGGAGTCCTCAGGTTCGCGATCGAGACCGATGCTCGACCGGCGTCGTCCGGAGAGGAAGAGACCGGGCTACAGGGTTGGCAGCGGTTGTTCCGAGACACGGCCTTCAGAAGGGTCTTTGGGCTGAGCGTCGTGCTCATCACGGTCGGCTACGCGCAACTGCAGTCGAGCTTTCCGGCCTTCGCGACCAAGGAGGGAGGCATCAGTACTCGAGGCCTGGGCGTTGTCTTCGCGGTCAACACCGTCATCATCGTCGGCGTCCAGCTCGTCGTGCTCCGAGGACTGGCCGGGCGACGGCGATCCGTCGCGATGGCCGCCGTCGGTCTCCTGTGGGCGGCCGCCTGGCTCGTGACGGTGTTCGCCGGCGGGATCGGAGGCGGCCTGAGGGCGGTCCTCTTCTTCATGGGCGCATCGGCG
>JADDQX010000131.1:0-4796 GCA_016781115.1 Actinomycetota bacterium | reverse complement strand
CCTAGGAGCTGGGATACGTTGACGCCGATGCATCCCAACGCCGAGTTGCTCACCAGGTTCTATTCCGCCTTCGCCGCCGGCGATCACCGGACGATGGCGAAGTGCTACGCCGACGACGCCACGTTCAGCGACCCGGTGTTCCCGGCCCTCGACGCCGAGGGTGCGCGAGCCATGTGGCGGATGTTCTGCACCAGCGGCAACCCGCTCGAGGTCAGCTTCCGAGACGTGCACGTCGACGACGGCTCGGGGTCGGCCAGATGGGACGCGATCTATCAGTTCCCGAAGACCGGGCGCCGCGTGCACAACAAGATCCACGCTGCCTTCACCTTCCGAGACGGTCTGATCGTCAGCCACCGCGACGACTTCGACTTCTATCGGTGGGCGCGGATGGCGCTGGGCCCGGTGGGCGTCGCCCTCGGGTGGAGTCCGATCGTGAAGAACCAGGTGCGCCAACAAGCGGCCACTCAACTCGGCCGTTTCCGAGCGGCAGAGCCCGGAGGAGCCTCCTAGCCTTCCGCTCCGACTGCGCTCCGTAGGCGCTTGGCTCAGCTCCTTGCGCACATCCCGAGCCTGGGGGGACTCCTGCTGGCTGCCTCAACCCGCTCCGGCGCGGCTTGGCGGAGCCTCACCGGAGTCGCCGCGGCGGCCGCCCGGGCGTGATCCGGACTTGAGGAGTACCCTTCCGGGGGGACGAAACCACCCAAATGGGTGGAAATGGAGCGGGTCTCGGGTTTGTGACCGGCCGCTGCCACGGGCGGGGCGAAGGAGGTTGAAGGTGAAGCGAGTGCCGATGCGTCAGATGGCTCTGATGCTGGTGATGGTTCTGTGCATGGTGGTGGGGCTCTCGGGATCGGCTGTCGCCGGTCCGAACTCGCGGTCCGACGAGGCCCGAGAGAAAGAGCACGGCCAAAGCTCTGAGGCTTCGGACGAAGGCGCCTCGGACGATCAGCAAGTCGAGGACGATTCCGAGGACTCGACCGAGCGCGACGACGAGGCGAAGTCCGCGTCATCCGAGCGTGGTTCGTCCAGGTCGCGCGCATCCCGGTCGGGCTCCAGCTCCGAGGGGTCGGGCTCCAGCTCCGAGGGGTCGGGCTCCAGCTCCGAGGGCTCGAGCTCCAGCTCATCCAGCTCCCGCTCATCCGGCTCCGGCTCAGGTTCTTCTTCCAGTTCGAGCACCCAGAGCTGCGATCCGCCTTCGCACGGCAGCGACAAGGGCCACGGAGCGAACACAGACGGTCCGAACAACCAGTACCACAACACGTGTGACGGCAGGCCCTCCGATAACGGATGGGATCGCGGTGCGGCGACCGGGCGTCCCTGTGCCGGTTGTGTCGGCAACGCCGACGACAAGAACCCTCCGGGCCAGTTCCCCAACGGCACCGACGCGAACAGCGGCTACGAGTGCGACTTCAACAACGGCGTCGGGGGCAAGAAGAGCAACCCGAACCCGAACGGAAACCCCGCGCACACCGGGTGTCGTGTGACTCCCGCGGACGTGTGCCGGGTCAACTGCGCTCCGCCTCCGCCGTGTCCGCCCGGCAGCAACTCCGCCGATTGCGTCCCCCAGACGTGCCCCGACGGGACGCGCATGCAACCCAGCGGCAAGTGCAATCCGCCGCAGAAGCTGTGCCCGAACGGCACGCCCATCCCTCCAAGCGGATCCTGCGTGCTCGGGGTCAGGATCGACAAGAGCACGCGTTTTCTTCCGCCGGGCGATGCCCGGATCGTGCGCGCTGCTCCCGAGGAGCAGGTGAAGGCTGGCGTCCTGCCGTTCACGGGCGGCGACGTGTTCCCGCTGCTGGTCGTTGGTCTCCTGTTGGTGGCATCCGGCGCCCTCGCGGTGAGGCGGGTACCGGCCAACAGTTAGAGCCACGTGTGGCGGGCCGGCTGAGGGTGTCTCGGCCGGCCCGGGGCGGCCGGAACCCCGGCTGTGCCCTGCGCGAGGCGCCTTACGAGGTGATGTCGGGCTGCCGGTGACGCGACTCCTACCTGGCTGGAGCTCTACATCCCGATGGGTCGTCACGCTGCGGGCCGGGAAGTAGCCGATCGCGCGCAGCGTCTCGGACCCCTCTTTCATTCTGTGGTCATAAAGGAGCGCATAGCGCCACCTGACGCGCTCGGTTCGGGTGGGGGCGGGCCGTAGATTGCTCTCGTGGCGCGGGAACGACGACCTGAGGATTGGAGCCGCGATCTTGAAGCCGCGCGCGCCGGCGAGGCGCGGCTCGCGAGCATCCTGCGCTCGGACCACCGCATCGACGCGTTGATCGACAGGACCAACGATTTCGATCGACTGGACTTCTCCTTCAACTACGGCGACGGGCGCGTCGAGCTCGACCTGAAAGAGAAGATCAATCCGACCTCCGAGGGGCTGGCCGCGCTGTGGCCGGCGGTGGCTCCCGCCGACATCTTCGTCCTGGACGAGACCGTTTACCGGCGCATCGTGTGGAACGGGGGCGGCGGCTATCTCGTGGTGCACGACTACCCCGGCTCGCGCTGGGTGATCTTCGGGCCCTGGGAGCTGACGCTCGGGCCGCGCCTTCGCTACGAGCGCTGGGGCAAGCGGCACGAGAAGTCCTTCAAGAAGGGAAAGGTGATGCTCGACCTCAGCACCGCTGCCCATTCGGCGCGCTCGTTCGAGGTCGACGACCTCTTCCGGGTGATCGATCGGGCGCGGGCACTGCGAGAGGCGGTGGAGGCGGTGGACCTCCTGGGGGTGGACCTTCCGGAGGTGGGCGAGCCCTAGGGGGGCCGTTTCCGTCGTAAGGGCCCGGTACCTTCATCTCTGGCGGGCGCGGTCCTAGGATGAGGTCGAACAAGGGAGGGGGATTTGCCGAGCAAGAGACGCCCTACCTCGACCTCTGAGTTCGGGGTCGGGCGGAGAGAGAGCCACGATTCGAGCGCCTTCTACTCTCGCTTCGCGCTGCCCAAGGTCTCCTCTGATGAGGAGGTTCGGGTGAACCCCGCTCAGGTCCTCGATCGGATCTACCAGGGCGACTCGCGCAACATGAGCGAGATCGCAGACGATTCGGTAGCGCTCGTGGTGACCTCTCCTCCTTATTTCGCCGGCAAGGAGTACGAACAAGCGCTGGGCCAAGGCCACGTCCCCGCCACGTACCTCGACTACCTGGAGATGCTCGAAGACGTCTTCGCCGAATGCATCCGAAAGCTCGAGCCGGGCGGACGCATCGCGATCAACGTCGCGAACCTCGGGCGGCGGCCGTACCGGTCCCTCGCGGCGGACATCACCGCGATCCTGCAGGACCGCCTGCGCTTGCTGCTGCGCGGCGAGATCATCTGGGTCAAGGGCCAGGGAGCCTCGGGGTCGTGCGCATGGGGCTCGTTTCAGAGTCCATCCAATCCGGTGCTGCGCGACCTCACCGAGCGCGTCATCGTCGCGTCGAAAGGCCGCTTCGACCGAGCGCTGGCGCGGCGCGAACGTGCGCGGCGAAATCTCCCCTCGGAGGTCTCCATCTTCAAAGACGACTTCATGGAGGCGACCACGGACGTGTGGGAGATTCCCACTGCGAGCGCGACGCGGGTGAACCACCCCGCGCCCTTCCCGGTGGAGCTCCCGGAACGCATGATCCAGCTCTACACATACAGAGATGACGTGGTGCTGGACCCGTTCATGGGCTCTGGCTCGACGGCGGTGGCGGCCGTCCGCTCCGACCGACACTTCGTCGGCTACGACACGGATCCCGGCTACGTTGTCGCAGCGCGCAAGCGTGTTGAGGCCGAGAGAGAGGCCCGCGAGTCTGCCAAACGCCCCCCGGCACGACGGGTTTCGATCCCCGCGATCCCGAAGCAGGCGAGCGAGGACGAGCAGTATCAGAGCCGCGCCGTCAGGGAGGGCCAGCGGGCGAAGGAGATCGCGCTCGCGGTGCTGAGGGACTGCGGCTTCAAAGACTTCGAGGAGGACCGGCGGGTGCGCGGCGGAGTCGAGGTGAACTTCTCGGCCAAGGACAAGAAGGGCCGGCGTTGGTTCTTCGATGTCTCCGGTGCGTTCACCAGCACCCGGGCCGGATTGCGCCGGACCGACACCTTGTGGAAGGCGCTGGGCAAGGCATCGGTGCTGAAGGCGTCGGGGCTCAAGAACTACCGGCTCGTGTTCCTCACCACGGATCTGCCGAGCCATTCCAGCGCGGGGGGGCAGGCCCTTCGGGCCGCTCACCGCTTCACCTTCGACGACGCGATCGAGATGCTTTCGCTCGAGGGACAGCAGCGCTTGGCTGCGTACGCCGACGGTGCCGCGCCCGCCGAGACGTTGCTGCTGCCGAAGGTGGAAGGTTCCTGAGCACGCGGCTGTGAACCAGCGACCGGGGGCTTACGCGGTGGTGCGCGAGGAGGACCCAAAGGTCTTTCTGGCGGAGAGCGCAGAGGTGCTGTCGCGGGTGCTCGCACTGCAGGTCGTGGCGCAGCTCCCTTCGGCGACCGTGAGATCGCCGGCCAGGCTTGAGGAGATGCGGACGGCATTGCTAGAGGAGCGCTGGGGCGACGCCTTGATCGCCTGGATCGAGGAAACCGACACGCCGGTAGACGTATACGACGAGGCGCTCATCGTATGGACGAACGAGGGTCTCGACGCCAACCACGCCGCGATGGAGATCCGCATGGCACCGTTATTCGCGGACGCCCCCTAGCGGAAGAGATTCCTCCTGCGCCTTCCGCCTTGATGTGATGCCCGCGGATCAGGTTGTAGATGGCGCTCTGCAATCGACCCAGGCAGCGCCCCGCGGGTGGAGCTGTTCGGGGTTGTTCGACGAAGTTGGTCGGCGCTACTTGACGAGCTTGTAGTC
>JADDQX010000130.1:3460-6457 GCA_016781115.1 Actinomycetota bacterium | reverse complement strand
CAGGTGCCGTCGGTGCAGTGATCCGGCTGCATATTCACCAGCCCCGGCTCGACGAGCTCGCCGTTGGCACCGACGCGGCCGTGCGCGAGCTGGACGGCGATGTCTTCGGTCCCGAGCCGCCCGAGGCGGATCGTTGCCGTTACATCGCGGCTCTCGCCCACGTCGGCGGCGCGCACGTCTCCCTCCACGTCGATGACGCGCACGTCTTCCCACGTGTCGCGCAGACGCTCCTTCCACTGAGCGAGCCGCTTGGCTCGTGCGAAACCGTCTCCTTCCATCGCCTTCGCCTGCTCGGCAGCGGGCTCATACAGATCGGTCACGTAATCGCGCACCATGCGGTCGGCGGTCACGAACTCTCCAAGGCTTCCGATCGAACCCTTCATCCTCTCGACCCAGCGCCGCGGGACGGGACCTTCCGGCCGCTCGTAGAAGCGAGGGACGATCTCCCTCTCGAGTAGGTCGTAGAGCGCGCTGGCTTCGATCCGGTCTTGTAGATGGGGGTCGGGATACACCTCCGGAGTGCCGATGGACCACCCGTTCTCGCCGTTGTAGCACTCATCCCACCAGCCATCGAGGACGGAACAGTTGAGCGTTCCGTTCAGCGCCGCCTTCATCCCGCTCGTGCCGCAGGCTTCCAGCGGGCGACGAGGATTGTTCAACCACACATCCGCGCCTTGGCACAGGGTTCGGGCGATCTCCATGTCGTAGTTCTCGATGAAGGCGAACCTCGCCCGTATCTCGGGATCCGCCGAGAAGTGCACGAGGTGCTGGATCATCGCTTTCCCGCCGTCGTCGAGCGGGTGGGCCTTGCCGGCGATCACGATCTGCAACGGCCGGTCGCCCGACATGAGCAGCCGCTTGAGCCGGTCGACGTCCGACAGCAGAAGGGTGCCGCGCTTGTACTGAGCGAACCGGCGGGCGAAGCCGACGGTCAGGACCGAGGGGTCGAAGACCTCCTCGGTCCAACCGAGCTCGGCCTCGGACATCCCCCGGTGCAGCAGCTGGCGGCGGAGACGCTCCCGCACGGTGTAGACGAGGCGCTCTCGCGCTCGTTCCCGTGCCCGCCACAGCTCGGTGTCGGGTACATCGTTGATCTTCTTCCACTTGCCCCCGCTCTCGGTCCAGCCGGGAGCCAACCTCCGGTCCAGCACCTCGCGGATCTCGGGGCCCAGCCAGGTCGAGGAATGGACGCCATTCGTTATCGACCCGATCGGAGACTCGTCGTCGGGGACGTCTGGCCACAGCGCCGTGAAGATCGAACGGGACACCTCGCCGTGCAGCTTGCTGACCGCGTTGGCGCGCCCGGCCAGCCTGAGCCCCATGATCGCCATGTTGAAAGAGCACTGCAGCGCAGAATCGGCGGTCACGGGCCCCGTAGTCCCGAGCGACATCAGCCGCTCGAAGCTGATCTCGCATTCCTTCACGAACGAGCTGAAGTAGCGATCCATCAACTGCCCGTCGTAGACGTCGATCCCCGCGGGCACGGGCGTGTGGGTCGTGAACACCGTCGCCGCCCTGACCGCCTCCAGAGCATCCTCGAAAGAAAGCTGGCCGCCGACGACCAGCTTGCGGATGCGCTCCAGCCCCAGGAACCCGGCGTGACCTTCGTTGGAATGGAAGACGTCGCACTCGTAGCCCGCGGCCTCCAGCGCGCGCACGCCGCCGATCCCGAGAACGATCTCCTGCTTCAGACGGTGCTCGGTCCCGCCGCCGTAGAGCCGGTTGGTGACCTCCCGCTCCTCTTCGTCATTCTCTTCGACGTCGCAGTCCATCAACAACAACGGGATGCGTCCGACCTGTGCGCGCCACAGTTGTGCGACGCAACGGGCATCCGCGAGGTCCACCTCGATCTTCAAGGGCGAGCCATCGGAGGCGATGAGCAGCGTGAGCGGCATAGCGTGCGGGTCCAACTCTGGATAGCGCTCCTGTTGCCATCCGTCCGCGTTCAACTCCTGGCGGAAGTAGCCCTCCCGGTAGAGAAGCCCCACGCCCACCAACGGAACGCCGAGGTCGCTCGCCGCCTTCAGATGATCTCCGGCTAGAACCCCGAGGCCGCCGGAGTAGATCGGCAACGCCTCGCTGACGCCGAACTCGGGTGAGAAATAGCCCACCCTGGTGAGGGGGCTCTTCGCGCGCTGAGACTGGAACCAGCGCGGCTCTTCCAGATACCGTTGCAGGTCCTCTTCGACCGTGGCGAGGAAGGACATGAAGGGGCCGTCGGCCGCCAGCTCGTCGAAGCGTTGCCGCGTGATGAGCCCGAGCATCTGGACGGGATCGTGCCCCGAACGCTCCCACGCATCGGCGTCGACCCACCGGAAGAGCTCCACAGCACGCGGGTCCCAGCTCCAGCGGAGATTGAGAGCGATCGACGGCAGCACACCGAGCGATTCGGGCAGAGCGGCGCGCACCGCGAAACTACGAAGAGCCTTCACGGCACTAGCGTCTCACAACCCACGACCGGATGAGCGCGGCCACGTACGTAGATCAAGCCAGAACGACGAGCCTCTCCGGATCGACGTCGGGCGACGGGCCGTTGTGAGGCGAGCGGTAAGTTGGGTAGGGAACCTTGGACCCTCGGAGCGTGGTTCGAGAGCGGCGGCTGGGTGGCGGTGGGTGCCGGCGGGGACACGCGAGGTGGACGAGCAAGGAGTGACGCTTCTGAAGAACGATCTCAAGCGGGGCCACGTGATCATCGAGCACGTCCTCCCCCAGGTGGACTGCGGTCGCTATCCGGTGAAAGCCATCGCCGGTGACGAGATCGAGGTCTCCGCCGACATCTTCCGCGACGGGCCCTGGCTCCTCCATGCCGTCATCCGCTACCGCGGCCCCGGCGCGAAGTGGCAGGAGGCTCCGATGGAGCACGTGGATAACGACCGCTGGGCCGGCACGTTTCGACCGGCCGAGGTCGGCACGTTCGCTTACACGATCGAGGCGTGGACCGATCATTTCGCGACCTGGCGGCGCGACCTGGTGAAGCGCGTCGATGCGAAACAAGAG
>JADDQX010000130.1:2119-3349 GCA_016781115.1 Actinomycetota bacterium | reverse complement strand
GTCGTGTATCTGCCGCCGATCCACCCGATCGGCACCACGCATCGCAAGGGCAAGAACAACTCGCTGACGCCGGAACCCAGAGACGTCGGGAGCCCGTGGGCGATCGGCTCGCCCGAGGGCGGACACAAGGACGTCCATCCGGAGCTGGGGACGTTGGACGACTTCGATGCCTTCGCAGCGGCCGCCGAACGAGTGGGCCTGGAGGTCGCGCTGGACTTCGCGATCCAGTGCTCCCCCGACCACCCTTGGGTGACCGAGCACCCTGACTGGTTCAACCACCTCCCCGACGGTTCGATCCGCTACGCGGAGAACCCCCCGAAGAAGTACCAAGACATCTATCCGATCAACTTCGACACGCCCGACCGGGAAGGATTGTGGACGGAGCTGAAGAGCGTGCTCGATCACTGGATCGATCACGGCGTGAAGATCTTCCGCGTCGACAACCCGCACACGAAGGCACTCGCGTTCTGGGAATGGGTGATCGCGGCGGTCCACGCGGAGCATCCGGAGGTGATCTTCCTCGCCGAGGCCTTCACGCGACCGAAGGTGATGCGATCGCTGGCCAAGGCAGGCTTCACCCAGTCGTACACGTACTTCACGTGGCGGAACACGAAGGCCGAGCTGACGGAGTACCTGACAGAGCTCACTCAGACCGACATGGCGTACTACTTCCGCCCGAACTTCTTCGCCAACACTCCCGACATCCTCCACGAGTACCTGCAGGCCGGAGGTCCTCCCGCCTTCAAGATCAGACTGGTGCTGGCGGCGCTGCTGTCGCCGACCTACGGGATCTATTCCGGATACGAGCTGTTCGAGAACGTTCCGGTCAAGGAAGGAAGCGAGGAGTACCTCGATTCGGAGAAGTACGAGCTCAGGCCGCGGGACTTCACGACGTCGGCCAGCCTCGTTCCCTACATCACGCGCTTGAACGAGATCCGGCGCAAGAACCCGGCGTTGTCCGAGCTCACCAACCTGACGTTCCACCAGGTCGACAAGGAGAACCTCATCGCGTTCTCCAAGAGCTCGCCGGGGCACGACTCGTTGCTGGTCGTCGTCAACCTCAACCCCTTCCACTGGGAGGAGGGGACCGTCCACCTGGACATGGAGGCGCTGGGCCTCGACCCGTGGCAGAGCCTCGAGGTGCACGACCTGGTGACGGATACGGCGTACTGGTGGAACGGTGCTGCGAACTACGTGAGGCTGGACCCGTTCGACGAGCCCGCGCACATC
>JADDQX010000130.1:0-2078 GCA_016781115.1 Actinomycetota bacterium | reverse complement strand
CAGTGGTACAAGAGCGCCGTCTTCTACGAGCTCTACGTCCGGAGCTTCTACGACTCCAACGCCGACGGCTACGGAGACTTCAAGGGGATGACCGAGAAGCTCGACTACCTGGAGTGGCTCGGCATCGATTGCATCTGGCTGCTGCCCTTCTTCCAGTCACCGTTGAAGGACGGCGGCTACGACATCTCCGACTTCTACGCGATCCTCCCGGAATACGGGAACCTCAACGACTTCATGGAGTTCATGGACACCGCGCACTCCAAGGGCATGAGGGTCGTCTCGGACTTCGTCGTCAACCACACGTCGAACGAGCACCCCTGGTTCCAGGAGTCGCGCAAGCCCGGGTCGCCCAAGAGGGACTGGTACGTCTGGTCCGACACGGTGAAGAGGTACGAAGAAGCGCGCATCATCTTCATCGACACGGAGAAATCCAACTGGACATGGGATGAGGAGGCGGGCGCGTACTACTGGCACCGCTTCTTCAGCCATCAGCCGGATCTCAACTACGACAACGAAGAGGTCCAAGAGAACGTCCTCGCGGCGCTCCGGTTCTGGCTAGACCTTGGCCTCGACGGATTCCGCCTGGATGCGGTCCCCTACCTATACGAACGCGAGGGAACGAACTGCGAGAACCTTCCAGAGACCCACGAGTTCCTGAAGCGCATCCGTGCCGAGGTCGACAAGGGATACGAGGACAAGGTCATCCTCGCGGAGGCGAACCAGTGGCCCCAGGACGTGGTGCCATATTTCGCCGACGGCGACGAGTGCCACATGGCCTTCCACTTCCCCCTGATGCCCCGGATGTTCATGGCAGCGCGCCGACAGGTGCGTTATCCCGTCGTCGAGATCCTCGAGCAGATGCCCGAGATCCCACAAGCAGCGCAGTGGGGGATCTTCCTTCGCAACCATGACGAGCTCACGCTCGAGATGGTGACGGATGAAGAACGGGACTACATGTACAACGAGTACGCCAAGGACCCGCGCATGAAGTTGAACCTCGGGATCCGCAGGCGACTGGCGCCGCTGCTCGAGAACAACCGCGATCAGATCGAACTGTTCCACGCGATGTTGTTCTCGCTTCCCGGGACGCCGATCGTCTACTACGGCGACGAGCTCCGGATGGGAGACAACATCTACCTCGGAGACCGCGACGGCGTGCGCACCCCGATGCAGTGGACCGGAGACCGCAACGCAGGTTTCTCACGGGCCGACTTCGCTCAGCTGTATCTCCCCGTGCTGCTCGACCCCGTCTACGGCTATCAGGCGATCAACGTCGAGGCGCAGCTCCGGAGCCAGCATTCGTTCCTTCAGTGGTTCCGCCGGATGCTGGCGATCCGCAAGCAGCACCCGATGTTCGGCACCGGCTCGTTCGACGTGCTTCACCCGAAGAACCCTGCGATCTTCGCCTACATCCGCCAGGAGAACGAAGACATCATCCTGTGCGTCAACAACCTGTCGCCCCGTGCACAGGCGGTGGAGTTAGACCTCGGCGGATACGAGGGTAAGTACCCGATCGAGATGCTCGGACGGGAGCGCTTCCCGAGCATCGGTGAGCTCCCCTACCTGCTCACCCTCGGCCCCCATT
This sequence comes from Actinomycetota bacterium, assembly GCA_016781115.1. GTDB lineage: Bacteria > Actinomycetota > CADDZG01 > CADDZG01 > WHSQ01 > MB1-2. Next base: position 493 of record JADDQX010000130.1, on the reverse strand, counting down.
CTTTCTACTGGTTCCAGCTCGTGACGGAGGAAGACTTTTGAACATCGATCTCGATCACATCCGGAAGCGCCTCCCGCACCAGAGGTGGTTCGGAGGCAAGGGCCGCGAGGTCGAGATGTTGTGGGTGCTGGACTCCGGCATCATCGAAGACGGCCCTCCCGCCCTCGTCATGGCCATAGTCGGCGTCGGGTACGCCGACGGAGGGAAGGACCTCTACCACCTGCCGCTGTTGGTCGAGCCGGACGGGTCGAGCCGCGATGCCTTCGAGGAGCCCGAGCGGCTGGAGGTTCTCGGCGACCTGATGTGTCACGGCTCCTCGATCAAGGGCAGCAACGGCGTCTTCCAGTTCGCCGGCCCGAGCCTCGATCCCTCGCACCCGCCCGGCGCGCGGTCGGTCCGCGTGCTGGGGGCCGAGCAGAGCAACACGTCGCTGGTGCTCGACGAGGAGGTCATCGTGAAGACCTTCAGGCGAGTAGCGATCGGTCGGAACCCC
>JADDQX010000129.1 GCA_016781115.1 Actinomycetota bacterium | reverse complement strand
ATGGGACTCTCCAGGACAGGAGTCCAGAAAGCGGTCTCTAGGCTTGACGTATGGGGAAAGGTCAACGAGAGATGCTGCACCTAGCGGTGGGTGTTGGGGCACTTTCACGCGTTGCGAGTGTTCGACGACGAGGCGTCGAAGCCCGTCAGCAGAAGGCTTGCCATGGTCTTTCATCCGACTAACCCCGTAAGGCAATTACGCGGAGGAGAATCTAGATGTTGGTAAAGGACGAGCTTCTCGATAAGGTCGTGGACCGCGTTCGAGAGCAACTGCCCGAGGATCAAGCGCCGCAAGTCGAAGAGTTCGTGCGCCAGTACTACGGCCGGGTACCCCCTGAGGATCTGGTCGATCGCTCCCCCGTCGACGTGTACGGGGCGGCCGTGGCCCACTGGAGCTTCGCCCGCCAACGAACGCACGGCTCGGCGAAGATCCGCGTGTACAACCCGCAGTTCGAGGAGGACGGCTGGCAATCGACCCACACGGTGGTCGAGATCGTCAACGACGACATGCCGTTCCTCGTCGATTCGACGAGGATGGAGATAACCCGCCAGGGCTACGCGATCCACTTGATGCTCCACCCCATCATGAAGGTAAGGCGCGACGGCGAGGGTCGGCTCGTCGAGGTCCTGCCCCCCGACCCCGATCTCGACGGCGCGCTCTCCGAGTCGATCATACGCGTGGAGATAGACCGGCAGACGGAGCCCGAGGTGCTAGAGGAAGTCCGTGATCGTCTCCACCGCGTTCTCGGAGACGTGCGCAGGGCCGTCGAGGATTGGCCGAAGATGCTCGAAAGAACCCGGAACATAATCTCAGGGTTCGAAGGGAGCCCACCGCCGACGGTCGATTCCGAGGAGCTCACCGAAACCAGGGCCTTCCTCGAATGGATCGCCGACGACAACTTCACCTTCCTGGGCTACGGCGAGTACGACCTGATCGCGGAGGACGGGGAAGACGCTCTCCGGTCGGTGCCGGGATCCGGCCTCGGCATCCTGCGGGAAACGGACTCGAAGCCCACCTCGCACAGCTTCGCCAAGCTGACGCCCGAGGTGCGAAAGCTCGCCCATGCGCCCCACCTCCTCAACCTCACCAAGGCCAACTCGCGCGCCACGGTCCACCGGCCATCCTACCTGGACTACGTCGGCGTGAAGAAGTTCGACGAGAACGGCGAGGTTACCGGCGAGCGGCGCTTCCTCGGCCTGTACACCTTCTCCGCTTACAGCGCGAGCTCGCTGGACATCCCGATCGTCCGCCGAAAGGTCAGGTACGTCCTCGACCGTGCGGGTTTTCCGCCGGGAAGCCACGACGAAAAAGACATGATGGAGATCCTCGAAACCTACCCGCGCGACGAGCTGTTCCAGGTATCGAAAGAGGAGCTGTTCGAGATCTCGATGGGGATCCTGCACCTGCAGGAGCGCCAGCGCGTCCGGCTCTTCGTGCGGCGCGACACCTACGGGCGTTTCCTTTCCTGCCTGGTCTTCGTGCCACGCGATCTCTACAACACCGAACTCCGGCAGCGCATGCAGGACATCCTGCAGAAGGCGTTCGATGGCACGAGCGTGGAGTTCGACGCCCGGCTCTCCGAATCCGTGCTGGCACGCCTCCACGTCGTCGTTTACACCAGGCCGGGCGAGGTTCCCGACTACGACGTGGACGAGATCGAGGCGCGCCTCATCGAAGCGACCCGCTCGTGGACGGACAACCTGTACGATGCCCTGATCGAAGGGTGCGGCGAAGAGCGCGGGGTCGAGCTCTTCCGCAGCTACCGCGACGCCTTCCCACCCGGCTACCGCGACGATTACCTCGCCCGGATGGCCGTGGCCGACATCCGCAGGATGGAAAGCCTCGCCTCCGAGAACGACCTGGGCATGAGTCTCTACCATCCGCTCGAAGCGCCCGAGAGCTTCTTGAGGTTCAGGCTGTACCGCTCCGGGAGCCCCATCTCGCTGTCGGGGGTTCTGCCCCTGCTCGAAGACATGGGCGTCAAAGTCGCCGACCAGCGCCCGTACAAGGTAGAGGCCGCCGGCTCGTCGCCGGTCTGGATTCACGACTTTGGATTGATCCACGAGGCACGCGGCGAGTTCCAGACCGGCGGGGTTAAGGAGATTTTCCAGGACGCCTTCTCCCGGGCGTGGCGCGGAGCGGTGGAGAACGACGGTTTCAATAAGCTGGTCCTCAGGGCCCGGCTGACGTGGCGCGAGATCACGATCCTCCGCGCCTACTGCAAGTACCTGCGTCAGGCGGGGACCACGTTCAGCCAGGACTACATGGAAGACACCCTGTCCGCGAACCCGCATATCGCCCGGCTCCTCGTCGAGCTTTTCGAGGCCCGCTTCGACCCGAGCCACCAGGAGCGTGCGGAGGAGGAGACGGACCGGCTAACCCTGGGGATCGAAGAGGCGCTCGACGAGGTCGTGAGCCTCGACGAGGACCGCATCATGAGGAACTTCCTCGACGTCATCCTGGCGACGGTGCGCACGAACTACTACGGGGGCACGCCCGAAGGGGAACCCAAACCGTACCTCTCGTTCAAGTTCGACCCGAGTAACATCACCGTGCTGCCGCTGCCCCGCCCGATGTTCGAGATCTTCGTCTACTCACCGCGGGCCGAGGGGGTGCACCTGCGGGGAGGCAAGGTCGCGCGAGGCGGCATCCGGTGGTCCGACCGCAGGGAAGACTTCCGCACCGAGATCCTGGGCCTCATGAAGGCCCAGACGGTAAAGAACGCGGTGATCGTGCCCGTAGGCGCGAAGGGCGGCTTCGTGGTGAAGCAACCGCCGACGGAGGGGGGCCGCGAGGCGCTCATGCAAGAGGTGGTGGCCTGCTACCGCACCCTCATCTGCGGAATGCTCGATCTGACCGACAACCTCCTCGACGGCGGGGTCGACCCGCCCCCGGAGGTGGTGCGCTACGACGACAACGACTCGTACCTGGTGGTCGCCGCCGACAAGGGGACCGCCACCTTCTCCGACCTCGCAAACGGGATCTCGGCCGAGTACGGCTTCTGGCTCGGCGACGCCTTCGCCTCGGGGGGATCCGCGGGCTACGACCATAAAAAGATGGGGATCACCGCCCGTGGCGCCTGGGAATCGGTCGAGCGGCACTTCCGGGAGCTCGGCGTCGACACGCAGACGACCGACTTTACCGCGGTGGGTATCGGCGATATGTCCGGCGACGTGTTCGGCAACGGGATGCTCCTCAGCCGTCACATCAAGCTCGTCGGCGCCTTTAACCATATGCACATCTTCCTGGACCCGGACCCCGACTCCGAAACGAGCTTCGAGGAACGCCAGAGGCTCTTCAATCTAGAGCGCTCCTCGTGGTCCGACTACGACACGGATCTCATCTCCCAGGGCGGCGGCGTCTTCCCGCGCTCGGCGAAATCCATCCCGTTATCTCCCGAGGTGAAGCAACTGCTGGGCGTCGAGGCCGACGCGCTCGCGCCGAATGAGGTAATGCGGGCACTGCTCAAGGCCAGGGTGGATCTGCTTTTCAACGGCGGCATCGGAACCTACGTGAAGGCCAGCGACGAGACCCACGCCGACGTCGGCGACAGGAGCAACGACGCGTTAAGGATCGACGCGAAGGAGCTCGGTTGCCGGGTGGTCGGGGAGGGAGGAAACCTCGGCTTCACGCAGCGGGGGCGCATAGAGTACGCCCTCCGGGGAGGCCGGATCTACATGGACGCCATCGACAACTCGGCCGGCGTCGACTGCTCCGACCACGAGGTGAACATCAAGATCCTGCTCGACGCCGTCGTCAAGAACGGCGACATGACCGAGAAGCAGCGCAACAACCTGCTGGTCGAGATGACCGAAGAGGTGGCTCAGCTGGTGTTGCGCGACAACTACCAGCAGACCCTGGCGATCAGTAAAGCCGCGACCCTGGCCCACCCTATGGTGGACGTGCACACCCGCTACATCCGCGCCCTCGAACAGTCCGGCGGCCTCAACCGCGAGCTCGAATTCCTCCCGAGCGACGAGGCCCTGGCCGAACGTAGGTCGAACGGCATAGGACTGACCACCCCCGAGTTGGCCATCCTGCTGTCCTACTCCAAGATCACGCTCTACAAAGAGCTGCTCGGATCCGACGTACCGGAGGACCCCTACCTGTCGAGCGAGATGGAACGGTACTTCCCGACGCCTTTGCGGGAGCGTTTCCGCGAACAGATACGGGAGCACCGCCTGCGGCGCGAGCTCACCGCCACCCACGTGTCCAACAGCCTGGTGAACAGGGGCGGTCCCTCCTTCGCCTTCCGGCTGCGGGAGGAGACCGGGGCGGCGGCCCCGGACATCACCCGGGCGTACACAGCGGCCCGCGAGATCTTCGACATGCGCGGTCTGTGGCTGGAGATCGAAGCCCTCGACAACCAGGTCGAGGCCGAAACGCAGATGAAGATGTTCCTCGACGCTCGCAAGCTGCTGGAACGCGCAACGCGGTGGCTCCTACGCAACCGCCGCCCGCCCCTGGACATAGCCGCCACGATATCGTTCTTCTCCGAAAGGGCAGCAGAGCTGGCCGGACACATCCACCGGTTCATGCTCGATGGCGAACGGGAAGCTCTGGAGCGCGCGACCGAGCGGCTCGTCGAGGCGAAGGTTCCGCCCGATCTGGCACGGCGAGCGGCTAGCCTGGGCGCGATGTTCTCCGCGCTGGACATCGTGGACGTCGCCTCCGAAACCGGCCAGTCTCCAGAAACGGCGGCGGAGGTCTACTTCACCTTGGGCGATCGGCTGAAGCTCCACTGGCTACGAAGCCACGTCGAGGCCCTGCCTCGGGACGATCGCTGGCGGGCACTCGCGCGCGCGGCGCTGCGCGACGATCTCTACAGCCAGCAGGCCTCGCTCACGGCGGAAGTCCTCCGTAGCGTGCCCGAGGAGCTTCGTGCTGCGGAACGGATCGACGCCTGGGTGAACGCCAACAGGGTATCGGTAGAACGCGCCCTGCAGGTGCTAGCAGACATCAGCTCCAGCGGAACCTTCGACCTCTCGACGCTTTCGGTGTCGCTACGGGAAATGCGCAACCTCGTAACGTCCTCTGGCACCTCGCCTGCTGAGGTGGCACCACCCGCTCGCTAAGCAGGAGAGTCGGCGCCGGAACACGATTATCGTCATATGGTGAGCGACAATCGGTATCCCGGCGCCGAGCAACGGGAAGATCTTCCTCACCCGTGTCGTCTACGCACTGAAGATGCGACCCCTGCAGCATGATTTAGGCCCGCGATCGCCGGTCCCTGGCCCAAGGTTCGGTAGGAGGAAAGAGAGCCCCTCGATGCGCAGCAAGCACGGGCGTTCCTCGAAGCCGCAAAGGACGATCGCTACGAGGCCCTTTACACCCTCTGCCTCATGGCCGGGTTCCGGCAAGGAGAGGCGCTCGGGCTAAAGTGGTCGGACGTCGACCTCGACGCTGGCTCCCTTCGAGTGAACCGGCAGCTGCAGCGTGTCCGCCGGGACGGCGATAAGTCCGGCAAGCTCGAATTCTCCGAGCCGAAGAACGCCAGTCGGCGAACCCGCTGTACGGACGAACCCTTACAACGACACTGGCCGCACCACCGACGGGCTGACGGTAATAGGCCTCTTCCCTTTTCCCCGCCGAACAGCGCCACGTAGGATGTGGCGGGAACCTCGCGGAGGAGGCATTTCTCATCCAAAGCGTCGTAGCTCACGCCTCCACACGATAGACTCGGAGATCCTCCCAGGCTTTATATACGGTCCTTATCGGGCCGCTAAGGAGGCAGGAAGGATAGCCTCCTCTGCGGAGGGATCAGGACAAGAGTAGGCGTACGTCTCTTCGGCCACAAGAGGATCCTTGTCCTACGTAGAACAACTTCACAGCGCTACGTCGGGGCAGCACGAGGAACATCGATCGCTGCGGCCAATGAGGTAGCTCAGCGGGATGCACCCAAAGATGGGCTAGGGCCGCAGGGGCTTATTAGAAGTCGCTTGGCTATAGGCCGTTAGTCAACGGGAGGTGGAGGGACACCCGGGTCCCCTGGCCCACTTCGCTCTCGGCCTTCATGCGACCGCCGTGCCTTTTCACGATGGCCTCGGCTATGGGAAGCCCCAGACCCGAGCCCGGCTCCTCCGACGAGTTATCGCAGCGGTAGAAGCGCTCGAAGATGCGCGGCAACTCTTCCGGGGGGATGCCGGGTCCCCGGTCGGCGACCTCGATCAGCAGCTCGCCCGGGCGCGTAGAAGAAGACAAGGATATCTGCTCCCCCGGCGGGCCGTACTTGACCGCGTTATCGACGAGGGCGAGTACGGCCTGCTCGATCCGCTCCACGTCACACTCACGCTCCCCTGGCCACTCAACGCGGTCTGCAAAGAAGCGTCGTGCTCGCGAGTTAGGGCTTGCGCACGTCTCGCCAAAGCCTTTAGGAGCCACGGAACCGGGATGGTCTCCATGATCAAAGGTAACGAATCGGACTCCGAGCGGGCCAGGAACAGCAGGTCCTCGACCATCCGCGACAT
>JADDQX010000032.1:17916-19452 GCA_016781115.1 Actinomycetota bacterium | reverse complement strand
GGTGCTCCAGACCCCCCGCGGCGCGGTCTACTGCGTGAGCCAGCGGGCCGAGCACATCTGGGAGGGCGTCTCCAGCGCGACGACCCGGTCGCGACCGATCATCAACACCCGTGACGAGCCCCACGCCGACGCCGAGCGCTACCGCCGGCTGCACGTCATCGTCGGTGACTCGAACATGTGTGAGACCACCACGATGCTCAAGGTCGGCGCGACGGACCTCGTCCTCCGGATGATCGAGGCCGGCGTCGTGATGCGGGACCTCACGCTGGAGAACCCGATCCGGGCGATCCGCGAGGTGAGCCACGACATGACCGGACGTCGCAAGGTCCGCCTGGCCAACGGCCGCGAGGCGAGCGGACTGGAGATCCAGACGGAGTACTTCAGCAAGGCCCGCGACTTCGCCGCCCGTCGAGGAATCGACGAGGGTGCCGTCAAGCGGGTCCTCGACCTGTGGGAGCGCACGCTCACGGCGATCGACACCGGTGACCTCGACCTCGTCGGGCGCGAGATCGACTGGGTAATCAAGTACCGCCTGATCGAGGAGTACCGCAAGCGCAGCCAGATCTCGATGGCCCATCCGAGGGTCGCCCAGCTCGACCTGGCCTATCACGACATCCGGCGCGACCGGGGGCTCTACTACCTCCTCGAGCGGCGCGGACGGGTCGAGCGGGTGTGTCGCGACCTGGAGATCTTCGAGGCGAAGTCCCAGCCGCCGCAGACGACGCGAGCGCGCCTGCGGGGGGAGTTCATCCGCCGGGCGCAGGAGAAGCGGCGTGACTTCACGGTCGACTGGGTCCACCTCAAGCTCAACGACCAGGCCCAGCGCACGGTCCTGTGCAAGGACCCGTTCCGCTCGGTGGACGAGCGGGTGACGAAGCTGATCGCTTCCCTCTGATGGCGGCGTTCGCTCAGGGGAAGGTGGTGGCGGTGCTGGAGACGACGCCGGAGCGCGTGCGGGCGCGGGTGGCACTGGGAGACCGAGAGGTCGACGCGATCGGGTATCCGGCGATGTTGCACGGCCCGCTCCGCGAGGGAGACGCCGTCGTGGTGAACACAACGGGCCTCGACCTGGACCTCGGTACGGGCGGGTTGGCCTTCATCCTGTGGAACCTCGATGGCGCCGCCGCGGAGGTCGGGCCGGGCCACGTCATGAAGCTGCGGTACACGCCGTGGCAGATGAACGTTCTCGCAGCCGAAGCTCCCGAGAGCCCGCACCACCAGGCGCTGCACGCCTCCGCCGACCTTCATGGGATGCCGGTCGTCGCGTGCGGGCTGCATTCCCAGGTCCCCGCCGTTGCCGCTGGCATCAAGGCCGCGACCCCCGACGCCCGCGTCGGGTACCTCATGACCGACGGCGCCGCCCTGCCGCTCGCTTTCAGCAACCTCGTCGCGCAGATGCGAGACAACGGCCTGGTCGACAGCACCTGCACGTCCGGTCACGCGTTCGGCGGCGACCTCGAATCGGTGAACGTCTTCAGCGGCCTCTTGGCGCTGTGCGAGGCCGGAAGGTGCGACGTCGTGATCGCCGGGATGGGC
>JADDQX010000032.1:11202-17773 GCA_016781115.1 Actinomycetota bacterium | reverse complement strand
GATCAGCCACCACACGGTCAGCGCCCTTACCGTCGCGGCCCGCGAGCGCTGCACGGTCGCCGTCCCCAAGCTGAAGCCGGCGCAGAGCCGCGCCATCGAGGCCGAGCTGAAAGAGAGCGGCATCTGCGACCGGCACGACTCGAGGATCGCCGACGGGCGCCCGGGCGTGAGGTGGCTGCTGGAACGAGGGCTGGATCCGACCTCGATGGGACGGCGCATGAGCGGGGAGCCCGAGCCGTGGCTGGCGGCGGCTGCCGCCGGGGTGGTCGCCACAGAAGCGTTGTCTCTCGGTGGTTAACCTGCTCCCATGAGGCGGATAGAGCGGCTGATCAACCTCATCGCGGCGCTCCTCGACAGCCGCAGGCCGATGACGGCAGCAGAGATCCGAACCCGGATCGCCGGCTACCAGACCGACAACGTCGAGGCCTTCCGGCGGTCGTTCGAGCGAGACAAAGCCGAGCTCCGAGAGATGGGGATCCCCATCGAGGTCGTCAAGGACGAGGACGACGTGGATGCCTACATCATCCCGCCGAAGAAGTACTACATGCCCGACCTCGACCTCCAGCCGGACGAGCTCGCGGCGTTGAGGCTCGCGGCCGACGCCGTTCTGGGGGTGGGCGACGAGGCCACCGCGGGGCTGAGGAAGCTCTCGCTGGATGCTGCGGACGACGCCATGTCGGCTCCTCACGTCGTATGGGGTGCCGATGTCGCCGCCGAGCAACCTCTCCTCGGCCCCCTGCTGTCGGCGCTGTTGGAGAAGCGGCCGGTCGCCTTCGACTACGAGAGCGGCGACGGCAAGCGGAGCAGCCGCCACCTCGAGCCGTACAGCCTGGTGCATCGGCGCGGTAACTGGTACCTCGTCGGCCGCGACGTGGACCGCGACGCGGTGCGCTCCTTCAAGGTCTCGCGCATCAGGTCTTCGATCACACCGGACGCCGGCCGCTACGAGGTTCCGCAAGATTTCGACCCCGACGCCCACACGGGGGTGGAGCCGTGGGAGCTGGGGGAGGCGAACGACCTGAAGGCCAAGGTCCGCTTCGACGAGAAGCTCGCGTGGTGGCCTCAACAGAACATGCCGCGGCTCCCGCTCACCGATGGGCCGGAGGGTTCGGTGGAGGTAGAGATGCCGGTCGCGAACCTCGAGGCGCTGGTGTCGTGGGCAGTGGGTCTCGGAGACTCCGTCGAGATCGTGGATCCGCCGGAAGCCCGTCGCCACATGCTCGATCATCTCGGCCCCTTCCTGGCGGCGCCGTGAGCGAGAACGCGGGCAGGCTCGGACGGCGGCTCAGCCGGATCCTGTTGCTGCTTCCGTACGCGATCCAGCACCCCGGCACCACCGCCGGTGAGCTATCGCGGAAGTTCCAGATCCCGAAGAACGAGCTGATCAACGATCTCAACCTCGTGTTCCTCTGCGGCCTCCCCGGCTACGGCCCGGGGGACCTCATCGACGTCGAGTTCCAGGAGGACCGGATCTACATCCGGATGGCGGACTACTTCTCCGCCCCCTTGCGACTGACGCCGGGGGAGGCGCTGGCCCTGTACGCGGGGGGCCAGGCGATCGCGGAGCTCCCGGCGATGGAGGAGGCGGACTCCCTGCGGCGAGCGCTCGTGAAGCTGGGGAAAGCGCTGGGCGCGGACCTCGGCCGGGACGAGGCGGCGGCGATCAAGGTCCGTCTCGACAACAGCCCGGAGCGCCACCTGCAGGTGCTCCAACGCGGCCTGTCGGAGCACAAGCAGGTAGAGATCGAGTACCTCTCCAGCTCTCGCACCGAGGCGACGACCAGGAACATCGAGCCGTGGGGGCTGGTCGCGACGCTCGGCCGGTGGTACGTGGTGGGGCTAGATCACCTCAGCGGTGAAGAACGGATGTTCAGGGTCGACCGGATCAAGACGTCCCGGCTCACCGATGCCCCGGCAGAACCCCCGGCCGAGTTCGACGCCGAGCGCTATAAGGGTGCGTTCATCGGACGCGAGGATCAAACGGTCGTGACGATCGAGATCTCACCGCAAGCGGCCCGCTGGTTCGAGGACTACTACCCGGTCCGGGCGGCGCGGGATCTTCCGGACGGATGGCGGGAGGTCGAGCTGCTGTCTAGCGGCGATAGGTGGGGAGCGACGCTCGCGCTCCGGCTCGGAGACCAGGTACGGAACGTGCAACCCGCGTCGGTGCTCGAAGCGGCCAGGGGATTCGCGGAAGCGATCGCGCGCCGCTACAACTGACGCCGGGTCAGCCCTCGGCCGCGGATCTCGACCGGATCCTCACGACCCCTGCGGTGACGGCCCGCTTCGGGAGCGAGAACGAGAAGGTCGAGCCCTTCCCCCACGTCGAGTCGACCCAGATGCGGCCGTTGTGGACCCTTACGAGTTGCGCGCAGAGGTAGAGGCCGACGCCGGTGCCGCCGTGCTCGCGCGTCGAGGAACCATCGACCTGGCGGAACCGCTCGAAGATGTGGGGGATGTCCGTGGATACCAACCCCACGCCCTTGTCGATCACATCGATCCGCAGCTCGTCTTCATCCTCGGAGGCGCGAACGACGATGGGCTGCGGGCCCGACGAGTACTTCAGCGCGTTCTCGATCAAGTGGCGCAACACGAGGCTCACCTTCGTCTCGTCGCACGGCCACGTGAGACCTCGAGGGATATCCATCGCCACCTCCCGGTCCCCATAGTCCTCGATCACCTCCTCGGCAACCGTCTGGGCGAGGGCGCCGATCTCGACCTGTTCGATCCGAAGCTGGGCCTCTCGCGACTCGATCTTCGAAACGTAGAGCAGGTCTTCGATCAGGCGCTCGAGTTGCGCGGCGCGCACATCGATCGTCTTCAGAGCCTCGCTCGCGTCTTCCGGCTTGACGGTGTCGATACGCCGCAACAACGTGCGGGCGAACCCCTTGATGATCGTGAGCGGTGTACGCAGCTCGTGCCCGATCATCGCGACGAAATCTCGCTGCGTCTGCACGATCTCGCGCTCTGAAGTCACGTCGTCCATGATCAGGACGCGTCCCATGGGAGCGCGGGGGACGTGGACGTCCGTAACACGGACCTTGTAGGTGCGTGGAGGGTTGCCGGCGACGACCTCCGCCTGAAGCTCTCCCTCGGCGGTGAGCAGACGCTCGATCTCGGGATGACCGACGGTTCCCACCGCCGGCGCGCCCGCAGCGAACATGCCGGAGATCCCGAACAGCGTCTCGGCGGACGGGTTGACCGCCACGAGCTTCCCGCGCGCATCCACCAGGAGGATCGGGTTCGGCACCCCCTGGATGATCGCGGTCAGTTCCGTCTCTTTGCGCTCGACCTCATGGTGGAACTCCGCGGCGCCGATGGCGGTGCCGCCCTGTTGCGCGAAGGCACGAAAGAGGTGTCTCCGTTCTTCGATGATGTCGCGTGCGGCGGGGACCACCATCACGCCGGTGCTGCCCCTCGTGGTGCGGAGCCCGACCGCCACCATCTGGCGCCGCTCCGCGTCCTCGAACATCGTGACGTCGCTGCGCTCGATCGCGTCTTGTACGGGCGCTAGGTCGAGCAGGGAGCGGATCCGGTCCTTCGGGAACCCGCGGAAGACGCCGCGGCTGATGCCGCCGGTATCGGTGTCGAAGAGACAAGCGAACCCCTCGGTCGAACCCGCGAGCCGAGCCCCGCCGTCCAGCACGCTTTGAAGAAGCTCCTCGACGTCCAGGCTCCCGAGCAGACCTCGGCTGGATTCAACAAGCGCCATCAGGTCGGAGGACCGATGTTCCGCCTGTTCGTGCAACCGCGCCCGATAGAGCAGCCCGGCGGCCTGATCCGCGAACATCTGAGCGACCCGCAGGTCCTCGTCGCCGAAGCTCGCCGGTGCCTCGGTCACCGCGAGGCTGAGAACGCCGGTGCCGCGGCCTTGGACGCGCAGTGGAACGACGATGGAGGACGAGATCGCGCGACTCTTCGGGACGAAGTTGACGAAGGCGTCGCGATCGATGGCGCCCAGGAGTAGTGGCTTTCCGGTGGCCAGAACGCGACCTGCGACGCTCTCGCCGACGCGGATCGAGTGGCCGAGTGGGACCTCGGATGGCAACCCGTACGACGCGACGAGCGTCAGGGTCTGGCCGTCTTCCTCTAGCAACATGATGGAGCCCTGCTCCGCCTCGATCAGCTCGATGGCCGCTTCGACCATCCCCTGAACGGCGTCGGGCAGGGGAGCACCCGAGGACGCGATCTCAGAGACCCGCAACGCCGCCTCGAGCGCGACCCGCGTCTTGTCGGCGGTTTCGGGGAGGTCGTCCTTCCGGACGCGCGGAAAGATGGCCATGTCCCGATTATCGGCGACTGCGGAGGGGCGATTGAGCGGGAATCGCCGGCCGGGAACTACCTAGTGAAACCTTCTAAACCTTCTGCGGGTCGCGCCGATAGATGAACCATGACCACCATCAAGGCGACGTGCCCAGGCTGCGGAGAGATCGACCTGACCGCCGAGGACATCCTCTTGCGTATCGGGAGCCAGACCAGCTCGAACAGCTACGGCTTCACCTGCCCCGACTGCGGAGACTTCGTGGAGAAGCCGGCCGACGATCGCATCGTGCGGCTGTTGCTCTCGGGCGGCGTCATGCCGATGCTGATGCACATCCCGGCCGAGGCGCTCGAGCCGAAGCAGGGCCCCCCGATCGACTACGACGACCTGCTCGCCTTCCACGAGGTCCTGAAGCGGGACGATTGGCTCGACGAGCTGATGGGGCCGCATCCGCAGTAACACCATCCACAGTTCAAAGAGGCGCCGGATCTCCGGCGCCTCTTTCTGTTAGCGCTCGAGCAACTCCTACACTTCCGCGATGCCGTCTCTCGGTCCACTGGAGATCCTCATGCTGGCGGTCATCGCCCTGATCGTGTTCGGCCCGCAGAGGCTGCCCGAGATCGCAAGAACGGTCGGGAAAACGTTGGCGGAGCTACGCCGGATGGCGTCCGAGGCGAGGGCCGAGTTCGAGGAGGGCATGAGCCTCGACGACGTAGAGGACGAACCCGAGGACACCGCCCCCGCGCCGCCGGCCGCAGGCGGCCACGACAACTGATGAGCGTGCCTCAGAACCTTCGCCGGCGGAGACTCAGCTTCCTCCGTCAGAGACGGCGGAAGAACCACGTGGCGGCGATGACGATGATGGAGCACCTGAGCGAGCTCCGCAGGCGCCTGATCTTCTCTCTGGCAGCCTTCGTTGCCATCTCCATCGGCGCCTTCTTCTTCTTCGAGCCGATCCTGAGCTGGCTGCTCGATCCGCTCTGCAGTCTGCCCGCACAGATGCTCGGGCCCCAGGGTTGTGAGCTCAGCGGGTTCGGTCCGGCGGAACCCTTCATCGTTCGGCTCAAGGTCACCGCGATGGTTGGCTTCGTCTGCTCGGCGCCGGTGTGGCTGTATCAGGTCTGGGCCTTCGTCACCCCTGGCCTGACCCCTCAAGAGAAGAAGTACGCGCTTCCGTTCATCTCTTCGTCGGTCGTGCTGTTCGGCGTCGGCGTCACGTTCGCCTACCTGACCCTCGCGCCCGGCCTCCGCTTCCTCATCGGGCTCGGCGAGGGTCTCATCACACCGTTCTTCCGGGCCGACACCTACCTGAACTTCGTCGGGCTGATGTTCATCGGCTTCGGCTTGACCTTCGAGCTGCCCCTGCTGCTCTTCTTCCTTGGGTTGGCCGGTGTGGTGTCGGTCGAGCAGTTGCGGCACCAGCGCCGAGCCGCCTTCGTGACGATCGTGGCGCTCGCGGCCGTGGTGACGCCGAGCCAGGACCCCTACACGATGCTTCTCATGGCGCTGCCGCTGTACGTCTTGTACGAGGGGACGATCGTGGCCCTGAAGGTCATCGACAGGAGGAAGAGGCGCCTGGGCGCCGGTTTATAGTCCCGCCGTGGCGATCAAGGGCAAGAAGAAGTCTCAGAGCAGGGGCAGCCAGGCGCGCCGGCGACCGGCGATGGCCCCGCGTCCGGTCGGGCGCACCCAGAAGCCGCCCTGGTACAAGACGACCGCGGGCCAGGCGATCGCCGGGATCACCGTGCTCATCGCGATCGTCGTGGGCCTGGCGCTGGTGAACAACGCTCGCAGCGCGGCTCAGGAGAAGGAGCTCGCCCAGGAGACGCTGGAGAATTACACGGACCAGGTCCGGGCCCTCCTGCAGAGGGTGACGGCGCCCGCTTCCGAGCTGGCCGCCGTTCCGAGCGCGGCCCCCGAGGACCTGGCAGACAAGGCGAAAGAGTGGAGTGACAACTTCGCCGCCGCCCAGACCGAGGTGGCTCAGTTCATCGCTCCGGACGAGGCGAGCGCCTCCCGAGACCTGTTCCTCCAATCGTTGCAGCTCTACAAGAATGCGGCGGACACGATGGGCGTAGCCGCTGGGCTCGAGGGTGAGGACCAGACGGAGCTGATCGCAACGGCGACGACCCAGGTCACCTCCGCCTCCGCGATCTGGGACTCGGCCGTAGCGGTTCTCGACGACGCTAGGGACGAGGCCGAGATTGCCCCGTCGGGTATCCGCTCGCCGACCGCGGCGCCACCGTCGGGCGCGCAGACGCCGCCGGCTCCATCCGTGACGGTGCCGGTCGAGCCCGGAGACGACGGCGG
>JADDQX010000032.1:7831-11156 GCA_016781115.1 Actinomycetota bacterium | reverse complement strand
GACGGTTAACGCCCGCTCGGCCGACGCGGTCGCCGAGTTCGAAAGCTCCTACGGCTTCCCCTTCGACGACTTCCAAAGGCGCGCCTGCAACGCGATGGTGGGCGGGGCCTCGGTCCTCGTTGCCGCGCCCACCGGCGCCGGCAAGACGGTCGTGGGGGAATTCGCGGCGTGGCTGGCGATGAACCGCGGCGGAAAGACCTTCTACACGACCCCCATCAAGGCGCTGTCCAACCAGAAGTACGGCGACTTCTTGGAGATGCACGGCGGAGCCAATGTCGGTCTGCTGACCGGCGACAACTCCCTGAACGGCGACGCGCCGGTGGTCGTCATGACGACCGAGGTGCTTCGCAACATGATCTACGAGGACTCTGCGGCCCTCGCGGGTCTGCGTTACGTCGTGCTCGACGAGGTCCACTACCTCCAGGATCCGTACCGCGGCGCGGTGTGGGAGGAGATCCTGATCCACCTTCCGGTCGACGTTCAGATCGTGTCTCTGTCCGCGACCGTCTCCAACGCCGAGGAGTTCGGCGAATGGCTCCAGACGCTGCGCGGCCGAACCGAGGTGATCATCGAAGAGAAGCGCCCCGTGGATCTCGAGCACTGGTACTTCGCCGGCGACGAGCTCCTTCCGATGTTCGTGAAGCAGCCGGACGGCTCCGTGGTACCCAACCCACGCGGCCGGGAATTGGACCGGCGGCGGAGTTCGGGAGCGGCGCGTCCGGGCCGCGGCGGGAAGAGGCCTCCGCAGAAGCGGGCTCGGGTTCCGTGGCGCTCAGACGTCATAGAGCGGCTCAGCTTCGAGCGGATGCTTCCGGCGATCTACTTCATCTTCTCGCGCAAGGGGTGCAGCGAGGCGGTCAGGCAGTGCCTGCGGGAGGGGATCCGTCTGACCTCCTCCGACGAAGCGTGCTCCATCATCGAGTACGCAGACATGCGCGTGGCGGACCTGCCGCCCAACGAACTCGACGTGCTGGGCTACGACGAATGGATCGACGGACTGCGGCGGGGGATCGCCGCGCACCACGCCGGGATGATCCCGCCCTTCAAGGAGGCGGTCGAGGATCTCTTCGCACGCGGCTTGGTCAAGGTCGTCTTCGCCACCGAAACGCTGGCCCTGGGGATCAACATGCCCGCGCGCAGCGTCGTGATCGAGAGCTTGATGAAGTTCACCGGAGAGAAGCACGAGCAGATGACCCCCGGCGAGTACACGCAACTGTCGGGCCGGGCGGGACGGAGGGGCAAGGACGAGATCGGTCACAGCGTGGTGCTGCTGCAACGCTTCATCCCGTTCGACGGGATCACGCGGCTTGCATCCACGCGCACGTACCCGCTGCAGTCGTCTTTCCGGCCGTCGTACAACATGACGGTCAACCTCGTTCGCAACTACGACCACTCCGAGGCGGAGCACCTCGTCAACTCGTCGTTCGCGCAGTTCCAGGCGGATCGGGACGTCGTCCGTCTGGAACGTAAGCGCGAGAAGGATGCCGCGTACCTCGCGACCTACACGGACCGGATGGGGTGCGACCTGGGCGACTTCGCGGAGTACCGGACCCTGCTGGAGCGCCTGAAGGAGCACGACGGCCATCGTCCGTCGGGAGGAACGAAAGGGGCCCGAGTCCTCGACGCGATCGGGCGCCTACGCCCCGGCGACGTCATCGAGATCCCCGCCGGCAAGCGCAAAGGGCGCTACGCGGTGATGGAGGTCACACAGCGCCGGTCGGAGCGGGCGCCGCGCGTGTTGCTGCTCTCGGACGAGCGCTCGCTGATCCGCTTCTCGCCCGCGGACTTCCGCGAGCCTCCGCAGCCGGTGGCGAAGCTCCCTCTGCCGCGCGGATTTCAGACGAGCGATGCCAAAACGCGACGCGACCTCGGCCGCAGCCTGGCTCGGCTCGAGGTGACGCCGGCGCGGGTAAGGGAGCGCGCCGAGGATCTCGTGGCGCCGTCGGGCCTCCGATCGCTGCGCGACGAGGTGGAGCTGCATCCCTGTCACAGCTGCCCCGAGAAGAAGCGCCACCTCCACTATGCGGAACGCGCAGCCCGCCTAGAGCGTGAGCTGAAGAGCATCGACCGCCGGATGCAGAGGCGCACGGGCACGCTGGCGAAGCGCTTCGATCAGGTCCTGGCGGTCCTGGAGCAACTGGACTACGTGAAGGACTGGATGCTGACCCGCAAGGGCGAGACGCTCACCCGCGTCTACAACGAGTCGGACCTCCTCGTGGTGGAGGCCATCGAGCGGAGGTTGTTCGAGGAGCTCGAGCCGGCGGAGCTGGCGGCGGTGTGCTCGACCCTCGTATACGAGACGCGTGGGCCGGAGACCGCGGTGGTCCACGACATGCCCACGGCGGGAGCCGCAGAGGTGTGGAGGCAGGTCATGAAGCTGTGGCGGCAGGTGCGGCGGGAAGAGGATGCGAGAGGGCTCGACCTGACACGGGAGCCGGACCCAGGCTTCGCCCGCAAAGCTTTCCGCTGGGCCTCGGGAGCGCCGCTGGAGAAGGTGCTGGCGGAAGATGACGCTCCGGGCGACTTCGTCCGTTCGATCAAGCAGCTGGTGGATCTGCTGCGGCAACTGGAAGAGATCGCGCCGACGCAAGCCCTCGCGGAGAAGGTCCGCGCCGCGATCGACTCACTGAACAGGGGTGTCATCGCGTACTCGTCTCTGGAGATCTAGAGCGGATAGATTGCTGCGTATGAGAGACGTCTTCGTGGTCGACGCGGTGCGGACGCCGATGGGGCGGTTCGGCGGCGCTCTCGCCTCCGTGCGACCCGACGACCTCGCGGCCCACGCTATCGAGGCCCTGGTGGAACGAACCGGCGTTCCCCACGACGCTATCGACGACGTTGTCTGGGGCGCCGCCAACCAAGCCGGCGAGGACAACCGCAACGTCGCGCGGATGGCTCTCCTGCTCGCGGGACTTCCGGTGGAGGTCCCTGGAGCCACGGTGAACAGGCTGTGCGGCTCGGGCCTCGAGGCGGTGAACTGCGCCTATAGGGAGATCCGCTCGGAAGAGGCCGAGGTCACCATCGCCGGTGGCAGTGAATCGATGACGCGGGCGCCGTTCGTGATGGCGAAGGCAGAGAGGGCCTTCGACCGCACGCCGCAGGTCTACGACACCACGATCGGGTGGCGCTTCGTGAACCCGAGGATGAAGGAGCTCTGGGGCTGTCACGCGATGGGCGAGACCGCGGAGATCAACGGCCGCGAGTACGGAATCACACGCGAGGAACAAGACGCTTTCGCGCTGGAGAGTCATCGGCGCGCGGTCGACGCGCGCGACAGCGGCCGTTTCGACGATGAGGTCGTTGCGGTCGAGGTGCCTCAGCGTAA